>CAYZLL010000016.1:0-30297 GCA_964479225.1 uncultured Smithella sp.
GATTACAACTGGTGATTCCTCAAAAAATAGCGAGAGAAATTTGGACAGAAAAATCATAAATAAAATACAAATCATAAAAATTTGCCGGAGGAAATTGCATGGAGAGGGTGTATTTTACAGATCACAAAGGAAAGAAGTTTCTTTATATAGATATGGCTAACTGCAAACCTGAAGAGTTTTTTGAGGTCATCAATAAAGCAAAAGAAATCATCCGAAGGCAGCCCGAGAAATCACTTTTCACTCTAACGGATGTGACCGACACCCGGTACAACCCTGAGATGACTGATGTTGTGAAGAAATACGTGGCAGGTAATAAGCCTTATGTGGTTGCAGCAGCAGTGGTAGGTGTAACAGGCATGAAGCAGTTTATATATAACACAATCATGAAATTTTCAGGCAGAAATGTAGTGGCGTTCGATACTATGGAGCAGGCAAAAGAATGGCTGGCGAAGCAATAAAACCATTGGCGTTACTGTCTTTCGATCCGTAAGAAACAAGTTCGCTCGCCCGCTTTTTGTGCCCAAAATCTCCTTGACAAACAAGGATGGACTGCTTATAAATCAATAAGTACTTACCAGTCAATTTACCAATAAATTTTAACGACGCTTCACCCGATATTTGTCTTATGCCAAAGGTTATTACGCCTTACGTCATTATCAGTTTTATAAGTTTCATCCTGCAGGCTATTGTGACTTTAATTGCCTGGAGTCGGCGATCTCATCCGGGTGGAAAATCGTTGACCGCATTTATGGCGTCTATAACCATTTGGTCAGCCATGGCAACTTTGCAATATTCGTCGGCGACATTTGAAGATAATCTCTTTTGGGTGAAGATGATGTATTGGGGAATTTGTCCGTTCCCTGTCTTTTATATGACTTTTGCGTTGGAATTCAGCGGGAAACAGCATTACATTACTCGTAAAAATATTGCGCTCCTTTTTATAGTTCCGGTAATCGGCTTCGGGTTGGTCTGGACCAATGAATGGCATCACCTGATTTTTAAAAGTTATACCCTGATGGCAGATGGCCATTCGTATTTATACACCCATGGCCCCGGACTTCTTTTCCTTATCGCAGGGTACTCCTACATGATGCTGGTAGTGGGGAGCTATATTCTGTTGCGTTCAGTATGGGGGATGCCCAAGGTTTACCGTCGCCAGATATATGTACTTATTGCCGGAATTATTACACCCTTGATTTTTAATATCTGGTATTTGACGGGCAAGGTACCGATAGGCATAGATCCGACACCCATGGTGAGCTCTCTTACAG
The DNA here is from genome assembly GCA_964479225.1 of uncultured Smithella sp. Taxonomy (GTDB): domain Bacteria; phylum Desulfobacterota; class Syntrophia; order Syntrophales; family Smithellaceae; genus Smithella. Next base: position 1,272 of record CAYZLL010000016.1, read on the forward strand.
GCGTTTTTTTCCTGGATGCTCTGCTACAATTTCAGTTATTGGATATCGTACCTATCGCTCGCCATACCGTGATTGAAACAATGCGCGATGGCGTCATTGTCCTGGATTATAAGGGACGAATAGTCGATATCAATCCTGGAGCCCTCAGCATATTAGGACCGCAAGAAGACCTCGTCATTGGAAAAATTGTCACGGACCATCTCAAAAACCTGCCGGATTTAACCAGGATGATTAAAGACCATAACCCGAAAACATATCAGGAAATGGAATTACCCGGATTATTTGATCAGTACCTGGAGATCAAGATTGTGCCTGTTTATAGAAATCAGAAAAACAAAGATGAAGATTTTGCCGGACAGATCATCACCCTGCGTGATGTGACCGAGCGCAAGCGCTTTCAGGATGAAATTCAGAAGATTAATCAAGATTTGAGAACTCAATTAATTGTCAATGAAGAATTGCGCGCCCGCCTGGAAGAATTAGCAGTGCGTGATTCATTAACGGGATTGCATAACCGGCGCCTCCTGGATGATACGATCGAGCGTGAAATTATCCGCGCTAAACGAAGTCATCATAATGTCAGTATTTTAATGTTGGATATTGATTATTTTAAACGATTGAATGACACTTACGGACATAAAGCAGGCGATGCGGCATTAATCAAACTGGCTCAATTCCTGCTTGCCCAGGCCCGGGCGGATGATTTTGTCTGCCGTTATGGCGGTGAGGAATTTATTATGGTGATGCCCCGATTGAATCAAGAAGATGCGCTTAAACGGGCAGAAGAAATTTGCCGGGCGGTAAGCACGCAGGAAATAAATTTTGAAAAACTGGCATTAAAAATGACGATATCCATTGGTGTCGCACAATATCCTGATCATGGAAATACATCTGAAGAGGTGATTCGCGCCGCAGACAGCGCTCTGTATGAAGCCAAACATAACGGACGAAATCAGGCGCATCTTTATCACGCATAAGTTAAACGATTGGTCAGGTTTCCGCTCTTAAAGTTTATATCTAGGAGGTGGAACACCATGAAAAGAACTCTTTACCTGATTTAAAAATTCTTGGCTGGTATTATTATTTGATGACTCTTATTTATTGTCGGATGTTCCGATTTAGTGCATAAGAGCAGCTTTTTCACGAACAATGCAAAATATTCGGAAGAGACAGACACCAAATATTGATTATTCAAAAGCGGTGTCAAGAGCTTCCTGAAAGATAGAATGTCAATTTTCTGTCATTCATGCTAGATTACAACCATAAGTGTAAAAAAGATTTTTCGTCCAATCAATGTGAGTAAATATAGACCGATTTACACAGAAAGCAACTTTCGGTGGTTGGCAGAAATATGCAGACAGTATAAACATTGTTGGGTTTTTCAGGCGGCCAGACTGTCTAGTCTTAGGACAACGCGCTGCTGAATCCCAGCTATAAAATCAATGCGGTTCAAAGGAGGTATTTATGAATAAAAAGAAATGGATGATGATATCCCTCGTCCTCTTCCTACTGCCTTACGCAACGATTGCCCAGGAAGCAAGCCTGCAGGACATTACCAAGGCCATGGAGGCGTTGCCGCAGATCGTCATTTACCAGGCAAAGGAAATCGTTACCCTGGATCCAGCGAAGCCAACCGTGAAGGCCGTGGCAGTTGTGGGAGACCGGATCATCGCCACGGGATCCGTTGATGAGCTGAAAGCGGCAGCCGGTGCACAGCATTATAGGGTTGACACAACGTTCGCAAACCAGGTCGTCGTCCCCGGTCTCATCGCTCAGCACGACCATCCTCTGCTCGCCGGGCTCACGATGACGAGCGAGATCATTGCGATTGAGAACTGGGTTCTCCCCACAGGCATGGTGAAGGCGGCCAAGAATCACGAGGAATACCTTAAACGGCTCGCCGAGGCAAATAGTAGGATGAAGGATCCGGACGCGCTTCTCCTCACTTGGGGCTATCACCAATACTTTCACGGCAAACTGAAGAAAGCGGACCTTGATGCGATCAGCCGCACGCGACCTATCATCGTTTGGCACCGCTCCGCCCATGAGTTCTATCTGAACTCCGTCGCCGAGAAGAAGTACGGCGTGACGAAGGAGTGGTTTGACAAGCTGCCCGATAGCGCAAAGAAGCAGTCGGACTTCGCGAACGCCCATTACTGGGAACAGGGCGGCTTTGCCGTTCTGCCCCTTGTCGGTTCGGCGATCGCCTCGCCTGATCGCCTGCGGGCAGCGCTCGAATTCGTCAAGAGCTACTATCACGCCAACGGTGTGACACTGGGCTGCGAGCCTGGCGGCATCGTCTCCAAACCGTTGCAGAACGCCCAGAACGCCGTGTTGGGTGCCTCATCCTCTCCCTTCCGCTTCTACTTTATTGTTGACGGCAAGTCGATCACCGGCGCCTTCCCCGACGAGAAGGTGGCTGAAGAGTCCGAAAAATTCCTTTCCTGGGGACAGGGAATGACTGCGTTCCTGCCGAAGCAGGTCAAGCTCTTTGCCGACGGAGCCATTTTCTCGCAGGCCATGCAGCTAACCCGTGGCTATACGGACGGCCACAAGGGAGAGTGGATGATGGACCCGGACTTTTTCGCCAGGACGTTTAAGGTATACTGGGATCTCGGGTACCAGATCCACATCCATGTCAACGGTGACGCCGGCCTCGACATGGTCCTGGACCAGCTCGAACTCAGTATCCGCCGCATTCCACGTTCTGATCACCGTATGGTTGTTGTCCACTTCGCGGTATCCCGACCGGATCAGGTTGAGCGGATCAAACGACTTGGTGCGATCGTAAGTGGCAACCCCTACTATCCGGTCGCCCTCGCTGACAACTACCGGGCTAACGGCCTTGAACCTGAGCGTGCCGACGTGATGGTGCGGATGGGTGACGTCGAGAAAGCCGGCATATCCTACTCGTACCACTCGGATATGCCCATGGCCCCCGGCCAACCGCTACTCCTCATGTGGGCTGGTGTCAACCGAATTACAAACGACGGCAATGTGCGCGGTCCGGAGCAGCGCGTGAGCCGCCTCGGCGCACTCAAGGCTGTCACAATCGAGGCGGCCTACTCGTTGCGGATGGAAAAGGAGGTTGGGAGCATCGTGCCCGGTAAGCTTGCCAACTTCACAATCCTTGCCGAAAACCCGCTGACAGTGGACGCCGTGAAGATTAAAGATATAGCGGTCTGGGGCACGGTACTTGAAGGGCGCGTCCAACCGGTGAAGCAGGCGGTCAGCACTGGAATAACGACTGGACTCGGCCCGGTACTTGATAGGCCGACGCTGGCTGCCGTTAATGAAGCCGACCGCTATGATCACGCTAAGGGTGTTCATAACGACATCTGTCTGGTGTCACAGGCACTCGAAACGGCGATCAACCGACTCCAATAGACAGACACGCTGTTCATTGATTGCATCAGCGGTCACGACTTGTTCGCGATCGCTGATGCTACCAAATTCCGTGGAGTTGTAGGTAGCAATGACCTGATTGAATTTTATCTGTCAATTCAAATATAGCTCATGACATATTTGAAGCACTATATTTCTGTCAATCGTAAGCGACCCACACTGCCGCAAACGGCGGGGAAGTCGACCCTCTTTTATCCTAAAATTCGGGTCTCACTAAAAAATCTCTTGACATATTGCGCATAATATTCAAACGTTCGGTTAAACCGTTTGGTTAAAAATGCCGGGGTTGTCGTATTGATTAAAAAAGTAATGAATATAGAAAAACCGGGCAAGACTGCCGAGAAAATTTTAAAGACGGCGCGGTCGGTGTTTGCCGAAAAAGGTTACAGTGGGGCACACGTTGATGAAATTGCGGCACGTGCCGGTGTCAACAAAGCAACTATTTATTATCAAATCGGCGATAAAGATACACTCTACGCCAATGTTATTCATCAAATTATCGGCAACGCCGCTCAGGGTATTGCTCAAGCTGTGGTCAAGGCTGATCAACCGGAAGAAAAACTCAGGGCCTATATCAACTTTATAACCGATGCTGTGGACAGAAATCCGGATTTGCCCCCGATCATGCTGCGTGAGGTTGCCTCCGGAGGTGTGACATTGCCGCGTGTTGTCATGGAGGATATTGCCTCCATTCTCACCATTCTGGCTGGAATTCTGGAGGACGGAAGGGAAAGGGGCGTTTTTATGGAAACGGTGCCGTTCCTTATTCACATGATGATCATCGGAACAATTCTGCTTTACAAAAAAGCTTCGCCGATAAAAGACAAACAATCATGGATACCGGCCGGGCTGAGGGCTTATGACAAAAAATTAAAATCGAGTGTCGGTGAAGCAGTGGCTGCTCTGGTCTTGAAGGCAATCAAGCACTAACAAGATTTTGACATATCTTCAAAAGAATATTGCAGGCAAAAAATGGAGGGTCAACATTGAAAAAAAGAATCATTGCCATCGTTTTCATCATTCTGTTTGTAACCGTCGGTTTTCTGGTTTATTTCGGCCAGAAGAAAAATCACGAGAAAGAACTCTATTATTCCGGTACCATAGAAACAACACAGTCAAACTTGTCGTTTCAGGTTCCCGGACGTGTCATAAAAGTCAATGTTCAGGAAGGGCAGACGGTTGAAAAAGATCAGGTCATCGCGGAGCTTGACCGCGCGGAATTTGAATCGCGTTTTGCACAGGCCAAGGCCAATCTGGATCGATCGCAAAAAACGAAACAGCAACTGGAAACGGTTCTGAACGTTAATCAAAAAACGCTTCCTTCAGAAGTGGCCCGGGCAAAGGCCGGCGTGCAAAGCGCAAAGGATACATTTAAAAATGCCGAAAAGAACTACAGACGTTTTGAAGATTTGTTCAGCAAGGGAGTCGTTTCGGAAAAAGAGCGGGATGCCTTGAAGCTGCAATATGATGTTGCTCAGTCACGCCTGCAGGAAAGCCAATCTGTCCTGAAATTGGCCGAGGGTAATTTAAGCAGAATAGACGCTGTCAAGCAGGATATCGAAGTTGCCGCTGCGCAAATCGGCGCCGTTGATGCGTCATTAAATCAGGCCTCCATACAGCTTGATTATACTCAACTGAAATCACCCATGAAAGGCATCGTCAGCAGCCGCAATATTGAACCGGGTGAAACCGTCAGTCCGGGAAGAGAGGTCATTACGGTTTCCGATCTTTCCCGTGTTGACCTGAAAATCTTTGTTGATGAAACCGAAATCGGCAAGGTCAAACAGGGTCAGAAAGTCGATGTAAAAGTTGATACCTTCCCGGATAAAATCTACACGGGTCATGTTTCGTTTATTTCTCCTGAAGGAGAATTTACCCCGAAAATTATTCAGACAAAAAAAGAAAGGGTGAAGCTTGTGTATCTGGTGAAGGTTTCCATCGACAATCCCGATTTGGAGTTGAAAGCCGGAATGCCCGCCGACGCGTGGCTGCGCTGAATGGAGTAGATGTATGACGCAGTCGCCGCAAAGTTCCTCCCCGATGGTGGAGGTAAAAAATGTCACCCTGCGCTTCGGAGTGGTTGAAGCGGTCAAAAATGTATCATTTCAGGTTGATGCAGGAAACATTTTCGGGCTGGTCGGTTCCGACGGGGCGGGGAAGTCGTCGCTTCTGAGAATGATTGCCACCATGATCCAGCCCACCGAAGGGGAAATACTTGTCAACAGCCTCCATGTTGTGGCGCAGAGGCAAAAAATAAAAAATATTATCGGCTATATGCCCCAGCGATTCGGCCTGTATCAGGATTTAACCGTTGAAGAGAACATGGATTTCTTCATGGATATTTTTGACATTCCACGCAAGGAAAGAAAAAAGCGCAAAGAGAAATATCTGGGATTTTCCAATCTCCTCCCTTTTGCAGACCGTCTGGCCGGCAACCTTTCCGGAGGAATGAAGCAAAAGCTGGGACTCGCCTGCGTGCTGGTGCATGAGCCGCTCCTGCTGATTCTTGACGAGCCGACCAACGGGGTGGATCCGGTCTCCCGGTATGAATTCTGGGAAATACTGGGCAGTATGAAAAATGAAGGCATGACTATTCTGGTTTCCACCGCCTATCTTGATGAAGGCGAAAAATGCGACGCTTTGGGTTTGATGCACCGCTCCCTTCTCATGGACGTGGCATCCCCCGCCGTCCTGCGTGGCGGATTTCCAATCCTGGAAGACGCAATTGTTGTACGGATAAAAGAAGCTGACGGAGAACTGGCCAATGAAACCTTCCAACTCTGATTCCATCTCCGTTACCCATCTGGAGAAAAGATTCGGCAATTTTGTCGCGGTCAACAAAATAACTTTTTCGGTGAAGAGGGGCGAGATATTTGGATTCCTGGGCTCGAACGGGTCCGGCAAATCCACCACGATCCGTATGCTTTGCGGGATCATCACGCCGACAGCGGGCGGCGGAATAGTTGCCGGCCACGATATCGTGACCGAAGCCGAGGAAATAAAACAATCCATTGGCTATATGTCGCAGAAGTTTTCTCTTTATGAAGATTTAACGCCTTTCGAAAATCTGCGCTTCTATCTGGGCGTCTATAACGTTCCCGAGAAGCAATGGCCGGAGCGAATTGACTGGGTTTTGAACATGGCGCGTCTGCAGGATGCCAGAAACCGCAAGACCCGGGAATTGCCGCCGGGCTGGCGTCAGCGGCTGGCACTGGGCTGCTCTCTTTTGCATAAGCCGGATATTCTGTTTTTGGATGAACCGACTTCCGGCGTTGACCCTGTTACTCGGGGCCATTTCTGGACTTTCATCAAACAACTGGCCGATGGTGGAATGACCATCTTTGTCACAACACACTACATGGATGAAGCCCGTTTTTGCGAAAGAATCGTGATGATCAACGCCGGAAACATTGTGGCGTCCGGCACGCCTGCGGAAATTATTGTCGGTGCGTGTCCCGGCCAGCCTGATGCCGATCTCAATGATGCTTTCATAACGTTGATGAAGAGGAACGCGACGTGAAATTTGTCCGGCTCAAAGCCATCATCCGCAAGGAATTCTACCACCTGATTCGTGATTACCGGAGTCTTTATCTGGCGTTTGCGATTCCGTTGCTTCTGATCATTCTTTTCGGTTATGCGCTGAGCCTCGACGTGGATAAAGTGGAAACGATTTATGTGGATTACGACAAATCGGAACTCAGCCGCGATTTTATTGGCAAACTCAGAGCGTCGCCTTATTTTCACGTTTCCGGAAGTCTTTCCCGATCGCAGGATGCCGTTGATTTTCTCGATCATGACCGGGCAAAAGTCGCGCTGGTCATCCCGCCCGATTTCATGAAAAGCATCGTCGCCGACCGTGAAGCCCGGATGCAGGTTATCATCGATGGCAGCGATCCGACTTTCGGCAACATTGTCCGGGGCTATATCACGGCATTCATTGAGGGGTACAATCAAAAACTTTTGATTAGCTTTCTCAACAGGCAGGGGCGAGAACAAATCAAGCCTCCCGTGGACGGACGATTACGCGTCTGGTTTAACGAAGATATGGAAAGCCGTAATTTTATTCTTCCCGGCATTATCGCCGTCATTATCATGATTGTTGGCGCGCTTCTCACCTCATTAATCATTGCCCGGGAATATGAAAACGGCACCATGGAGACCATCAAATCCATGCCCGTCCAGGCGGGAGAATTTCTTCTCGGCAAGGCGACCCCTTATTTTTTCATCGCTCTGATCGATGTGCTGATCGCCATTTTACTGGGGCAATTGCTTTTCGGTATTGTCATGAAGGGAAATTTCTGGCTGATGATTCTCGCGTCGTCTCTTTATTTAAGCGTCGCCCTGTCTCTGGGCCTTTTGATTTCCAATGTGACGAAATCGCAACTGCTGGCCAACCAGATCGCCATTTTAATCACCTATCTGCCGTCGCTGCTCCTTTCCAACTTTGTTTTTCCGGTCAACAATATGCCGCAAATTCTTCAGGTCATCACCCTGGCCGTTCCGGCGACTTATTTTATCGATATTTTATCGGGAATTTATCTAAGGAATCTGGGCTTTGCCTATTTGTGGCCGAGCCTGCTGGTTTTGCTGCTGATGTTTGTCGTGCTGACTTTTTTTAATTTCCGATTATTAAAGAAGGAAGGTCTATGAGCTGGCTCAGAATCAGAGAACTGGTGCGCAAAGAGTTCATTCAGCTTTTCAGCGACAGACGCAACCGCGCGCTGATGTTTGTCATGCCTTTTCTGCAAATGCTTATTTTCGGTTATGTGATGAACTACGACATCAAAAACATCAGCATGGCCGTTCTTGACTATTCCAAAACCTATGAAAGCTCATCGCTGATCGACAGTTTCGAAGGCAGTAACATCTTCCACGTGACGCATAACGTGAACAGTGAAAGCCGGATGTCGGAATTATTGCTGAGAAAAAAAATTGATGTCGGAATCAAAATCAGCCATGATTTTGCGCCGGTGATCAGAGCGGGTGAAACGTCTCCGGTTCAGTTTCTCCTTGACGGATCGATGAGCAACATGACCGCCGTCAGAGCGGCCTACATCGCGTCGGTGCTGGATAGATTCAATCGTGAAGAACTGCGCAAACTCTATCCCGTCAATATGCGATACGGTAAAGTGGATGCCAGAATCAGAACCTGGTACAACCCCAATCTCGACAATCAGTATTTTTTTGTTCCCGGCATCGTCGCGGTCTTAATCATGATTACCACTTTTATTTTGACATCGATAGCCATTATCCGGGAGAAGGAAGACGGCACCATGGAACAACTCATTGTGACGCCTTTGAAATCCTATGAATTTATTATCGGGAAAACCATTCCCTACATTATTATTTCCTTGGCTCTCATGGTGGCCGTCACCGGTGTAGCCGTTTACTGGTTTGAAATACCTTTTAAGGGAAGCTTCTTTCTTCTTTTTGTTGCCACGTGTTTGTTTTTGCTCAGCACGATGGGTATCGGACTCTTTATCTCGACCATATCCTCAACCAAACAACAGGCCATGATGACCGCCTTCTTTTTCATTCTGCCGTTCTTTATGCTCAGTGGTTTTGTGTTTCCCATTTCCAATATGCCTGAAGTCGTTCAATGGCTGACTTATCTTAATCCGCTGCGGTTCTTTTTGGTCATTTTGCGGAATATCTTTCTCAAAGGGGTCGGTTTTGATGTGTTATGGCCTCAGTATCTGGCTTTGACCATCCTGGGGTTCATCGTTTTTTCCGGCGCCATCAGTCGCTTCAAAAAACGGCTGGATTAGTAAAAAGAATACAGATAATAGGAAAAGAGGTTATCGGTGAGAGGTTATATAGATGCTGAAGGTCATTGCGGATCAAAAGGCCATCAAAAAATATGCCGGTCTTTTCAATAAAAAGTTAAAACCTTTTGTTGATGAGACCATCAAGATAAAGCTCGGTCATCAAGGCGCAAGTTTTTCCGCCAGAGTTTTGTGGTCGGAAGAACTGGACATCTGGAAATTTTTCCAAACCGTAAAAGAAGTGCGTTACTGGAACGCCTTCGGCATCGGCAAACCCGGAACATCCGGTGTACTTTCCATCGCTTTGGAAATTAATTTCCCCTGGTCCGGCATAGACCGGAAAACCGGCGGCGCTTTTGCCGAAGACCATAGGGGCAATGTTTTTGTCATTCACCGCGGGAAAATCGGCGGCGGGAAAAAAGGGGTTGGTAAATCTCTTTTCGAACAAAATTACCGGGGTGTCTGGACGCTGATGGAAGATGGCGATGCCGTCAGCCAGGCTGCCGTGGTTGGCCATTTGCAATCCGAACGCTTTGCCCTGCAAGTGGCACAGTTCGTCAAGAAAGTGGAAATGATGAAAGCGGCAGCCGCGAAGTCCGTTCAAACAGAAATGGATTTTGCGGAAATCGGTTTTCGGGAAGATCTTGTCGGTAGTGAAACCCCTTTACCTGAAGATGAAATATGCGCTGCCTGCGATCACGATTTGGTCGTCAGCGCCCTGGCGGCTCATCTGCGCCGGCTCAAAATAAAAATCGGCAATGATACAGAAAACGAACTTTTTGCAGTTGATCCCGATGAAAACAGAATCTCTCATATTTTTGAAGTTGTCACTGATACAAAGGAAAAAAGCATCATGGCCGCCGTCGGTCAATTGCTTGTGCAGACATTCGCTGCCGCTGTCAGGCCCGTCCCCATTCTGGTTTTACCATCGGAAACGATCCATCATTACGAGCGCGAACTGCAAAGAATGAAGATGGTCGTCATCGGCTTTCTCTGGCAAAAAGAAAAAGTCACTTTCCCCAAACTGGAGAAAATGACTTTCTTATGATGAAAATATTTTGCAGATAAAAAATCTGATCGTCAGCATGCAAAAGATTAACGTGAACGCACGGGGATGACCCTCATAAAATAAGTCATCTGACTGGCAAATGCCGATTGGATACCGGCGCCGAAATCAAAAATAATGGACTCGCTGGTGGTGCCATTGGTTTCTAATCCCCATGCATAGAAGCAGGAAACATCGATGAGTTTCGTTGCCAGATGAATGCTGTTGCTGTTGTTGCATTTTGCCGGATAGCTTTTACTTTCATCATACAACTCTTCCAGTTCCTCAAGAGTGGGCAGGCGCCAATCGTCGTAATGACCCGCTCGATAAGATTCACAGTAAAACTTGGCTGCTGCCCAACTGATATCGCTGCCGTTATCTGTGGCCGCCCACATCAGATTGGTGCTGGTATCCAGAACCGTACCGTCATTATATGCGATGAAACGTCCGTCTCTGGCAATTTCCTGGACACTGCCGCAGGTCACGCAGTTACTGCTGACGCACGCGCATCCGGATAAAAGTATCAATAAGAAAAATATATTTAATAGACGAACACGCATAAGCAACCTCACTCGCTAATATTAAAAGTTAAAAAATAATTTCCATGTTTCATGACTTCAATCCCTATCATTTTTCCTGTTGGAAATCTACCCGGAAAATGGATAAGAAATCTCCGGGTTGCTTCGTTCCGGGCATCAGGACGGGTGTCTTTATTTCAGTAACCGGTTCATCTAGCACCGGCAGATTCTTTGTTGACGATGGCATCGAGTTGTTGCATCGCGTCATCCATGGTTTTTGTGTTCAAAATATAAGCGTCGGCCAGGGCAATAGGAATCGCCGTTCCGTAGGCAATTTCACGCTGGTCCCGATCGTCGAAAGCCTGCGGTGAATCATCCGCTCTGCCTCTCGAACAAATACGTTCAAAACGTAATGGCCTCGGTGCCAGAAAAGCAACCACGATGCACTGGGCTCTGGCGCGAATCAATTCAATTTCCGGCCAGGAACGCATGCCTTCCAGAAAACCTGTTTGAGCTCCGGATTGCAGCACTTTTTCCAGGGCCAGTCGCGTTACGCCCATGCCATCCTGACCGCGCAATTCATCCGAGATTTTCGCACTCTGGACAAGGTCGCCTTCCGCACCGCGTTTCTTTACTTCCGCCCGGACGATGTCGCCTGTCGCATAATAAACCAAACCTTTGGATTCCGCGTAAATGCGGGCAATATTTTTCCCGGCCGCGGGCATTCCCACGATGATAAATATTTTCATTGAAACCCCTTTACTTTCTTTGTTTTACTTTTGTTCCTTCGCGGATGGAGTCATCCGGATAAGCCAGTAACTTTTCATTTTCTTTCAGACCGGAAATAATTTCCGCCGCCAGGCCGTTTCTCTGACCGATTTCCACCGAGCGCTTGCGCGCTTTGCCACCATCCACAACAAACACAGACCATTTTTCACCTGACCGGAACAGTGCGCTCGCGGGTATTTGCAGAATATTTTGCCCTTCCCAGATGACAAAATGCGCTTCCATCCGGAAGCCGTCACCCAGTAAATTCCATTGCTCCGGCGGTGATGTAATATCGACAATAACGAGCACCCGCTGCTCTTCCACGCCCAGGCTGGATATTTTGGTAAAACCGGCAGGTTCAACCAGACGAACCTTTCCTTTCAGCGGTTCCTCTTTTCCCCAGCGCTTGAACAAAACATCCGTTCCCTTTTGTATCCTGACGGCATCCGGGGAAAGCACTTCCACGCGCACTTCCAGATCACGGGAATTGCCCAGATCCATCAACGGCTCGCCGACATTGACCGCACCTTCACTTTCCCGATAAATTCTGAACACGGCGCCGCTGACCGGCGATTTCACTTCCACACTATTGCTTCGCTCCCGTACAGAAGAAAAATTCTGCAGCGTTATTTTTGCCCTCTCCAATTCAGACCGGGCCAGATTCACTTCCGCCTCAACGGAAAGCTGCAGAGCGTTCGCTTTTTGAGCCTCGGAACTTATTTGATCAAACTGATCTTTGGCAATAGACCCCTTATCATAAAGAGCCTTTAACCTTTCTTTTCTCTGGTCCAGATAAGCGACGTCAGTTTTGGCCACCCGCGCTCTTTCCAGGGCAGCTTTCAGCGACGCCTCGGCGGAAGCAACGGCGGCCTGAGCCGTCGCGCGGCTGCGTGGATCGAGCGCCTGTGAGGGCAAAGGCTCCAGAACAGCAACCATCTGACCTTTTTGTATGGTATCTCCGACTTTAGCAGAAATGCGCCGCAGATAGCCGGAGGTCGGGGAGGAAATTGTAAAACGATCCTTGAGGCGCGTGCGTCCTTCTTCTTCAATCGTAATCTGGAGCGCTCCGCGCTTCACCACGGCGATATCAACTTCCTGCGTTTTCGGCAAAAAACCGTAAATCAGCAAAGCGACCACGATCAGGATAACGCTGATCATCAATATTTTTCTGCGTAACAATCCATTCATCCTTGACTCCTTGCCGGTATATTACTCCTTTGTCTTTAAAACTTCCACCAAATCGAGATGATCGAGTTTCCGGCGTACAATCAGGCCGGACACCAGCGCCGAAAAAATAACAACCGACGCCGCGACCGCGTAAGTTTTTAATTCAATCACCAAGGGCACGCGGAAAAGATCGGAGGCCAGCGCGGAGGCAATATAAGCGCAAAGCCAGTAGCCGATGAAAAAACCCAGCGGAATCGCCGCGAGCGTAATGATCGCCAGTTCACCGAGCAGAATGTAAGCAATCTCGCCCCGCGTATATCCCAAAACGCGCAGAGATGAAAGCTCCCGGCTGCGCTCAGCCAGTGCAATTCTCGCGTTGTTATAGATAACGCCGAAGGCGATGGAACACGCCATCAGCATGGCAATGAATGTAAAGTAAAGCATACTTTTGGCCATCACGTCGTAAATATTATTGATTTCATTTTGCCGGATGAAAACCTCGGCCACGCGCGGCATTTCCACGAATGACCGGAACAGCTTTTCTCTATAGGGGGCATCCGTCACCAGATAAGCGCCGGAGATCGCATCGCCTTCTTTCATCAGGCGATTGAGCGCGTTTAAATTCATGTAACCCATCACGCCCAGATATTGTTTGGCCAGGCCGACAACCGTCACCTGCCGAACGGCTTTAGCGCCTTCCAGCGTTTCCACGGTCAGCACATCGCCAACCTTGATGCCCAGAATTTTTCCCAGATAATCCGTCAATAAAATTCCCGATTCCGGCAGGGGAATGCTGTGTAAATTTGTGTCCAGTAAAAGATGCAGACGTCCCTCCGGTTCGATGCCGTTGATAACGGTTTTATAGCTGCTGTGACCGAATTGGAATTTTACCGGAACCGACCGGAAAACCTCGGCATCCTTGATGCCGGGGGTCTGTTTGAGCTCATAAAGCGCGCGGTAGGATGTGGGTTCGACAAAAGAAATCGTCATGTCTTCCTTTTGTGAAAAAACATATTGCGCCTTCACCATGAAATCGATGGAGTCTTTGAAAAATCCGCTGGAAACCATGGTCGAGCAGGCAACAGCGATGCCGACAATGGACAAAAAAGTGCGGATCGGTTTTCGCTCGATGTTGCGGGCGATAATCCTGGCCGGTTGCGTCAGCCAGCGGCCGATGCCTGTTTTTTCAATCAGCGTCACCCTGTAGCGGGCCGGCGCCTCGGGCCGCATCGCTTCGGCGGGCGGCTGTTTGGCGGCCTTCCAAAGGGAGTGCATCGTTCCGGCCAGAGCGGAAAAAACGCTCACCGAAACAGCGATGGCCAGAACTTCCGGATGCAATTTGTAAATAAAAGCGGGAAAACGGTAGAACTCCATGTACATGTTTCCCATCATTTTGCCCAGCCAGATGCCGGCGGCAATGCCGGCGACAACGCCGACGGAAATAATCAGGACAACCATTTTCGCGTAATGCACACCCACGGCAAAATCATCGTAACCGAACGCCTTGAGGATGGCGATTTGTTCGCGCTGGGTGTTAATGATTCTGCTCATCACAACGTTAAGCAGGAAAGCGGCGACACAAATGAAGATGATGGGATAAATCCTCGAACTCGTTCGCAGTTGTTTCATTTCTTCGCTCAACAGACGGTGCGACATCTGGTCTTTGCGGCCGTAAGCGCCAAAACCGCCGTAGCTCCCGAGCATATGATCCAGATCGCGGATGACGTCGCTCTCCCTGGCTTCCGGGGAAAGACTTAAAACCACGTCGTTGAAGGCGCCGTCCATATCGTACGCTTTGCTGATGGCTTTGCGGCTCATCCACAGGATGCCGAATCGTTTGACGTCGGGTGTCATCGCGCCGGCTTTCATCACCAGGACGAATTCCGGTGAAAGCGCGATGCCGGTAATGTTAAGTTTTTTCCATTTGCCGTTGATGACCGCCGCCAGTTGATCGCCGAGTTTAAACTTGTGCGCCTGCGCAAACGTTTCGTTGATGACCACTTCATTATCTTTGAAAGGATCGGGAAGCCGGCCCTGCCGGATGTAAAGACGATTCAGCAGGGGATTGCCGTCATCGGGAATGGAGACAATCCTGCCGGTCACATTCTCGGTATAGCCCTGGATATCCAGTTTTGCATAGGCCGAAACCCGTGTTTCCAGTTGCCGGACGCCGTGGATATTTTTAATCTTATCCTGAAGACTTTCCGGCGCGCGCTTCAAATTGACAAAGACATCGGCAAAATTGTATTCGTGGTAGAACTTGCTGCGGGTGAAATCCAGCGAATGCATGGTACTGATAAACAGGATGAAGGTTGCCACGCCGCTCATTACCACCATGGAAATGGCAAAGACCTGACCTTTCATCCGCCAAATCTCCCGCCAGAGTTTGAGGTCTAAAGCCTTCATGAGCCTACCATTGCAGTTCGCTGGCCGATTTTTTGATCTTGTTTTCCGTCACTTCGGCGATGCTGCCGTTGCTTAAGTGAATGACGCGATCGGCCATGCCGGCGATGTCCACATTGTGAGTGATGATGGCCGTGGCTGTGCCCAGTTCATGATTGACGCGCTCCAGTGCCTGCAACACCAGAATTCCAGTTTTGAAATCCAGCGCGCCGGTTGGTTCATCGCAGAGCAACACCGCCGGGTTCTTGGAAATGGCACGGGCGATGGCGACGCGCTGCTGCTCGCCGCCGGAGAGTTGGGCGGGAAAATGATTTATTCTTTCGGTCAAACCAACCAGTTCCAGCGCTTTCTCCGGTGACATTGGATTTTCCGCAATCTCCGTAACGACGGCGACATTTTCCTGGGCGGTCAGGCTGGAAATCAGATTGTAAAATTGAAAAACAAATCCGACGTGAAAGCGGCGGTATTCGGTCAGATCTTTTTCGGAAGCTTTGGTTAAATCCTGCCCCCGGTAGGACACAGAACCGCCGGTGGCCGTGTCCAGACCGCCCATGATATTGAGCAGGGTGGATTTGCCGCTGCCCGATGGACCAAGCAGCACCACCAGTTCACCCGCGTAGAGTTCCATGTTGACGCCGCGCAGGGCGTGGACCTCCACTTCACCCATTGTGTAAATTTTGGTGAGGTTGCAAACCTGAAAAATATTTTCTTCCAAATGATTCATCATCCCTACCGGCGGGTTGATCCGTTTCCTGCTGACTCAGGCAGTGGCAGGTTGATGTTAATAGGTGTAACTGATGGCGGCGCCGGCGGAAAATCTATCCGCAAACTGTCCTTCCAGATTCAACCGGAATCCTTTGATCAACGGGATATCGGCGCCCGCGAATCCACCCGCCCATGATTTGTTTTTGACCGTATGATCTTTTTTCGCGTATTCCGTGCCGTATAAACCGGAGAAAAGAGACAAATCCGCTTCTGAATAATACAGGTAAGGACCGGCGTACAAATTTGTGCCGCAGCGTAGTTTGGCCTGTAGCCCGATACCGAAACCGGCATCCCAGAGATTTTCGAATTTCATGTCGGTTTTGACCGGCGCGCCGCCGCTGGTTATCGCGACATGGTCGGAGAAGTCACTGAAATAATAAGTCCCTTGCAGGAAAGCGCCCACGCCGAATCTCTCATTGATCGGATAAAATGCTTTAGCTCCCAGGGCGCCGAAGAATTTCCAGTCCGCCTCAAAATCATCTTGACTGGTTTCCACAAAATGGTCCGAGGAAGCAAAAATGCCTGTCATTTTCATGTTCGATACGCCGATTCGGGCGTATACTTCCCAGATGTTTTTTGCTCCATAAGCGGCCTGAGAATAAATCTCATTTTGTTTCATCGTATAACTTTCGCCGTTCTTGTATGTGTCTTCATGATACAGATAACCGATGGCGGTGTTTAATCCGCCCTGCTCCCGGGAAACCGTTTGCAGCGGGCCAAACAAACCCGACGCATTAGCCGATTGGCTGATTGCCAGAAATGATAAAACCATCAATAAAATGGCCGGGAAATATTTCACAAGTCCTTTCTTCATTGCCTTTTACCTTTCCGGCACGGCCGCGGCTGGTTGTGCCTGCTGATTAACCGGTGTAGAGGATTTAAATTTCGTTTTTCTGGCCTTAATCTTTTTAAAACGGTACTGCGCGTAGGCATCGCGAAAAGCCACATAGGGATCAATGGCCGCGTCTTTAAGCGCTTCATAATCGCCGATTCTCAAAGAAGTGACGTTCACTTCTTCATAGGTGCGTACGCCTACACTGGCGTACCAGGGATTGATGTAAGAGACAGGATATAAAAAATAATCACCCACGAGGGTTGCCGTGTCACGCGGGCTGGAAGGTCCAAAAACCGGCCACACGATATAGAAACCCTGACCCACCCCCCAGACGCCCAGCGTTTGTCCCAGATCGGTATCCTGTTTCTGGAGATTCAGTTCTTTGCCTGACGAAGGATCCAGCAGGCCGCCGATTCCCCAGAGGGTGTTGATCGCAAAGCGTCCCGCTTCGGTCGCGGCACCGCTGAAATCAGCCTGTAAGAGGCAGCTTAAAAATCGGCCGGGAAAAGCAAGATTGGAAAAGAAATTTTTTACGCTAATACGCGCCGGTTCAGGCAGCACGGCTTTGTATCCCTGAGCAACCGGCTTGAGCGCCCAGAAATAAAGCTTGTCGTTAAACCCGTGCATAACTCTGTTGACGGGTTCCAGAGGATCGGCAATATCCACCTTCTCTTCCTTCGGATAATTGGCGACGTATTCTTCGAGGATTTCATCTTCCTTATATTCTTCATTGATTTCATCGGTCGGATCGTTTGACGTTGCTTGGCTTTGATCCAGAACTTGCTGGTCAACGCCGGTTTCAGGGGATGGCTCAACCTGTTGTGACGCTGCAAGATCCGGCGGTGTGGTTGCGGGCAGGGTTTCCTGTCCATGAACAAATCCCGTCGTCAATAAAATGACCACTGCAAATATAACTGAAAGATAAGATTTCATAATGAAACCGCAATAGGGTTTTGAGTGACGGAATGTCTTCTGCAAATATTTACTTTTTATTTAATTTCTTGCGGAGCGTCTCCAGCAGTTTTTCCGGTTTATCCTTGGCCAGGATCTCGCTGAACTGCGTGCGGTAATTCTGTACCAGGCTGACGTTTTCAATCACGACATCGTAAACTTTCCATTGGCCGTCTTTAAAAATCATCCGGTAGAAAATAGGAATTTCCTTGGAAGACGTAATGATCTTGCTCTGCACTTCAACCTGGTTATTCGAGAGTTTGTTCTCTTTATAGAATTCAATCTTTTCATTGGTGTAGCTCAGGACTTTATCAGCATAAGAATTCTCCAGGACCTGTTCAAAGAGATGGACAAACTCCGTCCGCTGCGCCGGCGTAAAACTGTTCCAGTTGCGGGTCAGTGTCCGTTTGGAAAACTCCATTTCATCGAACATCCCTTGATAAATGGCCCGCAGTTTTTCTTTTTTAAGCTCCGTTGCCGACGCCGCTTTGAGCTTGGGATCACGCAGGACATCAAGCCCATCGTTGACACTTTTCTTCACGGCCTCAAGCGGGACACCGGCAAAAACCGGCAAAGCAAAAATGAGCACAGCCAATATAATCAATACTCCCGTGAGTTGTTTTTTCATTTTTTCTCCTCCTTCAGATAAATTATAACAGATTCTATTCTTTCTTGATATCACCAAAAGCATACTTGCTGATCAGTCCAATAATATCCACCGGCGCCTGCGTTTCGGTAATGGCGCCGTTTTTTTCGAGTAGCGTGCCTGATCCTCCCGGATCAATGCTGATATATTGATTACCCATCAAGCCTTCCGTTTTAATGGAAGCGATGGCATCGTCATATATCTTGATGCCATCTTTGATTTTCAATACCACGACCGCTTTCTGGTTTTCCTGATCCATGGTGATCTTTTCCACCGTTCCGATTTCAATACCTAACATGTTCACCGGATTGCCGTTCCTCAGACCTGTGACGGAATTGAAACTGGCGGTAAGGCGATAGGCATGGTCCTTGAAAAAATTTACTTTGCCCAGCTTCACGGTCATATATCCTACACAGACCAGTCCCAGAAAAACGAAAATGCCGACAATCGTTTCTATCTTGTAATTTTTCATTGGCTTACTCCTTCACGGCACATTGCAGCCGTCCGATTTCTTTTTGTTGAGATCTGGCTAATTCCACGATGGAATCTATGTCATTATCGGGGATACCCTCGGCGATTCCCGCCTTGATGGCAAATTCAACACATTGATCCGATCCGGCACTTTTTTGAGCCTTCGCCCGGATATCCGGAATGCCGTGTTCATGAAAATCAGCAACAAATTCACTCATAATTTTTTCAGCCTCGGCTAGATCTGCAAAAGGAAGCACGGTAACAAATTCCCTGGCTTTACGGCGGGTGGAAAAACCACCGGTTGCGCCAAAATGCTTGTCAATATAAATTCCCATTAAATGGATTATTTCCTGCGCCTTATCGAACCCGATGCGAGGAACCACCGCGTTCATGTCCGCCAGATCAAAAACAGCGATACAGAAGCTTTCGTCCCCTTTCCTGCTTTTCAATTGCGTATGATGTAAAATCTTGAACTGCCGTCGGGAATAAAGACCGGTTAATTCCTTTTGCAGTCCCTCGAGACTTCGTATCACTTCATCATTAAAGGGATGATCGAAATTGCTCAGCTCTTCCGGCGTGCCCTGAAAGACGATGGTTTTGTCATACAAAGCAAGAATTCGGTTGGAAATAAAATAAACATCGGGGATTTCATGACTGACCATAACCGCCGTAAAATTAAATTTTTTCTGGTATTGGGCAATCATGCTTAAAATCGCATTTTTACGAACCGGATCCTGCCCGGTCGTGGGCTCGTCAAACAAAACAATGCGGGGGTCGGTAATCAACGCGCGGGCCAGCGCCGCCCGTTTCTGCATACCACCGGACAGCTCCGAAGGATACCGGTGAGCCGCTTCACTTAATTCCGTTTGTTCAATTCTGCCCATGACTCTGCGGTCAATCTCCGTTTTGCTGAGCTTGGTGGTTTCCCTCAAAGGCAGAGCAATATTATCATAAACGGTCAGAGAGTCGAACAGGGCATTGCCCTGAAACATGTAACTGATCTGGTGAGTCGATGATGCAATTTCAGCCTTGCTCATTTCCTTGAGCGGCCGGCCGCGGAAAAGAATCGTTCCTTCATCGGGTTGAAGCAGGCCGATAATATGTTTGAGCATAACGCTTTTTCCCGAACCGCTCAATCCGATAATTGTCGTGACCTGCCCTTCGTATATTTGCAGATTCACGTTTTGTAAAACCGTACGGGAACCGAAACTTTTAGAGATATTTTTAAATTCGATAAGCGGAACAATCATAATTTATACCATCAGCAGCGAAGTGACTACGTAGTCCGAAACCAGAATCAACACGCAGGAAATAACGACAGCCGACGTCGTGGCCATTCCCACAGCTTTTGCACCCTTGCTGTCCTCGCGCATATGGACGAAATATCCCTGATAACAGCAGACCGTAGCAACAATGACCGCGAACACGATCGATTTGATGAATCCGTCTGTGAGGTCTTTCAGATCGACATTGGATAAAATGCTGTGGGAATACACGCCTGCATTCAAACCCAAAAGCTTGACGGCGGTAATGTGCCCGCCGATAATTCCAATAAAATCAAATACGGCTGTCAGCAGGGGATAACTGATGATGGAAGCGGTGACGCGGGGACTGATCAGATAGCGAAACGGATCAATCCGCATGGTTTGCAGCGCGTCAATCTGTTCGGAAATGCGCTGAATCCCGATTTCCGCGGTGATGGCGGACCCCGCTCTGGCCGTAATCATAATCGCGGTCAGCACCGGTCCCAGTTCCCTGATTAACGAAAGAGAAACCAGCGCGCCCAGCCCGCCGACAGCGCCGAACTGAATCAGCGCGTGATAGGATTGCAGGCCCAAAACCATCCCGGTAAATAAACTCACCAGCACAATAATCGCTGTGGAACTGGCGCCAATATAATAAATTTGTTGAATGACTTTGGGAAACTGCTTCGGCCGGAAAGTATTCCACAACGCCATCCCGAGGAAAATGGTCGCTGAACCCAGAACATGAATGCCCTTGATGACCTTTTGTCCGATACAAGCAAAAGGTTTGGTCAATAAATTTTCTCCGGTGCCATTTTTCAAACCGTTCTGACTTTTTTCATTCAGAGCCATTGACCATTTTTCCTTTGTTGATGGTTGATAAGAATTTCAGAGGAAAGTTGACATATATCCTGCATTTCGTCAACCGTTTACTAAAAGATTTCCGTCATGAAATCTTTGATAATGGCAGCGATTTCCTGAGGTTTCTGCATGGGAATCAAATGCCCGGTATCCGGAACCGATTGGTATCTTCCATCCTTCAATAAAGATACCGCTTTCTTCAAATCGATGAATTCTTTATTGGTGCTTTTTTCTCCTTCCAGAATCAGCACCGGACAGGTCAATTTTTTCAGAAGGGGCCAGGGGTTGGTACTTTTGCCGCCCATAAACAGTGCCGCTTCATTGCGGGGAGCGCAGGTCAGTTTCAAATCACCCTCAGCCTGTTTTTCCATGCCGTATTTCACATAGAACTGGAGCATCTGTTCGTCCCAGCCGGCAAAGAGCGATTTTGATTTCAGATAGTCCAGCGCGGCTTCTTCATCTTTCCAACTGTTCTTTCGCTTGATGGATTGTGATGCCAGGGGATGGTCCTTGAGCTGGATATCCATGGCGTAGAATTCTTCCGGCAGAAAAATCGGCTCAATCAGAATCAGGCCGCGAGGCAGCAGACCGAACACGGCAGAAGCGATGGCCAGCACCGTTGCGCCCATGGAATGTCCTACGGCCAGATTATCCCGGATGTTCTGCGCACTGCAAAAGCTGATCAAATCTCTGGCGATCAGATCCCAGGAAAGACCGCCGCTTTCCGGGTCACAATCACGATAATTGCATATATAGGGCGCCCAGGCTTCTTTGTGCGGGGTCAGTTCTTCGATAATCGGATGCCAGAGCCACGGCAAAAATCCGGTGGCGTGCGCGAAAAGTATTTGCGGCGCTTCGCCTTCATAGTAAAGATACGGCAGCTCTCCGCCGCCGACATCGTGAATTTTCAATTCCGGGATTTCTCTTTTCTTGTTCATCTTTTCCTCTTCTTGCAGCATCATTCAGGCACTCAAAACAGGAGGAACCCCCGGTCGTGTGGGCCTGAGTCATGACTGAGAAATTTTTTTTAGAAAATAAACACGGCCACCGCAATCACGGTGGTGAAATTGGTATCCCGGCAAATGGCCGATTGGGTAACATTCAGTGTCCGCACGATCTTGCCGCTAATTTTGAAGATTTCTTTTTTCTCGTCCCAGCTTTCATCCACATTGAAATCGATGCCGAGGGTGGAAGCCAGCATGGCCGCAGCCAAATCTTCCGCGTAATCACCGGCCTGTTTTTCGTTCTGCCCGTAGGCGTGATGTTCGCTGATGTAACCGTAAGACGATTTGTCGGACGGAATGGCGCACCCGACGGAAGCCGCCAGCAGCCTTTTCGGTTCGTTGGTACAGCAACGGCTTAAAACACAATACGTAATGGCGCCGGGCGTCAGTTCTTTTAATCCCAGAGGCTTGGAAATCATTTTACAGCGCGGGGGAAATATACTGGAGACCTGCACCAGGTTGCATTTTTCAATTCCCGCATCACGTAAGGCACGCTCAAAGGAATGCAATTCGTCTTTGTGCGTGCCCACTCCCTTTGTAAAAAAGATTTTCTTGGGTACAAAACCATCCATTTTTCATCTCCTTCTTCTTCCCGTGAAAGAAACAATATTTTATTTTTGAATCAGCACCTCAACTGCCGACCGGTAACTCCAGCGCATTTATAGCAGGGTTCTTTTTCTTATTCCATAAATTATTTGCAAAATACAGAATTTTTTTTGGGTTTCGTCTTGCTCTAAATTCGAAAAAAGTTTATAAATAAAATCAAAAGAAATGAAGGAACTTTTCATGCATAAGTCTGATGTTTCGCGAGTACACGGTCTTTGTTTTATCTTACCCTTGCTGCTGATCTCCTGTTGTTTCAAGGCGCCGGCGACGATCCCGGACGTCAAAGAAGCCACCGAAATTAAAGATGTCACGCAAATATCGCAGGACCACACCGCCCACATCATTCAGTCTCCGCAGGAAAACGTTCTTCTTCCTCAGGAAACTCAGGCCGCCATGAACGAAGATTACGACAGGACTTACTTTTCGGTCTGGCACAATCTTCTGCCTTTCCATTCGTCAGCCGAAAAATTGTTGCTGATCTTTAACAAATTCGCCGCCCGTCCCGGCTATGGAGAAAACAAGAAAAAACATTCGTCCGACTGGGTAAAAAAATTACAGCAGAATGCCGCGGTGGAAAATTTTCCCAATGCCCTCCTGCCGGCGATAACCAGCAGAAGCACGAACCTGCGCATGCTGCCCACGCAGGGGCCGCATTTTTATCTTCCCGGCGGAGACATCGATGGCTGGCCGTTTGACAATTTGCAGATATCTTCGGTGCCCGCCAATACGCCGCTTCTGATATGTCACATCAGCGCGGATCAAACATGGGCACTGGTAGAAACCAGTTTTGCTTTTGGCTGGATGCCGGTGGAAGATTATGCACGGGTCAGTCCGGATTTTATGAAGGCCTGGGAAACCGGACGTTATGCGGTCGTCATTAAGGATAAATCCTCTATTTATGACGAAAAGGGCCTTTTCAGCATCAGAACATCCATCGGGCAGATTTTTCCCTTGGTGAAGGAAGCACCGGAAAATCTGGGAATTCTTATTGCCGTGGCCGATGAGAACGGACAGGCCATCATCAAGCACAGCAATGTTTCCCGTCAGACGGTGGACATCAAGCCCCTGTCATTTACCCATGCCAACGCGGTGAAAATTGCCAATGAGATGATTGACGAACCCTACGGCTGGGGAGGGCTTTACGGAAATCGGGATTGTTCCGCGATGACCAGAGATTTTTTTGCGCCGTTCGGTATCTGGCTGCCCAGGCACTCCGAAGATCAGGTCAAAAACGTCGGCACGTACCTTGATCTTCGATACTATGCTCCGGAACAAAAGGAAAAAATTATCCTGGAACAGGGGGTTCCTTACTTAACACTTTTATGGCGCAAGGGGCATGTCATGCTTTATATCGGTGAAGAAAACGGACGCGCGCTGATTTTTCACAATGCCTGGGGTGTCAGAACCCGTGATTTATTCGGCAATGAGGGCAGAAAGATTATCGGCAAGGCGGTCATTACCACTTTATCGCCGGGGGCGGAATTATATTTTGTTCCGCGGGAAAGCCTTTTGTTAAACAATATTTCAGCAATGTCTGTTATCGGACCGCCAAAACAAAATCAGGCCGCAACGCAAAGCGGCGGACTTTCTCAGGCTATTCCCGAAGCCGGCATCCGTGATCAGGTAACCCATGCCTCAGGTGCCCATGAATAAATATAAAATGGTCCTCGAATACGATGGAACGAATTATCGCGGCTGGCAGAGCCAGAAAAACGCCCGCAGCGTTCAGGACACCTTGATGGCTGCCGCTAAAAAATTTCTGGGTGCCCCGGTAAAAATTCAGGGTGCGGGCCGGACGGATGCCGGCGTGCACGCGCTGGCGCAAGCCGCCCATCTGGAATGTGCCAGAAAGATTCATCCGGAAACTCTGCGCATGGGCATGAACGATCACCTGCCCGCCAGCGTCAATATCCTGAAAATAGAAAACGCCCCGTCACTTTTTCATGCCCGTCATCACGCCGTCAGCCGCAGTTACCTTTATTTGATTTCCAGAAGACGCACGGCTTTCGGCAAACGCTACGTCTGGTGGGTCAAAGACAAACTGGACTGCGGTAAAATGAAACGTGCGCTCGATGTGTTTCAGGGATTCCATGATTTTGCCTCTTTTGCCGACAAAAGAATGGACAAAGAATCTTCGACGAAAGTCCATGTCGAAGGATTATGGTTAAAGGAATTTGACGACATCATTGCCGTACGCGTTGTCGGGTCCCATTTCCTGTGGAAAATGGTGCGTCGTATCATCGGTGTCACGGTAGAAGTCGGCCGCGGCAACCTGACCGGAAGCGACATCGAAAAAATGCTGCACGCCTATTCGGAAATGCCGGCGCGATTCACCGCCCCTCCCTCCGGTCTATTTCTGGAAAAGGTTTTGTACGCAGGAGACAGTCTGCCAACCATCAAGCCACCGGTTTGTCTATTCTAAGAAAAATTATTCACTCTTTTTTTCTCCGTAACCCAGCCAGAGTTGAGACAATCGCGCTATTTGTTTTTCTTATTGGTGTAATACTATCTGCAATGGTTTATATTTCATAGTCTGACTATGAAAATAAAATAATTCTTGACAGTGTGACTATGATAATGTATCCTGCAACCGTAACGTACGGAGAAGATATTTATGACGGACAAAAGCAAACCGAAAAGCAGAAAAGACCGCATTATGGAAGCCGCCCTGCGTATCTTTGCGGAAAAGGGCTTTCAGAACACGACCATCATAGAAATCAGCAAGGAAGCCGGTGTTTCCGAAGCCACGGTTTATGAATACTTCGGCACCAAAGAAGATCTTCTCTTCGCGATTCCCGAAAAAATAACCAACGAGACGCTTCAGGAATCATCAAGAGTCATTCCCTACATCAAGGGCGTGGAAGCAAAAATCAGGGCCATCCTGCTTTTCTACGTTCAGCTTTATCAGGTCAATCCTGATTATTCCGCTCTGGTTCTCCTGCAATTGATGTCCAATAAACGATTTCGACAAACGCCGGCCCATGCCGCAATCCGCAAATCGTCGCATGCTCTCCTGGATTGCATCAAGGCGGGAATTGAAGACGGAACGTTCAAAAAAGATTCCAACCCTTATCTGATTCGCTCTATGCTGATGGGCGCCATCGAACATTTATTTATTCACTGGCACATGCAGGGAATGCCCAAAAGCAAGCCGGGTCCTGCTGATATGCTCGATCCTTTGCTTGAAATCGTTTTGGACGGAATTCGTGCCCGGAAAGAAGAATCCGGCGCCACATTTTACCTGAAACTGGAAGATGCCGGTATTCTGGAAAAAATTTTAAAAAGAAAAGAGACAGGAAAATCCTCAAAAGATAAAAAAATAACCGTTATTGATTAGACCGGGTCAGGGAGTGAGTTTTTATGAAAGCTGAAGATATTAAAAATGTTTTGATCGCAGGTAGCGGCACGATGGGCCAGCAGATCGGATTTCAATGCGCGCTTTATGGCTGTCATGTTACGCTTTACGACATCAAAGAAGAAATGCTGGAAAAAGCGCTGGAAAGATTGAAAAGAATCGCTTCCCGACTGACAAGGGATGGCCGGATTACAGAGGAGCAGGCTGCGGATGCATTGAACAGGATCAGCACGACCACCGACATATCTGAAGCCGCAAAGGACGCGGATATCGTCAGTGAATCGGTGCCGGAAGACCCGGAACTGAAGGGAAAAGTTTTCGGACAGTTAAATGCCTTGTGTCCCGAGCGGACTATATTCACAACTAACACTTCAACCCTTCTGCCTTCCATGTTCGCGCAGGCCACCGGAAGGCCGGAAAAATTTCTCGCTTACCATTTCCACGACATCCGTATGACCAACGTGGTCGATGTCATGCCGCATCCCGGCACTGCTCCGGAATATGTAACGCTGGTCAAAGAATTTGCCGAAAAAACCGGATTGGCCCCGATCGTGCTTCACAAAGAAAGCACCGGTTATGTGTTCAATTATATGTTTGCCGGTCTTTTCGAAACCGCCTTGACGCTTGCCTCCAAGGATGTCGCCTCAGTCGAAGATATTGACAGGGTTTGGATGGGAATCATGCGCACGATGATCGGGCCCTTCGGTCTTATGGACGGCGTGGGGCTGGATACGGTATGGCACATTCAAAATTTCTGGGCAAAAAAAACGGGTGACAGAGGGAAAATCAGAAACGCTGATTTCGTAAAAAAATACGTGGACAGGGGTGAGCTTGGCCAAAAGACACAAAAAGGATTTTACACGTACCCGACCCCTTCGTTCACGTCAGCGGATTTTTTAAAAGGGATTAAATAATTGAAGCTAAGCGCGGTAAGCCGTGACCAACCATAAAAACAAAAAACCGTTTCCAACAAAAAAGAGGTATTACCATGAGAACAAAAAAACAATACATTGAAGGGCTCCGGAAGATGAGAAGGAACCTGTATCATGACGGCGAAAAGATTGATCGTGATGATGAGATTCAGGCGCCCGTGCTCAACGTGATGGGACTTACTTTTGACGCCGTTGACGATCCGGAATTGAAAGATCTGTGCACCGCCACATCCCATCTGACGGGAGAAACGATCAACCGCTTTTGCCATGTCCATCAAAGCACGGACGATCTGCATAAAAAACAGGATATGACCCGGGCTTTGTGCCGGAAGGCCGGTATGTGCATTCAGCGCTGCATGGGAACCGATGCGCTCAACGCCGTCAACGCCGCCTCCTTTGAGGCCGACAAGGTCAACAAGGGCAATACGGAATATCACAAGAACTTCCTCAAATGGCTCGAACGCTTCCAGAGGGAAGACCTCGTGGGAAGCTGCGCCCAGACCGACATGAAAGGTGAACGCCTGAAGCGCCCCGCGGAGCAGACAGACCCGGATATGTACGTCCACGTTGTGGAGAAAAAAAGCGACGGAATCGTCGTCCGGGGCTGCAAACTCCATATTTCCGAGGCCTCGATCTCCGATGAAATCATGGTGGTGCCCACCCGCGCCCTGGGCCCCGACGAGAAAGATTACGCTGTCGCCTTTGCGGTTCCCTCCGATTACGAAGGGGTCAAACAGGTCGTTTCGATTCACAACCAACACAAGCGCAGTCATATCAAGCGCGGCATAGACATCGGGTACTCCGATTCCTACATCATCTTCGAAGATTGTTTCGTTCCCTGGGAACGGGTCTTCCTCTGTGGTGAAAACGATCACGGCGGAATGTGCGCCCTGCTCTTCGCGCTGTTTCATCGTCACAGCTATTCGGGATGCAAGCCCGCCATCGGTGACGTCTTTCTGGGCCTGGCGGCTCTGGCGGCGGAATACAACGGCATCGAGAAAACGCCTCATGTCAAAGAAATGCTGGCGGAGATTATTAAGGTGTCTGAACTGGGTTATGCCGCAGGCTTCACCGCCTCCAGTATGGGCAAGCCTGAAGTCATCATCCCCGGCATCGGCATGTGTCCCTACGGGCCTGGCAGCTATATTCCCAATTCCATTTACTGCAACGTCGGCCGTTGCCTGACGGGAGAAGCGGTCTTCCATGAGCAGGAGCTCATCTGCCGCATCGCCGGCGGCATACCGTCCACCTTTCCCTATGAAGGCGATCTTTCGCATCCCGACCTGAAAGCGGTTCTGGAGAAATACCTCAACCGGAATCCCAAGGTCCCCGTGGAAGACCAGATCAAGTTCTGGATGACGCTCGGTGACTACACCATCGGCACCATGGCCGGTGTCATGAACTACGGAAACTATCACGGCGGCGGATCGCCCATTATGGAGCAGATTGCCATTACGTCCCAGTATGATATCAAAGACAGAAAAAAACTCATTAAACGTCTGGCGGGTATCGGCGTTTGAGACGGAGAAGTTTTATAATTTCACTGGAAACAGAAACCATATTGTAATAAACATCATTCGCCCCCTCGCCAATAAAAGAGGGGGCGTTATATCCATCAAGGAGAATTAAAATATGTTCGACATATCACGATTTTCATTAAAAGATAAAGTGGCGGTGATTACCGGCGGGGGCCGCGGGATTGGACAGGCCATCGCCTTCGCGTTCGCCAAAGCCGGAGCTAAAGTCGTCGTGACCAGCCGCAAGGCGCAGGATCTGGAAGCGACGGCAAACGAAATCAAAGCCTTCGGCGGGGAAGCCTATCCACTGCCGGCACATTTGGGCAAATCGGAAGAAATTAAAAAAATGATGGATGCCGTCATCGCCAAGTACGGCAGGATTGATATCCTCGTCAACAATGCCGGCGCCAGTCCCGCCAAAGCTTCCGTTCTCGAAGGCGACGAACGCCTCTGGGACAAGCTGATGGATATCAACCTGAAAGGCGCGTATTTTATCAGCCAGGCGGCAGCCAACCTCATGGTCAAGCAGGGCGGCGGCAAAATCATCAATATCGCCTCCATCGACGGCCACAATCCGGAACCGGGCCTGAGCATCTACGCCATTTCCAAGGCCGGCATAAGAATGCTGACCAGGGCTTTTGCCAGCGAGCTTGTCCGTCATAACGTTCAGGTCAACACCATCGCTCCGGGACCCATCGCCACCAAGATGTTAAAATCCAACTGGGAATTTCTTCCGCCGGAAGACGCTCAGAAAGTAAAAGAAATGGT
>CAYZLL010000017.1:0-30269 GCA_964479225.1 uncultured Smithella sp.
GCGCATAAAATTAAAACGCCTTTATCCGAATTTGTAAA
This sequence comes from uncultured Smithella sp., assembly GCA_964479225.1. Lineage (GTDB taxonomy): Bacteria > Desulfobacterota > Syntrophia > Syntrophales > Smithellaceae > Smithella. Next base: position 39 of record CAYZLL010000017.1, read on the forward strand.
CGTTACATGGTACTAGTTTCTCTTCTTCAATTTCTTCCGTTATTTTTGAGCCTGTTTAAGCCCAGCTTTTTACTGAGCAAGGCGTCGGTCAAAGCACGGGGCAGTTTGGCAACGAGCGGAAGCAGTGTTGCTCCCTTGCCCAGACGAATCAATTTTTGTACTTTTTCCCGCTCAAGTTGATCAACAAGGTCTTTTGAGAAAATCTCTGCCGGTGTCGCGCCTTCCTGCGACATATGCGCCCGCTTGACGATGTAGTTCTGTATCGGGCCGTAGGGCGTTTTCCGGAAACGATCGAGGTCTTTATCGGCATTATCGGATAATTTTGATTGGATGCCGCCGGGCTGGACGGTAATCACCTGAATGCCGAATGGCGCCAGTTCCATGCGGAGGACATCGGAAAACGACGTCACGGCGGCTTTCGTGGAGCAGTATGCCCCCGCAAACGGCGTATTCAACACGCCTGATATGCTGCTGATGTTGACTATTTTCCCTGATCGCTTCTTGATCATCTGCGGAACAACCGCGCGGGTCAGGGCGGCCAATCCCAGAACGTTGGTTTCAAACTGCCGCCGCAATTCACACGTTTCCAGTTCAACCAGAGGCCCGATAAGAAGAAGTCCCGCGTTATTGACCAGCATATCAATACGACCGGTTTTCGCCATGACCGCATCGACACAGGTTTTGATGGAATTTTCATCCGTCACATCGAGGGCCATGGTTTCCACATTCGGAGCTTTTAAATCATCAATGGCGACCGATTTTCGGGCCGTGGCAAATACTTGCCAGTTGCGGGAAGTGAATTCAGTCGCCAGAGCACGACCTATCCCCGTTGAACATCCGCTGATCAGTACTACCGGAGCATTATTATTCATGAATTAACCTCCAGATTTTTTATAAGGAAAAATGACACAATTTCCTACGATAATCAAGTTTCCATCCATCTTTTTTTAACGATTGAAGGACTGATTGCACATCCACAAAAAATCCGGCCTCTTTTGATCGATATTTGCTTTATTATTACGGTTACTTAGATTCCAAGAGGATGTGTCGCAAAATATTTCCAGCCAATGTTTAAATTGTATTGACAAAAGAAAACATTTTGTCTATAAGTGCCAGTCTTAATTCTAGTTCATAAAGGATAAGTTATGTACGCAGTCATAAAAACAGGAGCGAAACAGCACAAAGTAACTGAAGGTGATGTTTTATCCGTAGAAAAACTGGACGGCAATAAAGGCGATGAAGTTGTTTTTAATGAAGTCCTGATGATCTCCGGCGACAAAGAAGTGAAGGTTGGAAAGCCTTTTGTGGAAGGGGCCAAGGTTGTCGGTCAAATCGTCACCCAAAAAAAAGGCCCGAAGTTGATCGTTTATCACATGAAAAAACGCAAGGGTTTTCACAAAAAAACCGGGCATCGTCAAAATCTAACCAGCATGAAAATCACAAAGATTACGGCATAAGCGGAGGAAGTCATGGCACATAAGAAAGGTCAGGGAAGTTCCCGCAACGGTAGAGACAGTAATTCTCAAAGACGCGGCGTCAAAGTTTTCGGCGGAGAAAAAATCAACGCCGGCTCTATCATTGTGCGGCAGGTAGGAACAAAAATACACCCGGGCAATAACGTGGGACTGGGCAAGGATTTCACCCTTTTCTCACTGATTAACGGTGTGGTAAAATATGAAAGACTGGACAAAACGAGAAAAAAAGTAAGCGTTTACGCGGCATAAAAATCTCGTCCCAAGATTTGATTTTAAAAGGCGCTTACACCAAGCGCCTTTTATTTTTTTTAAATTATGAAGTTTGTTGATGAAGTAAAAATTTATGTCAAGGCCGGTCATGGCGGAAGTGGATGCGTGAGTTTCCGGAGGGAAAAGTTTATCGCGAAAGGCGGACCGGACGGAGGCGACGGCGGCAAGGGTGGCGATGTCATCTTTCACGCCACGGAAAGTCATCACACCCTGCTTGATTTGAAATACAAGCAGCATCAAATCGCGAAAAACGGCGGACATGGTTCCGGCAATCAGCGTACCGGAAGAAGCGCGGCAGATCTCGAAATTCCCATCCCGGTGGGAACGATCATCAAGAATTTCGAAACTGGAGAAGAACTGGCCGATTTATCTGAAAACGGCCAGACTTTTATCGTTGCGCGCGGCGGCATCGGTGGCAAGGGCAATACTCATTTCAAAACATCAACTCATCAGACACCCCGATTCGCTCAGGAAGGAATGGAGGGTGAAGAATTCACGCTTAAACTGGAATTGAAATTACTGGCCGATGTCGGAATTATCGGTTTTCCCAATGCCGGCAAATCAACTTTTATTTCCAGAGTATCCGCCGCCAAACCCAAGATCGCCGATTATCCTTTTACCACGCTGACACCGCATCTGGGTGTCGTCAAATATTCGGACAGCAAAAGCTTTGTCGTTGCCGACATTCCCGGACTGATCTCCGGAGCGCATGAAGGCCTGGGGATGGGTGACAAATTTTTAAAACACGTGGAAAGAACATCTCTTTTGCTGCACATGATTGATATTTCCCAGGAGCCCCATACCAAAGCCTGGTCAAACTATGCGGCCATCAATCAGGAGCTTGAACATTACAATCCCGAAATGATGGCCAAGCCGCAGATCGTCGCCCTGAATAAAATTGATCTTCCCCATGTCCGGGAAAACGCCAAAAAACAGGTTGCGCTCTTCAAGAAAAAAGGCATAATACTGCATCCTTTTTCCGCAGTCACCGGCGAAGGATTAAAGGAAATAATGAATAAGATCATCACCATGTTAAGTCAATCAGGATAAAATCGCTATCATGAAGGACATTCGGCAGGAAATAATCGCGCACACCAAAAAAATACTGATTAAAGTCGGTTCCGCAGTGCTGACCGGAGATGATGGTCTTGACCTCAAAGTTATTGATTCGATTGTTCAGGATATGTCTGACCTGAAGAATCAGGGATATGCTGTCGTGCTGGTTACGTCCGGGGCGATTGTCTCGGGAAAGCACCGCATGAAAATAGCAGAAAAGCTTAAAAGCATTCCCGAAAAACAGGCCGCCGCCGCCATTGGTCAGGGCAGGCTGATGCGCGTGTATTCCAAATCCTTTGAAGGAAACGGTCACTATGTCGCCCAGATTCTTTTAACCCTTGCCGACCTGACGGACCGTCAGCGATATTTGAATATCCGCAACACGCTTTCCACGCTGCTGGAATGGGGCGCCATTCCCATCATCAACGAAAATGACACTGTCGCCGTTGATGAAATAAAATTCGGTGACAACGACAACCTGGCGGCAATGATCGCCAACATCATTGAAGCTGATCTCTTTATTAATCTCACCAGCACGGCCGGCCTTTATGACGGCAATCCGGCGGTCAACAAAAAAGCCAAACTCATCCCGCTGGTCAGCGAGTTCTCCGAAGAAATTGAAGCCGCTGCCACGGGCGATACCTCCGCCGCCGGCACCGGAGGCATGAAGAGTAAAATTCAGGCTGCTAAAAAAGTTACCGCGATCGGTATCCCCTGCATTATAGCCCCCGGGAAAAAAGAAAAAATCCTGACGAACATTATGGCGGGGAAAGAAATCGGGACATTGTTTCTGCCCATGGCCGATCGTCTGAACAGCAAAAAATACTGGATCGCCTTCACGCTGCGTCCCCGCGGCAAGCTTGTCATTGATGACGGCGCCAAAAAGGCCTTACTGGAAAAAGGGAAAAGTCTGCTGCCTTCCGGGGTTCTCGAGGTCGAAGGAGATTTTGATCCGGGAGATCCGGTAACTTGCGCGGGGAAAGACGGCATCATCCTGGCGAAGGGACTGGTGAATTTCAACTCCGGGGAACTCAACAAAATCAAGGGCCTGAAGACATCTCAAATCAAGCAGGTGTTGGGTCATAAGGACTACGACGAGGTCATCCATCGGGATAATCTGGCGGTCACCAAACAGATTTACAAAAGCAAAACCCCATAAAAAGATTACGGGCAATCCCTGTCTGCCGCATCAAGTTTGATTTGCTTGTTGCAGCATTCTGTTTGAAGCTACTTTTATTTCTGCCCGGTTGATAAAATGAGGAGCCGAAGCTCCTCATCCTTTTGAGGATTATTCTTTGTACAGTTTTTCCAGCATGTCTCCGTATTTTTGCATGACCACCTGGCGTTTGAGTTTCATGGTCTGCGTCAGCATGCCGTTGTCCAGTGTAAAATCTTCCATAACAAAAGCAAATTTTTGAGGAATCTCGTAAGAACCAAACGTTTTCCGCAGATGGTTTTGTACCTCGGCTGTCAGTAATTCTTTCATTTTCTGAGATTCCGGATTGACGGGATTAAAAAGATCCTGCGGATCAACCGATAATTTCATCCCGGCAGCGAGATGTTCCAATAGTCTCAAATCCGGCACAATGAGTCCGACATTATATTCGTGACCCGCTCCTGTTACGACAGCGTTTAAAATCCAGGGCAAAACCTTCATTTCGAGTTCCAGGCTTTCCGGATGGATATATTTGCCGTTGGCCAGTTTATATTCTTCCTTAAACCGGCCGGTAATGAATAAAAATCCGTCATCATCGAGACGTCCACGATCACCCGTACGCACGCCACGCATCCCGTTCATCTCCACAATCACTTCTTTGGTTTTGTCCGGTTTCTTGTGATATCCGATCATGCATTGCGGACCGAAACAGATAATTTCGCCGTCATCGGTATCTTGACCGGTCCGAGAACGGTCAATCACGACTTTTGTTTTATTAATGGGCTTACCAACCGAACCCAGACGATTTCCCATCAAAGGAGAGTTAATCGTGATAGCCGGGGAAGTTTCGCTCAACCCATAAGCGTCATAAGTTGGAATTCCGACGTCGATAAAGAATTTGGCAATTTCTACATTCATCGGAGCACTGCCGGTCACTGCGTTTTCCAACCTGCCTCCAAAGCGGTCTCTGATTTTCTGCAGGACGATTTTATCCAGAATCTTGTATTTAAAACTTGCTTTCCCCGTTTCTCTTTTGCTCTTTGCCGCCGCCAGCGCCGCTTCAAAAAGTTTCAGTTTAAGACCGCCTTCTTCCCTCATTTTGGCCCAGACCCCGTTATAAACTTTGTTGAAAATCCGGGGCACGGTAATCATAAATGTGGGCTGAATTTTCGCTAAATCGTCAAGCAAAGTCTCCACAGATCCCATGATGCCGATAGAGCCGCCTCTCATCATGAAAGCGTGCAAATCGGCGGTGATTCCGAAAGAGTGCGCCCAGGGAAGCATGGAAATGCAACGGCTCTTTTCCGTCAGGTTCGTAAACCAGGCAAGTCCTCCCTTAACGTTTTCCGCCAGGTTGCCGTGCGAAAGAAGAACTCCTTTAGGCTCACCTGTTGTGCCCGAGGTATAGATCAGCACCGCGACATCCGTCGGCTTCGGCTTGATGGAAGAAACCGGTTTCTGAGATCCTTTTTTCTCTAATTCAGCCATCGAATTTTCCCCTGTTCCGTCAATCAGAAAGATATGCTTCAGGGTCGGAATTTCCGCGGGAAAATTTTTTACTTTTTCCAGCACCTCCGGTTTGGATACAAGCAGAACCTTCACCTCGGCGTCTTTGACGATGTATTTCCACATCGAAACCAGTTCTTTTTCATACATGGGCACGTAAGCCGCACCCAAGCCCTGAGTGGCCATTTCTCCGACAAGCCATTCCTTGCGGTTGTTGGCGATGATGCCAACCGTGTCTCCGGCTTTGACGCCGATAGCCGACAAACCTGCCCTGAGATGATCGACGCGGGACGCAATTTGAGCATAAGTCGTCCATTGATAAACTCCGGCGCCATCTTTTTCACCGATCAAAGGATTGTTGGCAAATTTCAACGTACTGTTTTCAAAGATGGCAACCAGGTTATCCGGAGGATCATACACATTTTTATACTCACCATATTCAAAAATAGCCATAATTTTACCCTCTCTTTTGGTTTATTTTTGCTGAATGCGCGAAAGATAAATCATTTGCCGGTATCATCCTCTGTTTACAAATTGAGAGATATACAACTACTTCAATGGATAATATGTTTTGATGAAGAATGGTGTTTGAAGAAAAGTTAACGCCTTGATATTCACACTTTACTTGCCCTGATGATAAGGGTATTCAGCCGGCAAGTCAAGGCAATTTTAACAGGCAATTTTGACAGACGAGAAACATATCGTATTTTTACATTCAATTACGGCTTTTCATCGATCGCCTGGTTGGCCAGTCTGTCGGCATGGCTGTTGTTAAGGCGGGGAACGTGGTTGACTTCTACGGAATCAAAAGCCTTTATCAGAGCGCGGACTTCTTTCATGAGAATTTGCAGATTTTCATTCTTGACGCGGTAGGCACCGTTGATCTGCTTGGCCAGAAGTTCTGAATCCATGTTAATTTTCAAATTTTTAAAACCCAGGGAAAGCGCGCCCTGCAATCCAAGGATGAGGGCTTTATATTCGGCAATGTTATTGGTGCAATGCCCCAGATACTGTTTGCCTTCCCAGATAATTTTGTCACGGTTGTCCATGATCACGGCACCGGCGCCTCCGATGCCCGGATTGCCCCGACAGGCGCCGTCACAAAACAGTGTATAAATCATTTCAGATATGGCCTCTAAACCGGTTTTTCCATATCCTGAAAATAAATAATCCGGTTGCAGTTGGGACAACTGAACAGTTCTTCAGATCGCTGGACTTCATTATAAAGCTGTGGCGGAATGTTCATGTGACAACCACTACAAACGGATTTCCAGACGGACGTCACACCGATGCCTCTGTTTCTTTTCCTGACTCGCTCGTATCTGCTCAGCAGATCATCAGGAATTTTTTTCTGTAATTCGGCTCTTTGTTGCTCCCAGGAAGCCGCATCAGAGTCAACCGCATTTAATTCATCCTCTATCGTTTTCTTTTCCTGATCGTATGTAGCTCTTTTCTCTTTCAATATTTCGTCATCTTTTTTAACCAGCACCGATAATTTATCCAGCTCATCGAGGATCGCTATGATGGCTGTTTCTACTTCGCCACGCGATTTTTCCGCGGTTTCTATTTCTTTGAGCATCGCCTGGTATTCTTTGTTATTTTTGACCTCGAGCATTCTTTCTTTCGTTTTGACAATGCCTTCGTTAATTTTTTTAACTTTGCTTTCGTTCTCCGTATGACGGGCTTTCAGTTCATCGTATTTATTTTTATTGGTCTTAATTTCTTCCTCAAATGAACCGAATCCCGCGCTAAGCTTTTTTATATCTTCCGGCAAGGTTTTTTTCTTCGCGGATAATTTCACGAGCTGTGAGTCACATTCCTGAATTTTGATCAATAACCATAATTTCTCTTTCAATAATCTTCTCCTTCTTCCCTTTTTTAAATAAAAAAAATGCACCTTTTTAGGGGTGCATTTCTTGAGCAAACTCCTTCACGAGTTTCTTGTTCGTGCCGGATAATGATGACTCTGTGCGTCTCATCTCGGCGGTCAGGAAGCTTATCTTGGCAATCTTGCCAACTTCCCGAAATATTTTTTTTTCTTCCGTCATCATTTTCGTTTAATTGGTGGGCCCACCTGGAGTCGAACCAGGGACCTACCGGTTATGAGCCGGTGGCTCTACCAGTTGAGCTATAGGCCCGTCCCTTTCTAAATCCTTAAAAAGTAGAAAACAATACACACAAATATTTGAATTGTCAATAATATTTTACTGTTTCGTATAACGTTTCCTAGGTTTTTCCTTTCCTTTGGTTACTTCAAAAGTTTCAATAACTTCAGCAGGTTCAGGAAGTTCAACAGTCTTTTCTGTGATTTCAACGGACGATAATTCATCCCGTGTCAGGACATTAGACCGGTCACTGATGCCGAAACGCATCCGTAAAACTTTTTCTTCCCGCGATGTTAAAGTCGTGAGAATTTTTCTGGTCTGCTCCGCCAAATCGATATTGATGGTTGCCTCTGAAGGCGAAATGACTCTTTTATCTTCAATAAAATCACCCAAGTGACTGTCTTCCTCCTCACCGATGGGTGTTTCCAAGGAAATGGGTTCTTTGGCGATCTTCAAAACCTTTCTGACCTTTTCCAGCGGATACTCCATTTTATTGGCTATCTCTTCGGGCGTCGGTTCACGACCCAGTTCCTGAACCAGGTAGCGGGACGTTCTGATTAATTTATTGATCGTCTCAATCATGTGGACGGGAATTCGAATGGTTCGGGCCTGGTCGGCAATCGCCCGGGTAATCGCCTGCCGGATCCACCACGTAGCGTACGTGGAAAATTTATAGCCGCGCTGATATTCAAATTTATCCACCGCTTTCATCAAGCCGATATTGCCTTCCTGAATCAAATCAAGAAACTGCAAACCTCTGTTGGTGTATTTCTTGGCAATGCTCACCACCAGACGCAAATTGGCCTCCACGAGGGTTCTTTGAGCGATCTCCGCTTTTCTTTCGCCGACTTCAATGGTTTTAATTATTGTTTTCAGCGTGGCGGTCGGGATGCCTACATCATGTGAGATTTGCTTCATTTTCTTTTGCGCTTCATGAATCTCCGGTTTAATCTTTTTGAATGCTTCTAACGGCATACGGACTTCTTTGGCGACGCGTTTGTCATCCTTGGTCGATTTTTTTAATTTCGCCCAGAGCTTGTCCATCTGCGCGACGGTGAGACCGGTTTCTTTCTTATATCTGTCGATAACATTCTCGGCCGCTTCAATCTCTTCCGTATAACCCCTCAACTTAGAAATGAAACGCTGAAGCTGTTTCTTGCTGAAACGAATCTTGCGACACAGGGTGACAATGCGTCTCGTGTTGATTTCCAGTTGAGCATTTAACGAATCTCTTTTTTTCTTCGGCAGGTTTGCTGCTTTTATTTTGGTTTTTAAGAATTTATTCCTGTCGTTAAAATCTTTAATTCTGGCGACTAATTTCAGGATTCTTTCTTTATGCTCGTCTTCCTCCATAAAGCCTTCTTCATCCTCAATATTATCCACCACATTTTTACTTTTTATTTCACCGGTCTGAAGTTTGTCTCCAATGTTCAACACTTCATCAATCGAGACGGCCAGACGAAAAATCGCCGACATCGTTTCCCGGGCGCCTTCTTCAATTTTTTTGGCGATTTCCACTTCTCCTTCACGGCTTAAGAGCGAAACCGAACCCATCTCACGCAGATACATTTTTACCGGATCGCCGGTTTTATCCACGCTCGGGCCCAGCGCCATCGTTTCCTTGAGACTGACGTCACCCATATCTTTCATGGACTTCTTCAGAGTCAGCTTTTCACCCTGTTCGGTATCAATGATATCAATATTCTTTTCTCCAAAAAGCGATATAATATCATCCAGTTGTTCCGCGGACGTCACATCGGGCAACAACGCATCATTCACATCATCGTAAGTTAAAAAACCTTTCTCTTCACCCAGCATAATGAGTTTGTTCACTTCATCGGACTGAATTTCTTTTGCCATGGGGCGTCTCCTTGTAATATTTTATTGGCCGAACCTTCTTAATGCAGCTCTTTTTCTTGTATCATCAGATTTTCTTTTTCATGAATGAGCCTGTTGATCAAATCCTGATTACCGTTTTCCTGCGCTTTGCTCAACTTTATTTTGATCTGCCGATGTTGTTCCTTGTACCATTTTCTTTTGATCTGCCGGATGTTATCAGTAAATATTTTTTCCATCATGGTTTCATCGACCGGCACATTTTTCATCATTAATTTATATATTTTCTCCCGTAATGACGAATGCGCGGCGTCTGATAAAACAACATTCAAATCAACAAAACCAAGCAATTGATAGGTCTCAATGATTTTTCTTCCCAGTTGTTGTATTTCAGGCTGTGCGAAAAAATCCAGAATCTTCTCACGTTCAACCTGCATGATTTTTTGAGGATAATCCATCATCAACTGAATCAGGTACATCTCCACCGGATCATAATCCACCTGGAATGTCTGTTTCGGGATCTCTGCTTTTGCGCCGATTTTCCTTTCACCCTGGTAGATTTCCTTGATCAGTAATTCTTCGTTGACCCCGGTCTTTTCCGCTATGCGTTTGATGAAAAGGTCCTTTTCTTTTTTATCGCTGATCTTAGCAATAAATTCCATGGCGTTTTTGACCATGACTCTTTTATCTTCAAACGTTTTGCCGGTGCCCAGCACGTTTTCAATATAATAATCACTCAGCGGTTGGGCAAGGGCAATAAGCTCATCCATTTTATCTTTGCCGAATTTCCTGATGTAATCGTCGGGATCGCATTGACCGGGTAAAATCAATGCCCGTGCTTTCATCCCGGTACTTAAAAATAATTCCAGACTGCGGTCAAGCGCTTTTTTGCCGGCCTCATCCGGATCAAACGAAGCAACAACATCCATGGTGTAACGCCGCAGGAGTTCCAGATGTTCTCTGGTCAGCGCCGTGCCCAGCGTGGCGACAACATTACCAATGCCGGCATTCCATAAAGAAATTAAATCAAAATAGCCTTCCACAAGAACAACAAAGCCTTTTTGGCGAATTTCTTCTTTCGCTTTATTCAGACCGTATAAATTTCTTCCCTTGATATAAACCGGCGATTCCGGCGAATTGAGATACTTGGGTTCGCCTGGACCCAGAATTCTTCCGCCAAAGGCAACGATATCCCCGGAAACATTTTCAATGGGGAAAATGAGGCGACCGCGAAATCTGTCGTAGAAACCGCCATCTTTCCCCGGAATAATCAAACCGGCCTGCTCGGCCAGCTTAAGAGAAAGTCCGCTTTTTTCCAGATCATCTGTTAAAGAACGCCACGTATCCGGCGCATACCCCAATCGGAATTGCTTGACGACATCGTCCGCTATTCCTCTTTCCTGGAGATATTTACGCGCGACAGCCCCGGCGCCAGAAAAAAGATTACGGGAAAATTGTTGAGCCGCCCTCGCATTCAAACCAACAATGCCTTCTTTCAGGCAATCCTTCTGTCTGCCTTCTCTGCCGGAAGACACCGGAGGCAGGACCACTCCCGTTTTTGCCGCCAGATCCTTAATGGCTTCCGGAAAAGTCTTATCGGCAATTTTCATCAGAAACGTAATGGCATTGCCTCCTTCTCCGCAGCCGAAGCAGTAAAAGATCTGTTTTTCACGATTGACAGAAAAAGAAGGAGTTTTTTCCTGATGGAAAGGGCACAACCCTGTAAAATTTCTTCCGGCTTTTTTTAAAGTCACGTATTCGGAAACAAGATCAACGATATCGACTCTGTTTTTAATTTCTTCAATCTTGCTTTGATCAACGTACACGGACTATCCTGATTGCGAAATTAAGCGTCGGAGTCCCTTATTTAGACAGGAACGCTTTGACTTTTTCGCCGGCAGCTTTACCATCGGCAACGCCGGCCAGTTTGGGCATCAAAAGTTTCATGACTTTACCCATATCCTTGACGGAAACAGCGCCCGCTTCCTCTATCGTTTTTTCAATGATAGTGTCAACCTCTTCCTCCGACATCTGTGCAGGCATAAATTCCTGAATAACCTTTAATTCCGCTTCTTCCTTGGCCACCAGATCAGCCCGGCCACCCTTGGCAAACTGTTCAATGGAATCCTTTCGTTGTTTAATCATCGAAGAAAGAAGTTGAAGACTTTCACTTTCGTTTAACGGCCGCATCAAACTGATTTCTTTGTTGTGCAGCGCCGCTTTGATCATCCGGACGGCGGAAAGCCTGATTTTATCCTGAGCTTTGGCGGCCGTCACCATCTCTTCATTTATTTTCTTATTGATATCCATAACCATTCACCCCTTCGTTACTCAGCCTAATTCATCCTGAAGTTTTCTGCCGCCAAGAACATGAACGTGGAGATGAAACACCACCTGTCCTCCCTCGGCGTTACAGTTAATCGCGGTGCGAAAACCACTGGCGTCGATTTTTTTAATCCTGGCCACCTTCTGCACCGCGGCCATCAGATGATTCATCATGTTATCCTTTCCCGTATCCACATCCATGAGGGTGGAAATATGATTTTTCGGAATAATGACAACGTGCACCGGCGCCATCGGATGGATATCATCGAAGGCCAGCACTTTTTCATCTTCATAAACCTTGCCGCAGGGAATTTCTCCCCGGGCAATCTTACAAAAAACACAATCGGACATAAAGGTCACCTCCGTCAATTTTTGCTGATTACCCTTTCGCTTTTTTGATCGCCTCTTCCAGAGACACAGCCCCCGTGTAAAGAGCGCGACCGATAATGACGCCGTAGAATTCACAGTCATCAACGGCCAGAAGGTTTTCAATATCTGTGATCGATGCCACACCACCGGAAGCAATGACCGGAATTTTCACCGCTTTCGCCAAGGCTCCCGTCGCTTTAATATTGACGCCTGTACTCATGCCATCCCGCTCGATGTCCGTATAAACGATGGCTTTCACCTGGCAATCTTCATAATGTCTGGCCAGGTCAATCGCATTTTTCTCTGTGGTCTGTGTCCAGCCCCGGACGGCCACATTGCCGTTCAGAGCATCAATGCCTAAAATGATTTGACGGGGAAATGCCAAACAGGCTTCCCGGACAACGTTTTCATTTTGCAGAGCGGTCGTACCCAGGATAACACTGGAGACACCATGGTTTAAATAAAAATTAATCGTTTCCATATCCCGTATGCCACCGCCAACCTGAACAGGAACATCAACATTCCGGGCAATATCCAGAATGATATTCGCGTTGCGGGGCAGGCCGGCGACAGAACCATCGAGATCGACAAGGTGAATCAATTCGGCGCCTTTTTCCATCCAGCTCATCGCCATTTCCACCGGATTATCCCCGTACGTTGTCACACGGTCGAATTTGCCCTGCGCTAAACGAACGCATTTTCCATCTTTAATATCTATGGCCGGAATAATAATCAATCGAACACCCCTTATGGGATCACACGAAAAAAATTATGATCAATAGTCTGTTTAATTTTGAAAATCGGGAAATGTTTTGAAAATCTTATCCATTCCCTGCCCGGTTAACTGACGCGCAGTTACCCACTTTGCCCCGCCCTTGAAGAAGGAAGATATGTCTAAAATATTTTCCATCAACGATTTCTGGGTTTTATCAAAGTGTCCCTGCCAGACAATGCTTCCATCGGCTGCTTTTACCAGATGAATTTCAAAAATCACCGAAGCCGGATGCTCCGATGAATACTGATAGCCGACTCTCTCTGTATATCGATAAACATATCCGACAGCTAAAAAATCAGCTCCCAGCTCGCTGCCGACTTTCTTTAAATTTTCAATAAAATTTTCTTTCAGGTTTTCAGATGCGATTCTTTTATAAACACTTTCCGCTTTCTCGGAAGGAATAATTTCAACGCCCTTTATTTTGTTCAATCGATCTACAAATGCTTGTTCCACGATTTTTTCCGCTCCCTCCAGAACTTTGCCACTGGAAGATCCGCTGCCGCAAAGCGGACAAAAAACTGTGTTTCCTGCATCGGGCGTTAAGGCCTGGAAAGATATAACCGCGATGCGATTTGTCTTTTTGGCTTTCTGCGCATTTTCATCTTCAGCCCCGGCGGTCAGAGCGAAAGCCAGAAAAAACAGGAAAAATAATCCCGAAATAGTCTTTTTATTTTTACAATGATGGTTAATCAAAACGGCACCTCACGATTAAAGTTTGCCTTTCGTGGAAAGAACGCCTTGAATGTTTTCATTCACGGTAACGGCATTTTTGAAGGCACGGGCAAACGCTTTAAATACCGATTCAATGATGTGATGAACATTGTCGCCATACAACAAATTAATGTGCAGCGTGATGCCGCTCTGGTCGGTAAAAGCTTTGAAGAATTCCTTGACCAGCGCCGGATCAAATCCACCGGTTTTTTTGCGACCGTATTTGACATTGTAAATCAGATAGGGGCGGCCGGAAATATCCATATCCACCCGGCACAGGCATTCATCCATCGGAATGCAGGACGAACCGTAGCGGTTGATGCCGGTTTTCTTGCCCAGCGCCTGCGCCACGGCCTTGCCCAGACAAATCCCCAAATCTTCGACTAAATGATGATCGTCAATTTGGGTATCCCCTTTGGCTCTGACAACCAGTTTCAGGAAACCGTGACGGGCAAAAAGTTCCAGCATATGATTGAAAAAAGGAATCGTCGTTTCAATGCTTGTTCCTGATGTTTTATCCAGATCAATTTTCAGATGGATATCTGTTTCCGTCGTTTTGCGGATGATGTTTGCTTTCCTGGCCATAATTCTACTAACTCAGATCACCTTGTTTAAAGGATATTCAATAATGCCCTGCGCGCCGGCTTCTATAAGCGTCGGAATCAAATCACGGACAATTTTCGCATCCACAATGGATTCAATGGCAAACCACGTATTGGAAGACAAACTGGATACCGTCGGAGACTTCAGCGACGGCAGCAGCGCCATCACCTTGTCCAGGTTTTCTTTGGCGACGTTGAGTTTCAGTCCCACCTTGCCCATGGCCTGCAAAGAACCGGTCAACATCGTGCTGATTTGTTGAATCTTCTTTCGTTTCCAGGGATTGTTCCATGAGGTTTTATTGGCAATCAATTGCGTGTTGGTTTTCATCAGTTCGTGAACAATCCGTAATTTGTTGGCCCTGATCGTCGAACCGGTTTCCGTCACTTCCACAATGGCGTCCACCAGACCTTCGACCACCTTGGCTTCCGTTGCGCCCCAGGAAAACTCAACATGGATATTGATGTTTCTATCGGCAAAATATTTTTTGGTGAAGTTCACCAGCTCGGTTGATATTCTTTTTCCTTCCATATCTTCAATGGTCTTGTATGGAGAATTTTCACGCACCACCAGCACCCAGCGCGCCTGTTGGGTGGATACCTTCGAGTAAATCAGGTCCTGCACCACCACCACATCCGACTCATTTTCCATGATCCAATCAATACCGGTCAATCCCAGATCCAGCGTGCCATCCTCAACATACCGCGACATCTCCTGCGCACGAACCAGTTTGCATGAAATTTCCGGATCATCAATATCCGGGAAATAGCTTCGGGCATCGCTGGTAATGCGCCAACCGGCCTTTTTGAATAAATCGATGGTATTGGTTTCCAGACTTCCTTTAGGAATCCCTAGTTTCAAAATTTTCATTTATACACTTCCTCTGGATTAAAAATCTTTTCTCCCACCACGACAAAATCCTGACCGCTCAGCTTCCGGTAAAAACACGATCGGTAACCTGTATGACAGGCGGCATCTCCGATTTGTGTGACGTGCAGCAAGATGGTATCTTCATCACAATCAATAAAAACAGCCTTGACAATCTGTACGTTGCCTGACGATTCACCTTTTAACCACAGTTTCTGACGCGATCGGCTCCAGAACGTAGCCTTGCCGGTTTGCAGCGTCGCTGCCCATGATTCACGATTCATGTAAGCCATCATCAGAACGTCTTTCGTATCAGCATCCTGAACAATCGCGGGAACTAACCCGTCGCCTTTGGAAAAATTCGGTTCTATCATTTTATCCTCGTAACGATTTAATCTTGAATATTTAAATGATGAACCGTTTTAAATCAAGTAATATTTTCATATTAATAATATCTATTTACGACTTGTCGGAATATTCTTTTTATGTTAAAAAATACGCATTATTCATGTCATGCTTTTACTGGAGGTCATTTATGTCGCTACTCATCGGAGGAGCAATTTTTGCCGTTATCGGTTTAGTCAGTTTAATCTTTTTCTGGTTTGATTTCATCAACATCCTCAAAGGTTCTTTACCGATATTCATGCTGCTGGGCGGCGCTTTAGCCGTTTATGTGGGCCTTGACGAAATGCAGGAAAAAAACAGAGAAGAAAGACACCGGCAGGAAGAAAAGCTGGTGAACGCCCAAAAAGAAATTGAAACAATTAAAGCCCAGGCCGAAAGTTACAAAGAAGAGCTTGAAAAACTTAAAGTGTCCAAATCGTAATAAATTATTGAATTCATTCATTATGTATAACAGGCAAGCGCGCTTTTGCGACCAGGCGCCGAAGAGCGAAGTTGAAGCGATATGAGCAACACTCAAACTTAGTTAACGTCTTCAGGAACGGAAGCTTTCATTGAAATTCCATCAAGGGGGCTCGCATGAAAATATCATTGATTGAACTTTATCACGTGCAGATTCCTTTAAAACATACATTCTGGCCCACCTGGATACCCGGCTACCCTCAGACCCACAATGGATTTACGCTGATTAAACTGGTCACAGATGATGGAATTGAGGGTTATTCGGCAGGTTCCGCTTTGGGCCTTGAGCGGGAAGGCCTGGGAGATCTCATTGGCGGATATTTGCTGGGCGCTGATCCGACCGACATCGACACCTGCCAGAACCTGTTAAAGCAGGCAGGCATTCTGGGATGGAGAAATTTCTGGATTGAACCCGCGTTATGGGACATCATCGGCAAAAGCAAGGGAAAGCCCGTTTATGAACTTTTAGGCGGCGAGGCCAGGCCTGTTGAAGTGTACTGTTCCACAGGAGAAATGCATGAGCCGGAAAAGAGAGTCGAGGAACTTCTGTCCATGAAGGAACGCGGATTTAAAACGGCTAAATTACGCGTGAAAAACAAAGAGCTCAAGGATGACATCCGGCATATTGAGGTGATTAAAAAACGCGTAGGAGACCGTCTTGTTTTAGGAGTGGATGCCAACCAGGGGTGGCTTGTGACCATTGTTGATAAAATTCCCGCGTGGGATCTGAAACGTGCAATCGCGTTTGCGGAAGCGTGTTACGCGAACAACATCGCCTGGCTGGAGGAGCCGCTGGATTCCAGGGATTATGACAGCAATGCCGCTTTAAAGAAAGTTTCGAAAGTGAAGATTTCCGGTGCTGAACTCAACTATGGCTGGGATGAAATCAAAATCATGTTCGAGAAAGACTGCTTCCATATTTATCAGCCTGACGCAACCTTTGCCGGAGGAATTGCGCAGGTGAAAAAAGTCATCGATGCCTGCCATGCGCATGATCGGGAATATTCTCCTCATACCTGGACCAACGGGATTGGTTTTTATATTAACTGGAATATGGTGCTTGCCGATCAAGGCAACAAACTTCCTCTGGAATATCCTCTGGAAGAACCATCCTGGGTGCCTGAAGAAAGAGAAGGCATTATTGACCCGATTATTCCGGATAAAAACGCAATGCTTGCGCCATTTACTAAACCCGGTCTTGGTTTTGATATTCATGGAAAAATGCTGCACAAATACGGGAAACGATTCTTCAAGCTCACGGAATTAAGACAAAAGATAAAAGTGATCAGGCAAAAAGGACTCAAGACTGCGTTGGAGTTAAAAAAGAGAAAAGAGTCTGTATAAACATTCTTAGGAGGTTTTAATATGAACGTCAAAGGCATTATTTATCTAACAGGAAAATCTACAATCATTAAAGTTTTCGGGGAAGAACCATGGAATTCCTTTATAATCAAACTGGGGGAAAAGGACAATTTTTTCAACAATATCATTATGTCCGTCACACCGATTCCATTGGATAAATTCATCCTTTTTCTTGACGAATTGGTGAAGGAATTTTTCAACAACGACATGATGCAATACGTGACATTTGGCAAAGTAGCCGCTCAATTTGCACTATCAGAAGAAGGGATGTACAAATCCTATCTGCTCACCAAGGATACAAAACACTTTGTCGAAGCCGTCATGCCGAAGTTTTGGTCAACCTATTTTGACGAAGGTACGGTTGTAACAAAATTTGAGAACAACGTTGCGCATCTCAAAATCACTGGGCTCAAATTCAAGCATCGTTACTTCGAGTACCTCATCATGGGTTTCTTTCAGAAATCCCTTAAAATGTTCGGCAAGAAAAATGTTCCCAAAATAGTCAGAAGTATGTCATTAGGCGATGATGACATTTATTTCCAGTTTGCATTCAAGGACGCTTGATAAACAGGCCAGTATATACCTGGTCGAAAATGATCGTCGTAAAAGAAAATTACTTCTTCTTTGTTTTTAGTTTAGTTTTTGTCGTTGCTTTCGTCTTGGGCTTAGCTTTCGGCTGAATCTTTGCCTTGGTCTTGGTTTGCGGCTGTGGTTTTCCGGCAACAGGGGGAAAGTGCTTCAGGCACCAGATGTTTTCATCAACGTATTTTTTGAATTCTTCGCTGCCGTTCATATAATTAACGAACAATTTTTCAAAGACCTTCTTTGCCTCTTCGGGCATATAGTTTTTCTGATTCAAAAAAGCATCGAACATTTTCCCGGTTTGATCCCGAAATGTGACCATTGCCGTGTTGTCCAAGAATTCTTCAAACTTCGTGTATCCCTCATCGATAGCCTTCTTGAGTTCTTCAAGCCCCTTGTTGTATGAACCGGTGCACTGATCCAGCACTTTTATCCCTTCATCGCTGATTCCGGGTACATGATTGAGATAAGTCTTCACAAGATTTTCCGTCTGTTCCTGAAGCGTTAAAATTGTCGAAAAGCATTGATCAAAGGCTTTTTTGTGCAAATCAATCATCTGATTCACTATTTTTTTATTTTCCATGATGGTCTCCTTTTTTCAGATTTATTTTCATTATCATTTTATTTTGCGAATGTCAGCTTCCTTGCCGATCACCACCAGCACTTCCCCATCTTTGACGACGAAACCGGCTCCCGGCACCATATGGATGCTGTCGGAAATGACATCGCGGACGGCAATGACTTCAATTTTGAATTTATTGCGCAACTGCAAATCAGCCAGTGTCTTTCCCAGGAAACTGTTGGGCGGCGCCATTTCAAAAATCATGTAATCTCCAGACAGGGGAATATAATCCATGACATTGGGTGAAACCAGGCTCTTCGCCAGTTTTTTCCCCGCGTCCTTTTCCGGAATGATCACGTCGGTCGCACCGACTTTTTCCAGAATCATTTTATGATCTTCATTCGGTGCTTTGACAATGATATTTTTAACCTTCATTTGCTTTAAATGCAGGGTAATCAAAGTGGCGGCAGCGAGATCTTCACCAAAAGAAATGATAGCGATGTCATCTTCACCAATGCCGATTTCATTCATGACGTCCTGATCCGTGCCGTCAGCCAGAACCGCTTTGGTGCAATAATCCCTTATTTTTTGAACAATATCTTTGTTCTTATCAATTGCCACGACTTCAAACCCGTTTTCAAACAACGTGCGGGCAATATGGTAACCGAATATACCCAGACCGATCACAACAGCTCTTTTCATTTACTCCTCCTTATGGTTAGCCGACCATAACCGATTCTTCCGCATACGTTAATCCCTTCTTTCTCGCTGAATACCAGGCAAAGACCAGCGTCAGAGGTCCGACACGCCCGATAAACATCATCACGATAATGGCATATTTCTGAAAATCATTGAGTTTCGGTGTCACGCCCATCGACAACCCCACGGTTCCGAACGCGGAAAATGTTTCAAAAGCATATTCAATAAACTGATACCGGCTGACCGCGGGATCGGTATTGCTTCCACTGGCCAGCAGAAGAACAGCAATGATGATGCCGATAAGGATAGCCGAGGCAAAAACAATAGAAATGGTTTTTTCAATCTGCTCCCGGGGGATGGTGCGATTAAAAACATTTACATTTTCATTGCCTTTCATGCGATTGATAAATAGCAGCAGCAGGATGGAGAAACTGGTTGTTTTAACGCCTCCTCCGGTGGAACCGGGCGAAGCTCCTATAAACATTAGGACCATAATGACCAGAATGGTGGAATTGGTCAACATACTGATGTCCACCGTATTAAAGCCGGCTGTGCGCGCCGTCACGGATTGAAAAAAAGACATCAGAATCGACGCCTTGATGGACGCGCCGTTTAAAACGTTGTTCATTTCCAAAAAGTAAAAGCAGGCGGTTCCGGCTAAAATCAGTCCACCGGTCGCTATCAAAACGATTTTCGAATGAAGAGAAAGCTTCGTTTGTTTCCCGCGTATTTTGCTCATCACTTCGTGCAAGACAACAAAGCCAATGCCGCCCAGAATGATTAAACTCATAATCGTCACATTCACCAGGATATCACTCCTGTATCGGATCATACTGTCGGGGAAAAGCGAATAACCACAGTTGTTAAAAGCTGAGACCGCGTTATAAACAGCATGACAGAATGCCTCTCCGACCGGAAAATCAAAAACAAATCGCACAAAAAGCAAAACAGCGCCGATACCTTCAATAACCAGCGTATAGCGTAAGACCCGGACAATAATCAGAAAAAAATCGCGCCGGGGTGACTGCATAAAGGTTGACTGAGCGATCTCGTGACCTTTAAAAGAAATGCCTCTGCCCATTAAGGCAAAAAGCGCTAAGGAAAATGTGATGATTCCCAGACCGCCAACCTGAAACAAAACAAGCGTGATCAACTGGCCGATGAAAGATAAATCCCTGCCGATATCGATTGTCGCCAAACCGGTCACACAAACGGCCGAAGCGGATGTAAAGAGAGCATCAATAAAACGCAGATGGCCTTTGGCAGCGGAGGCGGAAACGGGCAGCCAGAGCGCCAGAGTGCCGAAGAGGATAACTGCGGCAAAACTGAAGACAAAGATTCTGGCCGGGGTCAGATGTCGCGCGAAGAATGTCCTGATGATCACATAAAGTTTCATATAGGAACCTTCACGAAGAAGGCTAAAACCTCATGATGATGCCGTTTCTTTTTTGTGTTGCTTGATCATGCCCCAGACCATCAGCGCCGCGCCGACTGTGATGGCAGAATCGGCAACATTAAACGCCGGCCAGTGAGCCGTCCCGATGTAAACATCCAGGAAATCCACAACCGCCCCGAAGCGGATGCGATCGATCAGATTCCCCACTGCGCCCCCGAAAATAAGCGTTAAGGACAGGACATAGATAATATTCTGCGACGTGCTTTTGACGATGTAATAAATAATCAACGCCATGACCAGAACGGTAATTCCGATAAAAAAAATATAACGGAAAGTTTCTGACGCGCTGGCGAGAAAGCCAAAAGCCGCGCCGGGATTCATCACATAAACAATATTGAAGAACCCGTCGATCACGGGCTTGGATTCATGGAGAAAAAAGTTTTTGACGATAGCGACTTTCGTTATCTGATCCAGAAAAACGATTACCGCCGCACCCAGTATAAAAATGATGAGATTTTTCTTCAAAAAGGTCTCCTTTGTGAATATTTTCTATAAATTCGGCAAACAGCGGGCGCAAACCGTTGGATGATTGGCATTCGCGCCGACCGATTCTTCATAGATCCAGCAGCGTTCACATTTGCTTCCTTTCGCTTTCTCCACACCGACAACCAATCCTTCAATTTCAGCGCTCTTGAAGGGCGAGGCAATATCTTTTTCTTCGGCTACCTGCAACTGCGAGACAATCAATAGCGAGCGCATATCGTCCCGATGCGCGACAATCAATTCGCGCAATTTATGCGGTGCCGCGATGCTAATGCGCGCATCCAGCGAATGGCCAATGATCTTTTCCTTGCGCGCCTGCTCTATCGCCTTGGCAATTTCGCTTTTGGCATCAATCATGGCCTTCCAGCGTTCGCCAAGTTCCGCATTAGAAAACGTATCGTCAACCTGCGGAAACTGCGCCAGATGCACACTGTCTTCCTTGTTGTTCCAACCGGGCATGGCAGACCAGACTTCCTCGGAGGTAAAAGTCAAAATCGGCGCCAGCAGTCTCGTCATTGCATCCAAAATAATGAACATCGCGGTCTGACCGGAACGGCGTATCGCAGAATCAGCCTTGTTGGTGTAAAGCCGGTCTTTCAAAACATCAAGATAAAGAGCGCTCAGATCCACTGTGCAGTAATTATAAAGCGTGTAGAATACCACGTGGAACTGAAAGCGTTCGTAAGCTTCCGTGACGCGCTTGATAACTTCCTGAAGGCGATGCAATGCCCATTGATCCATTTCCGTCATTTTTTCATAGGAAACCGCATCGTCATCAACTTTAAAATCGTAGAGATTCCCCAAAATAAAACGGCTGGTGTTGCGAATCCGGCGATAGGCTTCCATCAGACGTTTGAGAATTTCATCGGAAATCCGGATATCGTCGGTATAATCTTCCGCCGCCACCCACAGGCGCAGAATTTCCGCACCGTATTTGGTAATCGCCTCGTCGGCGCCAATGACGTTACCGACAGACTTGGACATCTTTTTACCCTCGCCGTCCACGACAAAGCCGTGCGTCAAAACACTTTTGTATGGTGCACGACCACGCGTTCCAACACTCTCCAGCAGTGAAGAATGGAACCAGCCGCGGTGCTGATCATTGCCTTCCAAATACATATCACAGGGCGAACTCAAATCCGGACGTTTCTCCAGAACGGCCGCGTGGCTGACGCCGGAATCAAACCACACATCCAGAATATTTATTTCTTTCGTAAATTCGGTTGAATGGCAATGAGGGCAGGTTGTGTGTTTGGGCATCAGATCTTTCGGTTCTTTTTCAAACCAGACGTCCGCTCCGCCCTTGTCCACCAACCCAACCAGATGATCCATGATTTCCTTGGTCATGACCTCGTTTTTACATTTCGCGCAGTAGAAAACCGTTATCGGCACACCCCACAATCTCTGGCGCGAAATGCACCAGTCGGGGCGGTTTTCCACCATGCCGTAAATACGGTCGTGTCCCCAGGAAGGAATCCATTTGACTTCATTGATGCAGGACAGTGCTTTCTTGCGCAGATCGTTTTTTTCCATCGAGATGAACCACTGCTCCGTGGACCGAAAAATAATCGGTTTTTTGCAGCGCCAGCAATGCGGGTAGGAATGCTGCATGGGAACATGGCCCATCAGCGCGCCGACTTCGTCGAGTTTTTTAATGACGTTGTCGTTGGCGTCAAAAACAAACTGCCCGGCAAAATGCTCCACGTCTTCCGTGAATTTTCCGGCGTCGTCCACCGGCGCGTAATTATCCAGACCGTACTCCAGACCGATTTCATAATCTTCCTGACCATGGCCGGGCGCGATATGCACAGCGCCGGTTCCGGCTTCCAGCGTGACAAAAGGCGCCAAAATCAAAACGCTGTGCCTGTTAATTAACGGATGCATGCATTTCTGGCCTTCCAGAACTTCGCCTTTGAACTCATCAAGAATTTCGTAAGTTTTGCCGCGATAACCGAAAGCGTCCAGACAATAATCGAGCATATCTTTGGCGACAATCAGCACGTGATCATTGATCTTCACCGCGGCATAAATAAAATCATTCTTGACGGCAATGGCCAGATTCGCGGGAATCGTCCACGGCGTCGTTGTCCAGATGACCATCGAAACGATCTTACCGGCCAATTTCGGCAGTACCTGAGCGATATCGGAAACAAAATTAAACTTCACGTAAATAGATGGCGTGTGATGATCGGCGTATTCCACTTCCGCTTCCGCCAATGCGGTTTTGCAGGTCGCGCACCAGTAAACCGGCTTTTTCCCTTTGTAAACACTGCCGTTGAGGTAAAGCTTACCGAATTCGGCGACTGTCGTCGCTTCGTAAGGATAGGCCATCGTCAGGTAGGGATTATCCCATTCACCGAAGACACCCAGACGTTTGAACTGCTCCCGTTGAATGCCGACATATTTTTCAGCATAAACACGGCAGGCGCGACGCTTTTCCACCTGCGACATCGTCGTTTTTTTAGCGCCCAGCTCCTTGTCCACCTGATGTTCAATCGGCAGGCCGTGGCAGTCCCAGCCCGGCACGTACACACCATCGAAACCGGTCATGTTTTTCGATTTAATGACGATGTCCTTGATAATTTTATTGAGCGCGGTGCCCAGATGAATATTGCCGTTGGCGTAGGGCGGGCCGTCATGCAGAATATAAGGCGTTTGCCCTTTGGCCATCTGCCTGATTTTTTTATAAATGTCCGTCTCTTCCCATTTTTTCAGCATTTCCGGTTCGCGCTGAGCGAGATTGGCTTTCATCGGAAAAGCAGTTTGTGGAAGATTTAAAGTACTTTTGTAATCCATTTTATGTTTCTCCTCATGTCTCAAATAAAAATAGCGGCTTAACCGCAAAAAGTTTCATTAACACGATAGATTGTAAATCATCCTAAAATCAGTGGGTTTAGTTATCACATAAATATAGGACTTTCAAGCACAACCAGACACGGCTAACCTGATGGTCGCATTGCACTCTGCTGGGTCAATCGTCCTCCGATTGACCCAGTTGTTTCTTGTGCCAGACCCAAACGTCCGGATTCAAGCTGCAAGTTTGAACCTGCAAAGAGACCCGCAAAGGAGGCATACCTCATTATATCATTATCGCCAGGTCACAGCCGGATCATTGCGCTTCGGTATCCGGTAATAGAGGTACCGGGGATATCCCAGCATCACGGCACCGAAGCATTTATGTCCGGCAGGCAAAGCCAGCGCTTTGGTCAGCGGTTCATGATGATTAGAGGCTACTGTGAAGTAACCGGCCCAGCACGTCCCCAGTCCTTTGGCATGGGCGTAGAGTTCCAGATAGGAAAGCGCACTGGCGCAATCGGTTGGTAAGAAAAATTCATCGGCAGGACCGTGAACAACCATTACGTGAGGCGCGCCCCGCAAAACGCGATCGATGCCGATGTCCCAAGCCTCTATGACACGCCGGAAACGCCTGATCAAGGATTCATCCGTAAGGACAGGTAGCACTATTTTCATAAAATCAACGGTCATGGCAGCCAGTTTTTGAACATTATCGGGATTCTGAAAAACAGTCCAATGCACTTTTTGCATATTGTGGGCCGTGGGAGCATAGCGCGCCACATCGATCAGTTCCTTCAAAAGTTTTTGGCTGACAACTTTTGTTTTGTAGCTGCGTATGGATCGCCGCGTTTGAAGAAATTGCTTCAAGAGCTCCGCATTGTCAGGAAGATTTTCTTTAACAGGAGGACAAACGGCAAGGGGCATAGTGGACAAGCTGAGCGCGCCGTAAGGACACACCGCTACGCAATGTCCGCAGTTAATGCATAATTCTTCGCCGTTTTCGATGAGCGCCGGAAAAGATTTCCTGTCCGTCTGAATAATAATTTTTGACGGGCATTCCGCCGCACAAATGCCGTCCCGCTTGCATTTTTTCTGATCAATTGTGACAAACGACATAAAAAAACTCCTTTAAATCAAAAGTTTTGAGCCATCAAGGACCATACCTTTAAAATTTGTATTTTCCCGCCACAATGTCTTGATACAGGTCGTCATCCAAGGGAACATAACGATCTTTTCCGGGCAGCAGTACAAAAACATCGCCTTTGATCACGGCCGGATTATAGCCGTCGTTTTTTAGATCCGTCTTTTTAATCTTATGAGTGGCGGTCAACTGAAAATCATTAACAAAACGGATGAAAATCGGCACCGCGTATTTGGGTAAAACAGATCTCAAGTGCGCCGCCAGTGCAGGAAAATCAAATCCGTTCTCCTCTTTCCTGATGACGGCGGCCATACCGGCTTTACCGTCGCCTTTGGGCATCACCACGCCATAAACAGCCGACGACGAAATGCCGGGAAAAGAATCGAGCGCTTTTTCCACTTCCATGGTCGCGACGTTTTCCCCTTTCCAGCGGAAAGTGTCGCCCAAGCGGTCGACAAACTGGGCGTGCCGGAAGCCCATGTTGCGAAGCATGTCGCCGGTATTAAACCAGAGATCGCCTTTCCGGAAAGCGTCGCGGATAATTTTTTCTTCCGTCTTCTTTTTATCAGTATATCCGGGAAACGGTGTTTTCTCGGATATCTCCATGATCAGCAGTCCCGATTCGCCTTTGTCAACCTTGGTGAGAAAACGAGCGGCGTTCCGCTCGGGGCAGTCATTTTCAATATCATACTTGACGATCGCGAAAGGCGTGAGGCTTGTGCCGACCGTGTAATCGAAATTCATGAGGTTGGTAAAAACACCGACACCCTCTGCAGCACCGTAAAACTCGAAAATCTTCCGGATACCGAAGCGCTTTTTAAAGGCCATCCAGATATCAGGCCGCAGGCCATTGCCAAAGATATATTTGAGCGTTGTTTTATTTTCTCCTTCTCTGACGGGCTGGGCCATCAGGTAACGGCACACCTCTCCCACATACACGAAATGCGTGGCCTGAAATTTTTTCACGTCTTCCAGAAAGCCGCTGGCGCTGAATTTTCTTCTGAGGGCAACCGCCGCGCCGCTGGACATTGCCGGCGGCCAGCCCACAGTTATGGCATTGGTGTGGAAAAACGGCAGAGGAATATAGATGGTGTGGCGCGGTGTGACTCTCGTCACCACCCGCCCGAACCAGAACGTTGCCGATATCGCCCGTTTGTTGGTGATGACCGCCGCTTTGGGCATTCCTCCTGTGGTTCCAGAGGTGTAAACATAGGCAATCGGATCCTTCAAAGTGACCGCGCGCGTTTCAGGAAGATTGCGCGCAATATCTTCAAGATAAGATCCCCAACAAAGGTTTCTGTTGGCGCTGATGGACTTGATTCCCTTTATGCCATGATAAACGACATAGGGAACCCGCACGATGAACGCCAACAGTTTCACAAAAAAATCCCAACCGCTGATGGTCTGATGGTATTGTCCAGCATCACCCTTTTTCATTTTTGTTCCCTCCCTGCCACGGATAAGAATGTTTATTAAAATGATTTATATTGAAGCAACAAGGCCTGGCGTGTCAAGGAACAATTTAAGCCCAATAATTTGTTGGTGAATTTTCCAAACACCATTATTTTTTAACATAAATGCTTGACATATGGCATCTCGCCATTAAAATAAGAAAAAACATTCTTTATATGGATTGAATGACTGCTTCAGCAGTTTTGAAAATCAGGAGGTAACAAATGAAAAGATTTTTACTGTTCTTCGCCACCAATATTGCCGTGCTCGTCGTGCTGAGCATTGTTGCACACCTGCTTGGCGCCGATCGTTTTCTAACCCAAAACGGTTTAAACATGACCAGCCTGCTTCTATTTGCGGCGGTATTCGGTTTCGGCGGTTCGTTTATATCACTGGCTATGTCCAAGTGGATGGCCAAACGAATGATGGGCGCGGAAGTTATCACCAATCCCCGCAATGCAACCGAAATCTGGCTGGTGGAAACCGTGAAGAAGCACGCGATGGCCGCCAATATCGGTATGCCCGAAGTTGCCATCTTTAATTCTGCTTCCCCCAACGCTTTTGCCACCGGAATGAACAAAAACAAGGCGCTGGTGGCTGTCAGCGCCGGTCTGCTCAATGCAATGAACAAGGAAGAAGTCGAAGCGGTTATCGGTCACGAAATCAGTCACGTGGCCAACGGCGATATGGTGACCCTTTCGTTGATTCAAGGCGTCGTGAATACATTCGTCATTTTCCTTTCCCGTGTCGTCGGATACTTTGTGGACAGGGTTATTTTGAAAAATGATGACGATGAAGGCGTGGGCATTGGCTTCTTTGTCACGTCAATGATCGCTCAGATATTATTTGGAATCCTCGCCAGCATTATTGTGATGTGGTTCAGCCGAAAACGGGAATTTATCGCCGACGCGGGCGGCGCGAAACTGGCCGGAACTCAAAACATGATTAACGCGCTCGAAGCTCTTAAAAGAGGTGTTTCGGAACCCCTGCCGGAACAGATGGCCGCGTTCGGCATCAGCGGCAAGCCTTCTTCAAGCGGCTTTAAACTTCTTTTCATGAGCCATCCGCCTCTGGATGACCGCATCGAAGCGTTAAAGAAATTAACATACAGATAAATACCATTCTATAAACAAATAAGCCAGTTTCGCGGCAGACCCTCGCGAAACTGGCTTTAGATTTTTTAGATCAGTGATAAAATAAAACTTAATTTTGTGTTTCGATAACAGCTTCGACCCTGCGGTTTTTCTGACGTCCTGCCGCACTGTCATTGCTGGCAACCGGAACCTCCTCGCCAAAACCAGCCGCTGTAATGCGTTGTCCATCTATACCAAACTTGTCAATGATGTACTGTCGAACATTGTTTGCTCTCTTTTCGGATAAGGCTTTGTTGAAAGCATCATTACCTGCGTTGTCTGTATGGCCTTCGATTGCGGCTGTTGCCTCGGGATGTTCTTTCAGAAAATCGGCAACTCTTTTGATATCCTCATAATATTTTTCCTGGACAATGGTTTTATTGGCATCGAATTCCACATTCAGCGTTATGGTCGTCTTTTCGTTTACCGGGGCTGTTGCGGGAATTTTTTCAGCAACCGGCCCGGGCTGAGATTCTTCGACAGGCGTCTGGGCACAAGGTTTCGCCGCGGCACCCTGTTTTTTCAAAGCGGAGAAGCTTCCGCAGTCTGAAATATTTTTATCAATCTTGATTTCCGGAAGACCGCCGGCCCGGACATATTTCGGCTCAGCTTCCTTGTTACGGCTGTCCAAATCCGATTCGACGGCATCACCTTCCCTGATAAACGATTCAACATCTTTTATAAAAGAATATGAGCATACATTGCCATCTTTAGAGCGAATTTTCACGACATCGGCACTCATAAAGATGATCTGTCCCTCAACAGCAGTCCCGTCCTGCAAATAAATCCCCTTTATGCCTTTATATTCCTGCGCATCAGCAAGAGATAATAAGGGTAAAAGCAAAAAAACTATCAGGACATATTTTATTGTTCTTTTTCTCGTCATGTTTTTTCTCCTTCGTTATGTTTGATTCCGCTTTGAAATGAGTGAGTGGAAAATTTTGAACAAGATACCAAACTCCACATAATTTACAAGATAAAATTTCTTGATCCTTGTGCAGACAGATTGACGGTTTGACGATCAGGGAAAAGACCTTCAATCGTGAGACTCCCGCTGCGCCTATTACAAGCAACTGACAAACAACCATTTAAAAAGCCCCCTGTCCAATCGGACAAGGGGCTTTCATTTTTTTACCTTCGGCCTTCAAACTATTGGCCTTTTCTTATTTTTACATGCCCATTCCGGGGTATCCGCCGCCGGGAGGCATTCCGGGCATTCCACCGCCGGCGCCTTTCTCTTCAGGCTTGTCGGCAATCATGCACTGCGTGGTGAGCAGCAGTCCGGAAACGGAAGCCGCATTCTGCAGGGCGAAGCGGGTCACCTTGGTCGGATCAATAACACCGGCTGCGATCATATCTTCATATACGTCGGTGCGGGCATTGAAACCAAAGGAACCTTTCTTCTCTTTTACTTTTTCGACAACAATGCTGCCCTCGAGGCCGGCATTGCAGGCGATCATTTTGATGGGCTCTTCAATGGCTTTCTTGACGATGTTGACGCCGATCTGTTCGTCGCCGGCAAGATCCATCTTGGCCAGTGCGGGCAGCGTGCGCAGATAGGCAACGCCTCCGCCGGGAACAATTCCTTCTTCAACAGCCGCACGGGTCGCGTGCAGAGCGTCTTCGACGCGCGCTTTCTTTTCCTTCATTTCGGACTCGGTCGCAGCGCCGACTTTGATAACGGCAACACCGCCAACCAGTTTGGCCAGTCTTTCCTGAAGTTTTTCACGATCGTAATCGGACGTGGTTTCTTCGATCTGAGCGCGGATCTGTTTGACGCGGGCTTCGAGGTCAGCGCGTTTGCCGGCGCCGTCAATAATCGTGGTGTTGTCTTTGTCAATGGTGATTTTCTTGGCGCGTCCCAAATCTTCCAGTTTCACGTTTTCCAGTTTGTAGCCCATGTCTTCGGAAATCATCTTGCCGCCGGTGAGGATGGCGATGTCTTCCAGCATGGCCTTGCGGCGATCACCGAAGCCGGGAGCCTTAACGGCTGCCACATGCAGGGTGCCTCGAATCTTGTTGACCACCAGGGTCGCCAGCGCTTCGCCTTCGATGTCTTCCGCGATGATGAGCAGAGGTTTGCCCATCTTGGCAATTTGTTCCAGAATCGGCAGCAGGTCTTTCATGCCGCTGATTTTCTTTTCGTAAATGAGAATTAAAACGTCATCCAGAGCGACCAGCATTTTGTCGGCATTCGTCACAAAGTAAGGAGAAAGATAACCGCGGTCAAACTGCATACCTTCGACGATCTCCAACTCAGTTTCCAGACCTTTGGCTTCTTCAACCGTGATAACGCCTTCCTTGCCGACTTTATCCATGGCGCCGGCGATGATGTTGCCGATGGTTTCATCGTTGTTTGCGGAAATGGTGCCGACCTGGGCGATTTCTTTCTGATCTTTGGTGGGTTTGCTCATCTTGCTGAGTTCTTTGACGACGGTTTCGACAGCTTTGTCGATACCGCGTTTGACATCCATGGGGTTGCTGCCTGCTGCGACGGCTTTAACGCCTTCGCGATAAATGGCCTGTGCCAGGAGGGTTGCCGTGGTGGTGCCGTCACCGGCGACGTCGCTGGTTTTGCTGGCGACTTCTTTGACCATCTGCGCGCCCATGTTTTCAAATTTATCTTCCAGTTCAATTTCTTTGGCAACGG
>CAYZLL010000018.1:0-6397 GCA_964479225.1 uncultured Smithella sp.
CTATGTCCGCCGATGAACATTTTCTTTCCGGTAACCGCCTTTACTTTGGCGATGGCGGCGGGGGTATCAAGTGTGGCCCACATATCGAGAGTTGTCATGGCCGCATTATTAGTCCCTGTGCTGCGTACCGGAGCGCGACCTGTAAACCGATAATTGGCAAACCACGGGTCGTAACCCTGGAGCCACAGATAATGAGCCAGACTGTAATAACGCATCTTGTCAGCTTTGATATATGGTTCATAATCCGTTCCTGTTGCGTTCAAGGCCCAGGCCGGAGCACTGGAAACAGGCGGAACATAGACGGTACTGTAAGCTTTAACCTTATCCGGGGGGGTGCAGGAAAGAAACTCATTCATATTCCCTATGACACCCGGAAAAATTACGATTGGCGTTCCATTGCTGCGGAACTGCGGGGTGCCTGTTGTATAGGGCGCATAGCGATACAAAAAGATCTTGCTGCCATCATCGGCGGTTGCGCTGTAAATACCACTGGCGTTCATGGGCACGCTTGAGGCTTGGCTGACACCCGGCGCAACAATGAATCCTATTGTTGCAACCATCAGAACAAGTAAAAGGTTTTTGAAAATCATTGAATGACACCATAATCGCATTCTAATTATCCAAGCCGCTTTTTTCATGCTTTACCCTCCTTCATATTTACAGATAAATGTACAACAAGATTCTGCTTAATCCAGTTGAATGCTAATTATGTGCCAAAAAAAACTGTTGAAATTTAACGTTTTTCAAGGTAGGAATCATTTCGCATAATCATAACAAATGTTATTATAATTGATATACTGATTTCACAATAATGATAATACTCTATTATATTAATAGATTGAATGATTATAGCTATTGTTATATTTATAACTAATATTATATAGACAGGAAAAATAAAAAATGCAACAGCCAGAACATCCCATCCTCATTGTTGACGATATCCAGACCAATCTTCTTTATCTGTCCGGCCTTCTGAAAAAGGAAGGAATAGAAAAGGTGATGACTGTTAAGGACAGTCGCGAGGTGATGGAGCTTATCTCCCGGCAGTCTGTGGAGATCATCCTGCTTGATTTGAGGATGCCGCATATAGACGGCCGCGAGCTACTTGAGAAAATCAAGGAATTCAACGAGGTTATTCCGGTTATCATCATCACCGATGTGAGCGAGATTGAAACGGCCGTCCAATGCATGCGCCTGGGTGCTTTCGATTATATTACCAAACCGGTGGACAAGGATCTGTTCAGTTCCACCATTTCCAGGGCGCTTTCTTTCAGTCGTCTCCAATCGGAAAACTGGGCGCTCAAAAAAATTATCGAAGCACCGGATCAATTGGCCACACCGGAAGCCTTTGCCGACATCATCACCCAGAACGATGCCATGTTCAGGATTTTCAAATACATCGAAGCCATGGGGAAAAGCAGAGAACCTGTGTTGATTACCGGCGACACCGGCGTGGGAAAGGAATTAACCGCCAGGGCCATTCACCGGGTCAGCGGCCTGAAGGGCGATATGGTGTCCGTGAATATCGCGGGACTCGACGACGCGGTATTTTCAGATACCCTTTTCGGCCATTCCAGAGGCGCGTTCACGGGAGCGGACACCCAGAGAGCCGGCCTGATTGAGAAAGCTGCCGGAGGCACATTGTTTCTGGATGAAATCGGAGACCTGTCCTCTCCATCTCAGGTAAAGCTACTGCGTTTGTTGCAGGAAGGGGAATACCTGCCTCTCGGAAGTGATGTTGTAAAAAAAAGCAACGCCCGGATTGTCGTCGCCACCAACGAGGATATCTGGAAGCTTCAGCAAAGCGGGAAATTTCGTGTGGATCTCATCTACCGGCTCAAAACACATCATATCCATATGCCTCCCTTAAGCGAGCGGCATGGCGACCTCCCCATACTGATCCGGGCTTTCATCCGGAACGCCGCTGCCCGTCTCGGAAAAGCAGCACCGGCGATTACATTAAGCGCCGGCGCATTCCTGGAAACATACCTGTTTCCGGGAAACATCCGGGAACTCCAGAACATGATATTTGACGCCGTCAGCCGCAATAACGGTGAATCACTTTCCGTGAAGGATTTCAAGCCCTACTGCCTGGCCGCTCATTTCCGGCCGGAAAGAAAACAAGATCTCACCGTCGGTTCGGAACTTTCCGGATTTGCAGAAACTGATCCGCCGGATTCGTTATCCCCCAAAAGCATCAAGTTCCCCGACCCTCTGCCGACCATTCGGGAAGTCACCGATGAACTAGTTGCCGAAGCCATGCGACGCGCGGGAAAAAACCAGACAAAGGCCGCGGCTTTATTGGGCATCTCCCAGCCCGCATTGAACAAACGGTTAAAAAACCGTTGATTTTGACGGAAAAGTAAGGAGATTCAATGACCACATACACCGGATTGGACCAGCTTTTCCCGAACGCTTTGCCGCCTGTCCTGACACTTCTGATCTTCATCTTTCTGCTTTCCCTGACCATTCGGGCAGGAGTCCGGAAATTAGAAAACCGCCTTTTCAGCCTTTTTTGCATTTTCCAGATCGCTCTGTCGCTCAATCTGATCGGAAGTTTCGCGGTCAACTCCCCTACCCTGATCCTCGTCTGGTCCAGAATCACTCATCTGTGTTATGTTTTTTTTGCACCCGTGCTTATTCATTATATCCATACCGCGCTGAACATTAAGAAGGGACAACAATGGATCCGGCTGGTGTACGCCATGAGCGCCGTCGCCGCCGTGCTTACCCAAAGCGGGTATTATTTTACAGGCGTCATCCAGACATCCTACGGACAGTTCCCCGAAGCCGGCCCCGCGCTGGTGTTCTTCGGCGGATTGGCGGTGTTCTTTTTCGCTGCTTATACCTGGATCGTTTTTTCTAAATACAGAGAGGCCATCAGCAGCGGGAACGGTATCCTCCGTCAAAAAAGCGGCTATATCATCATCGGGCTTATGCCCACCATGTTTCTCACCTTGTTGAACTGCCTGCCCCTGATGGGCGTGGACATCTACCCTCCGGGATGCTTCGGTTTCATCCCCATGGCGCTGTTCACCTACGGGGTTCTGCGTTACGGGATCCTGGAAAACAAGGGATGGTTTTCCTACGGGCTTATCCCTGATTTTCTAACCGCTCTGGTCTGGACTCCGCTTGTCCTGTCTATGATCTTCTGCGGCGTTTTCAGCCAGACGATCCTGCACCCCAATTTGATGGAACGCCTGCTGACATCGGCTCTTCCCGCTGTGATCTCTTTTCTTGTATGTTTCATTCTGGCGACCTTCTGCTTTCAGAACAGCAACCGTCAAATCGGAACGGTGATCTTCGGCGCCATCTGCGCCCTGTGGGGATTTCTCAGTCTGGATGTCGGAATCCTGATGATCATCCGCGACCCTTTGGCCGCCGTGCAGATCAGTCGCATGGACCATTTTTTTCTGGTAATGCAGCTCGGGCTGTACGCTCACTTTCTGCATTATTTTGTAGGACTGCCCAAGCGCTGGGTCTATGTCTGCTACATTCTGAGTTTTCTATTTACTTCCATCACCCAAACCGGTTTCTATCTGACGGGCGTCAAGGCTTACTCCTGGGGATTTCTGGCTATCGGGGGTCCGGGGTTCAACGTGTTTGCCCTGGTGGCGCTTGCGGAAATTTGTGGAGGCTGTTTCATTCTCATCCGTAAAGTATTCAAAACTTGTGATGAGGCAACCAGAAGACGATATATCTTTTTCATTGCCGGCGCCCTGTCTGTCGCCCTACTGCAAATGTCCAATATTCCGGCCATGAATGGAATCGACCTTTATCCCTTCGGCAGCTTCATGTTCATCCCTGTTCTGCTGACGGCATACGGCGTGTTCCGGCATCAAATTGTCCACATCAATATCTATTCCCGGCGCCGAATCACCGGCAGCCTGGTCCGCATGATGATCTACGGCGGATATGTTCTTTTGCCGTTTATGATTCTCATGGCCATTTCGTCTCTGCCTTCCGGCTATCTGACCAACCGGATTGCTTCCAGCGGAATGCCTCCCCTGATTTCGTCTGTCGGCCTATTGTTCCTGACCGGAATCGCCCTGCGTATGGGCCACGTTCATGTGGGCGCTCGTTTGTTCGGACTGATCTGCCAGATTTACGCCATGCTGACCCTGGTGATGGTGTTCAACACCTTCCTGACCGACACGGAAAAAGCCACCACTCTGAACCGGCTTTACCACATCTTCGTTGTTTTTCTGCCGGCGCTTCAACTACACCTGGTGGAAATGATTGTCAGGCAAAAGGTTTCCAGATTGATTAGAATCGGACTCTACGTCGGCGGTTTTCTGCTGCTCGGCGAACTTCCCTTTTCAGGATTCATTTCCGGAATGCACGACAACGCCTGGGGCGTCATCGCAACAGCGGGACCTTCTTTCAAATATTTCATTTTTCTGATTCTGACATCATGCGGCGCAAGCCTGTATGTTCTGGTCTCCGGTGCGTTGCGTGCACCGACTCAAAGAAAGCGGCAGGACCTGCTATTCTTCCTGCTGATCTTTATCGCCACAATAATCCTGGTCGGAGCAACCATCGCGTCCATGTACGGTGTGGATGTCTATCCGGGAGCAAATCTCATCATCATTCCATTGGGTTTTTTCGGATACACGCTGTTTCGGCAAAACATCAAGGAAGCCCTCAGTGTTCTGAACACCATGCTGTACTGGACAGGCATGCTGGTGATTTTCGGGCTGACGGCGTTTGTGCTCAGAACGGTATCTTCCCTGTCCTTGTCCGGTTCCCTGTTTTTTACTGGCATTATCCTGTGGGTATTCGCCTACCGTCTGACAGACAAAGGCATGACAGCCGTTCTGTCCCTTTTTCTGGTGCGTCAGAAGGAAGTGCTCGAGGAGATTTTTTCAGAACTGCCCGGAATAATTTCCCGGCTCCACACCCGGAAGAAAATTTTTATGGAGCTGTCAACGTTTATGCTCCGCGATCTCAAGGCCGGCCGGTTCGCCATCTGTTTCAAGTCAGACCATGAAGAAGGGTTCAAGGGATGGATTCGGCAAAACCCGGAGACGGCATGGATAAAAGAAGACAGCGCCGTGTGTGACTCCGTCATGCCCCAACCTCTTGCTCTTGACAGACAGGTCCTCGACCTCTGCGGAACTCAGCATGAAATTCTGGACAGGGAACAGATCGAGGAAAACGTTATCATGCGTGGCATTCAACTTCCGGTTGACCATCCGCTAAAAGACGTGGAAATTATCTGTCCTGTTTTTTTCGAGGAAAACCGTGTGGCTTTGATGTTGTTTTACCCGAAAGCGGACGGAACCGCGTATTCGGAAGAAGAAAAATCTTTTATTGCGAAAACAGGACTGATTCTGGGACCCTATATCGAAAACGCCCGTCTGCTCCAGGGACTTGAGGAACAGGTGAAAGAAAGAACGAGCGAACTGAGTGACGCTCTGCGGGACATCACCCACATGAACCGGTTGATTCAGACGATCAGTTCTACTCTGGATCTGGATGAAGTTATGGCGGCTTTCCGCAACTCGCTGTCAGACCGTTTTTCTTATGATATGGTCGCCGTGGTCATGAAACGTGCCGACGATGACCGGTTTGTACTGTATCGCGCATACGGACAGCATCTGAGCGACAATGACAAAGACCGGATATTCACCTTTGCCAATTCCGTCGCCGAAGAAAAGACCGGGTTCGCCGGTGGACGATTGGCCGGTACTCCTCTGGTGATTTCCGGATTTCAGCCGCAACAGGGATTCGGCATGCTTCTGGACGGCCTTTATGTCATCGCACCGTTTTCATCGTTGATCCTCTTCCCGTTGATGATCAAAAACGAACTCGCGGGAGCCGTGTTTTTCACGTCCGTGTCAGCGTTTTCTCCGATAACGAATGCAGAATTGAATATGCTCGAGCAGCATACAAACCAGTTGGCTGTTGCCGTGCATAACGCCGTTCTGTATGAAAAAAGCGAAAAGGCGACCCGGGCGAAAAGCGATTTTCTGGCGCGCATGAGCCACGAAATCCGGACACCGTTAAACGCCATCATAGCGATGGGCGATCTTCTCACCCGCACGCCGTTGAATCCGGAACAGAGTGAATACCTGAGAATATTTTCTCATGCCGGAGAACACCTGATGACCGTCATCAACGACATTCTCGATTTTTCCAAGATCGAAGCGGGTCAGATTCAACTCAATCATGAAGCGTTTGATCTACCCGCGCGGATCAGACGGCTGATTGCCGTCATGGAAAGCCTGGCCCGGGAAAAAGGATTAACGCTTGCACTGACCGGTCTCGATTCTTTTGAACAGTCCGGCCCCGCATGGGTGATGGGCGATGCCACGCGGCTCAGCCAGATCCTGATCAATCTGATTGGCAACGGCATCAAATTCACCGGTCACGGAGAAGTCCGGCTGACAATCAG
>CAYZLL010000018.1:6497-22900 GCA_964479225.1 uncultured Smithella sp.
ACGCATTATCTTTCAGCGTTTAACCTTGTCATCGACTGCGTGGGTGATGGACTTTCCGCTGTGAAATCCTACAGGGAAAAACGACATGATCTGATCCTCATGGATGTCGAACTCCCTGAAATGAACGGGTTCGATGCTGTTGGCGCCATCCGTGACTGGGAGCAGCAGGAAGGCATCAAATCCGTTACCGTCATCATGCTTTCCGCCCATGATTTTTCCGGATATCACGCGCTCGCATCATCCGCCGGTATTCAGGCATTTCTGTCCAAACCGCTCAAACGCGAGCATCTGCTCCGTACCTTGTCGCAATATGTCACGCTGTCCGACAAAAAAAGCCCGGCCGACCCTGATGAAAACCCGAAACCGGTGTTCTACGCCGATCCTGATCTCAACCTGATCATTCCGGAGCTTTTTCGTGAAATCATGGGCGAAATGCCCGCCATGCGCAACGCCGTGACCACGGACGACAAACAAACCCTGAAACGCCTTGCCCACGGGTTCAAAGGCGCTTCCGCCAACTGCGGCGTTACACCCCTGACGGAGTCATTTCTGCGCTTGCAGGATGCGGCGTCCGGCGCCACTCAGGAAAACCCGAACGACATCCTGGACGACATCAGCCGGTTTGTGAGTACCGTCACCGTGGTTTATTGAATCTAAATTGCCCAGGATCCGGTTTATTTCAAAACGAAACTCAACAACTCCTTCATCCGGCTGGCGAATCCCCATTCATTATCGTACCAGGAAAGAATCTTAACCATTTTCCCGCCAATGACCGTCGTGTTAGGCAGATCAACAATCGACGAATGGCTGTCTCCGCTGAAATCCCGGGAAACCAGTTCCTCTTCGGAACACCAGAGAATGCCTTTCATGGGACCTTCAGAATA
The DNA here is from genome assembly GCA_964479225.1 of uncultured Smithella sp. Taxonomy (GTDB): domain Bacteria; phylum Desulfobacterota; class Syntrophia; order Syntrophales; family Smithellaceae; genus Smithella. Next base: position 7,382 of record CAYZLL010000018.1, read on the forward strand.
AGATTTTAGTTTGGAATTTATTTCCTGTTTGTTTGTTTCACGGCAAAGGGTCGCGACAAAATCAACAAGAGAAACATTGGGTGTCGGCACCCGAATGGCAAGGCCGTCCAGTTTGCCTTTCATGCTTGGAATAACTTCCGCAATAGCCCTGGCGGCGCCAGTCGTTGTCGGAATCATGGAAAGCGCCGCAGCGCGAGCCCGGCGCAAATCTTTATGCGGCTCATCCTGCACCACCTGATCATTCGTATAAGCATGAACGGTCGTCATCAAGCCGCTTTCTATCCCGAATTCCTGATGCAGGATCTTGACAATCGGAGCAAGGCAGTTGGTTGTACATGAGCCCATCGACACGACATGATGTTTGCGCGCATCATAGGCTTCCGCATTGACACCCAGGACGATGGTAACATCCGGATTTTTTGCCGGCGCGGAAATAATCACTTTTTTTGCCCCGGCATGAAGGTGTTTTTCCGCTCCTTCACGGTCTGTGAATTTTCCGGTACTTTCCAGGACAACATCCACACCCAGATCTTTCCACGGCAGCATATCCGGCGTCCGGGCCGTGAATGTTTTAATTTTTTTCCCATTTACCATGATGGATTGATGATCCGTTTGAATATCAGCGTCCATGCGGCCGTAAATGGAATCGTACTTCAGCAGATGGGCGAGCGTTTTCGCATCCGCCAGATCATTGATGGCAACAAATTCAAGATTTTTGTCCTGGTACGCGTTGCGTAAGACCAGACGGCCTATTCGGCCAAATCCATTAATTGCGATTTTAATCGACATACTTACCTCCAGATTTTCTATGTATTCAGTTGTTGTACCGACAGAGACTTGTAAATAATTTCTACCGGATCGAAAACATCCCGTCCGGAGAATTTTTCCAGTTGCATGCGGCAGGAACCGCAGTCAGCCATCACCATTTGTGCTTTTGTTTTTTCAATCAAGCCTGTTGCCTTTAAGCCCAACCGGGTTGCAGACGCTTCATTGCTTTGTTTAAAACCGTAGCTGCCGGATAATCCGCAGCACGCATCATCCAGAACATGGCAGGTAAGCCCCGGAATCATCGCCATCAGTTTCGCGGCCGGATAACCGATTTTCAGCGCACGCAAATGACAGGGAATATGGTAGGCCACGTCATGCTTTACCTCGCCAAATTCCGGCTGAACATAACCGTCCGCCATCAACTTCAGAACGTATTCGTACAGGTTGTACGTATGCTCGGCAATTTTCCTGGCTTGTGGAATATTCATGACGCCCTGATAATCTTCCAGCAAACATAAACCGCAGGATGTGCAACTGTAAATAATATCGTAGCCGGCATCAACATAGCGCGACAGCGATTCCACATTCTTTTGCGCAAAAGATCTGGCCAGAGACAAGTTGCCGTTGCCCAGCGCCGGAAGACCGCAACACCATTGCGGCGGCAATACGACATCAACCTTCATACTCCTCAACCAATGGATGATTTTTTTGCCGATGTCCGGCCGGTAAAAGTTGAGGAAGCATCCGTAAAAAAATGCGACTTTTCTTTTCTGTCTACCCCGCATTTTCTTTTCCTGTGACAATTTGCGGACACTGAATTTGGGAAAGGGTACGTTCGTTGCAATCCCCATGGCGTTAAGAACTTTTTTCCCCGCTTTTGTTTTAACGATCCTGTTGGTGACGGGAGCGGTGAATGATCCCAGCATGCTCAAATAATAGTTATTGGCAAAAAGTAAACGTGCCGGTTTGCGGGCATGTTCCAGGCCGCAGCGCTGTTGCTGCTTCAGGATGATCTGCGCGGGTTCAACGCCGCAGGGACAAGCCATTTCACAGCGTTTGCACTGGCTGCATAAAAACACCCAGTCATCGACCGCCTTCTCCCGTTCGTTCCGAAAACGCTGACTGTCGGGTCCGGCCTGTTTAGGTCCGGGAAATTCAGGGTTAACACGGAAAACGGGGCAGTTTTCCACACAGATGGTACAGCGAATACAATGTTCAAATTTCATTTCAAATAATCCTCACAGGAAAGTGCCGTTGCATAACCGGTCGCCAGGGCCAGTCCGTTGCCGCACCCTTGATGCAATATCCGGGCGTGAGCCAGGATCCCTCCGCACACAAAGAGATTCTGCAGAGAACAATCGCCCGGCCGAAAATCATCATGGACAACCACACCGGCTTCACTGATTCCGTGATGCGGTGAAAAGTAATCCCCGGCAAACCACTCTTCCCGCGTCTCGGGCGTGTAAACGGGCAGATCAAATACTTTTTCTTCAACGGCATTGCGATGAGCCCAGAGACCGCCGCCGACAAATGAACCGGTTGCCAGAATAAAGGCCTTTGCATGCAGGCTATTGGGCCGGCCATGTGTAATGGTATAAACGCCTTCCACCATCGTGCTGCTTTTTTCTACACCGGCAACCTCCCAGTTCCAGTAAATCTCACCGCCAATGCTGCGGAAATAATCTTTCATGGCGTTAAAAAGCCTCCGGCCGGGCATGGATGGCGGCAGCGTGGGTATTTCAAAAACGGGACGCGCCATGACGTCTTCGATCTGTTTTAAGATTGAAAAGGCGGATTCCATCCCCAGAACGGCGGGAAAGGCTATTTTTCCTTCCCGGATATTTTGTTTTGTCAGCCACGAAAGAAATGTTTCCCGAAAATCTTCCTGCTCAAATTGAGCGGCAATCCCCATGGTTGTATCGACACCCGCATCAAACACCGAAAAAGAGGCGGCGCGTTTTTCCATGATGTAACCCGGATAAAAATCTTTGAGTCCTTGAAAAGTAACCACATGAACGGCTTCGTCAGGATCTTGCGGCGCCGCCTGCATGGTTACGGGAACAAGGCAGGTTGTTTTGGATGTTCCCAGCGAGGTGAGAATCCGGCGATTCTCTTCAAGAGACCCCGTGTAGGGCAAATCCTTTTGGGCCATGATGTCCAGAAAATCATTTTGCACACGCAACAATTGAGCGGATGGAACCAGGCAAAAAGGATGATTTGCTGGTAACGCTGATATTGCCTGCATCGGTGATTCACCGGCGCAAAAATCAATGCAGCCGGTAGAAAGACAAACCGTCGGTTCACCGGACGTCACCATGGCCACATGCAATCCGCTCCGGACGAGTTGTATGCCTGCCGTCAGACCGGCCATGCCCGAACCGATCACAATAACATCGTATTCAGCAATGCTCATGATGATTCACCCATGGCCAGGATCCCCCGGTAAATATATTCCACCAGTTGTTCCTCCCGCAACTGATCTCCCCATAAAACACAACGAAACCCCTTGAAGCGCTTCTGGAGAAAATCCCGCAGCGTATGCAAAGACTGTTGCGTCGTCTGCATTTTCATTTCCTGCATGATGCCGATAGCGCGAAACGTACAAAAGCCGCCCTGGCACGAGCCCATCCCCAGGCGGGTGATGTGTTGAATGTCTCCGACATGAGCGGTGTTGTTCTGCCGAATCGCACAATCGATGTCTTTTTTCCGGACAAGTTCGCATTCACAAATGACATCTTTCATATGTTCAAGGCGTTTGGCGAGCGGATAACCACTGAGTTCATCCTGCCCGTCCAGCGGCCTTTCCGCCGTTTCGCAGGTTCGTTTCAATTCAAAAGCATTCATGATGGTGTCCACCATTTTCTCCGCCATCAAACGGAACGTGGTCAACTTACCGCCGACAATGCTGTATAAGCCGTTTTCATGATCGATAATCTGAAAGCCGCGTGATATTTCTCTGGAATCGGACTTGGACGACGTCAGGAGTGGACGAACGCCGGCGAAAGAGCGAATGATGCGTGTCTGCGTAAAACGCGGCACCATGCTTCCGGCTTCATTCATAATGGAATCGACCTCCGGCGCACTCACGTTGTTCATTTCCGGATGAGCTACGACAAGAGAAGTTGTTCCGGCCAGACAAACCGTTTCATTCGGCACAATAATATCGCCGTCCGACGGCGGCCGTAACCGGTTGAGAACCATATCGCTCAAACGGTGATTGGCAATAATCAGCGAGCCTTTGGACAGTGTGATCGGCACGGCGCAACCGGCCAGGGATGCGATCTGATGGGACCACGCGCCTCCGGCATTCACAATCATATTTCCGTAAATGCTTTTGATTTCCCCGGTCAGCGTATCAACCGCTTTCACACCAACGCAGCGGCCGTGAGATTTCATAATTTCCGCAACACGATGATGCGTCAAAACCGGGTTACCGGCCAATTGTGACGTTTTGATATTCAGAATGCAGAGCCGGAAAGGATCGACCGAACAATCCGGCACAACGACGGCTTCTTCGATTTCAGGATTCAAAAGCGGAACCCTTTCGAGAGCGAGGGTCGCGGAAATGGTTTCCGCGGGAATGCCTGTTTCAGCGCACTTTCTAAGAAACAGGTCGCGATAGCGCCGGGAATCTCCCGGTAAACGCACAAAAAGGCCGCCGGTCTGTTCAACGCATTTGTGTCCGATCCTGCGCAAAATCATGTTTTCGTCATAGCACTCTTTTGCCGCAATGGGATCGGACACAACATAGCGCCCCCCGCTATGCAGCAACCCGTGACACGCGCCTGTGGCGCCCGCTGCATAGTCTCCCTTTTCAATCAAACAATGAGGGATACCGCGCAGCGTCAAATCCCTTGCTATGCCGCACCCGGTTGCCCCTCCGCCGATAATAATGACATCTGTCTTGATCATGGATTGTTCCTTCCGCCTCACTCTTCTTCCCAGTGTCTGGCTCTCTCCACTGCCTTTTTCCATTTATCGTAAAGTTTACTTCGTTTTTCCTCGTTCATGCCGGCGTGAAATCTACGGTCCACCTTGCGGCGCTCGGCAATCGTTTTCTGATCTTTCCAGAATCCTACTCCCAGACCGGCCAGATACGCCGCACCCAGCGCCGTGGTTTCGATGATCTGCGGTCGCTCAACCGGCACACCCAGAATGTCGGCTTGAAACTGCATCAGAAAATTATTGGCGCACGCTCCACCATCCACGCGCAGATCACACAGATGAATGCCGCATTCCGTACTCATGAGTTCCAGGACATCCCGTGTCTGGTACGCAACCGACTCCAGGGTTGCCCGGATGATGTGATTACGCGTTGTGCCGCGCGTGATCCCCAAAATCGCTCCCCGGGCATACATGTCCCAATACGGCGCACCCAATCCCGTAAATGCGGGGACAACATAAACGCCCTGCGAATCCGGAACCTTGGCAGCGAAATATTCACTGTCACGGGCGTCATAAATCACATGCAGAGAATCCCGCAGCCATTGAATCGCAGCGCCCGCGATAAAAATGCTTCCTTCCAGGGCATAATTCACTTTATCGTTTATTCCCCAGGCAATGGTTGTCAAAAGACCGTTTTGCGACACGGCCGCTTTTTCACCGGTTTGCATCAGCATGAAACAACCGGTACCGTAAGTATTCTTGACCATGCCGGGCTCGTAGCAGGCCTGACCGAAAAGAGCCGCCTGCTGATCCCCCGCATTTCCGGCAATGGGAATCTCCGCTCCGAATATCCGGGAATCCGTATGTCCGTAAAAAGCGCTGGACGGTTTTACAGCCGGCAGCATCGAGACAGGGATATCAAGTTCTTTTAAAATATGCGTATCCCATTGGAGGGTATGGATATTGTAAAGCATCGTGCGCGAGGCATTGGAATAATCCGTCACATGGACTTTTCCCCGCGTCAGATTCCAGATCAGCCATGAATCAACCGTGCCGAACAGCAAATCGCCCTGCAGCGCTTTGACCCGTGCGCCTTCGACATGGTCCAGAATCCATTTGAGTTTGGTGGCGGAAAAATAAGCGTCCAGCACCAGTCCCGTATTTTGCCGGATGTATGTTTCCAGGCCGGACGCTTTGAGTTCATCGCAGATTTCCGCCGTTCTCCGGCATTGCCACACGATCGCATTATAAACCGGCTTGCCCGTTTTCCGATCCCAGACGATGGTCGTTTCCCGCTGATTCGTAATGCCAATCGCGGCTATCTCTTCGGCAACAATGCCTGTTGTGGCGAGTAACTCGCTGACGACGCCGCTTTGCGAACCCCATATTTCCATCGGATCGTGTTCCACCCAGCCCGCCTTCGGGTAGATCTGCATAAATTCTTTTTGAGCTATTTTCACAACCTGCCCGTCGGCGTCGTAAAGTATGGCTCTTGAACTTGTCGTGCCCTGATCCAATGCCAGGATGTATTTTTTTTTCATGGCATTATCCTTTGACTTTGGTGCGTTTTGCTGTCGCGTGAACCGTACTTTTTAATGTATCATCAGCCGGCGCTTCCTGATCCTTGATGCCTTGACAAACTTTCTTCCGGACGGAAAAGTTAAAGAGTCGTTGATCCGTCGTGGAAATGCCGACTGCGCCGGCTGCAAGAATCTCCCGGATGTCCTCTTCTTCATTGATCAGACCGCCGGCAATCAAAGGCACCGATGTTTTTATTCTGATTTTCCGGATAATTTTAGGAAGAATGATTCCCGGCAGAACATCAACAGCATCCGGATTTGATTTCTTGATGGCATTGAGACTGCCGGAAAGAGATTCGGAATCCAGAACAAAAATTCTCTGGATGGAAAACAAACCTTCCTCCTTGGCGCTTTTGATCAGATAACCGTGGGTTGTAATAATGCCGTGGACGCGACTTTCTTTTGCCAGATAACGCACACCTGCGGGGTCTTTGCCGATCCCCTTTAAAAGGTCGATGTCCACAAAAACCAGTTTGCCGTGCTTTCTGGCTGTTTCGACAACCTCCGGAAGATCGAAAATGCTTCCTCCCAGAATCAACAAGATGCCGACTTTTTCGAGCGCCTGAATGCAAAGTTTTTCCGGTTCCCGGAAAGCGGCAATAACCGGCCTTTCCCGCAAGACAGTCAGAAAATCCATTTTCTCTCTCCTTTTTAGCAAGTTTTTAAGTCAATAAAAAAGCCCTAACAGAAGCGCAAGACCACGCCCGTGGCTCGCTTCTATTAGGACTTACTCTTTTTTCTCTCGTCCTGAAAACAATATGACAGAAGAAACATACTCTTCTTTTTTCGGCTTAATATCTTATGAAAAGCAATTTTGTCAATCTCTTTTTGAAAGATAATGCGGAATATGCTGTTCCACAAACCTCCAGGCGTTGCGCGGATGCGTTCCCATCCAGTAAATTTTTTGGCAGCGCGGACACCGGTTGTACTGTTCGCAATTTTCAAAAACGTAAGGCGGCACTAAATCGCGAACCTCTTCCCGGCTAACTGGATTTAATTTCTCATTGCACTCCAGGCAAATTCTGAACATTTTCTGACGGTCGATTTTTAGGGAAAATTTTTCGATAACGCTGTTCAGTTGATTTCCGACAATTACATCCGTAATCAAAAAAAGCGTTCCGGCAAACTGACGTTCGATCATGTCCTGTCTTCGTGTCAGGACGATTCTTCCTTCCTTATCCGCCAGACGCAGCATTTCCCGGCCGGCTTCTGTGGGAAACACAACCGTGTCGTAGCCCAGCAGCCGCAGCCATTTGGCCAGTCGGGCCAGACTGGCGTCGGTAAGAAATCTGAAATCTTCAGGCGATAAAGATGAAAAACTATTTTTTGGGGAGCTGGTCATTAACGATAGGCGGATTTTCGCGAGCGCCAAGTTCCTTGCGCAGGTCACGAACCAGTCTGTTGAGATTTCTGATGGTGCGATTCAAACGAAAACGTTCCACAATCCCCCAGAACGCCGTAATAATGATGCCCACCAGAAGGGATGCAAAAATCAGGATGTAGAGCGGGATGGGCCGGACATTTTGCAGATAGTGATAAAATTTTAATTGTATATCCACGTCATTTTGTTTTGAAAAGGTAACGATAAATAACGCAAAAACGATAACAAGAATCATGTAAAAAATTCTCATTATTTATTCCTCCCTGCAATATTTTTTAAAAAGTGGCGTCAGATTGCCGACCGTCTTCTCAAGCGCTTCCGGAATCACCCGGACATCCGTGACCACACTCATAAAGTTTGTATCGCCTTCCCAGCGTGGAATAACATGCACGTGGAAATGTTCTTCAATGCCGGCTCCCGCCGCTTTGCCGAGGTTTGCTCCGATGTTGAATCCGCCGGGATTCATCGCTTCTTTGAGCGCTTTGATGGCAACTTCCAGAAGATCGAATATCTCGATTCTTTCCTCCCGGGTGAGGTCTTCTATTTTCCCGATGTGCCTCTGCGGGATAATCATCAAGTGACCGTTGACATACGGATACCGGTTCATCATCACGTATGACGTTTTACCTTCATAAATAATATAATCATCGCACCGGATGGAGCATTTGCAGAATACACACCCGTCCGGTTTTTCGCCTTTAATATAATCCATGCGCCAGGGCGCGAAAATGGTTTCCATTGTTGAATCTACCAACCTCTTTTATAATTTAATTATCCTACCTACTATCTCTTTGTCAATTTCTAATATGCCGACGGTGCGGGTAGAGTTAAAAAAAGTGTCCGCCGCCGAACCGGGATTAAAAAAAAGAATCTTATCTTTGATGTGATTGGCCGCCTGGTGCGAGTGTCCGTAAACCACGCAATCGACATTTTTAAATTTGTCGGCGATTCTTTCTTCCAGTCCCCGCGGTGATCCCCAACCGTGAATCAGCAGGAACCTGAACCCGTTGATTTCAAAAAGCAAATGTTCTGGAAATTTCTCACGGATCGCGTAGTTATCCATGTTTCCGCACACAGCCCGGACTTCCTTATCGCCGAATATTCGCAAAACCCGCATATCCACCATATCACCGGCATGCAGAATCATATCGACGTCGCCAAAATGCGCATCGATGCTCTTCCTCATCTTTTCATCGTAGTCATCCAGATGAGTATCGGAAATAACCCCTATTTTCACTTTACTGTTCGTCATAAGAAAAAACCATTCGGGCGTTTATTTAACGATTAGCTATAAAAATTACAAGCTTTAAATTAGTGAGATCCCAATTTCAAAAGCGAAGCGCATTGAAATTGGTTTATCGAACTATCCCAGGAGCGCAGCGACGTGGGATGCTAAGAAAAAACCAAATATAATGAAGCTTTAAATTGACTTTATTAGCCGGTAAAGATATTATTTTAATTATGAATAAATTGGATAATGCCCTGGATAAAATTGCTGAAAAGATTTTGCATATCGATGAGGCTTCTCTGACTTCTCTGTGGGAACCATACAAAAGAAAAGCCGAGCAATTTTCTCAAACCCCCGAATGGGAAAAAGCCGTCATTATTTTTTCGATCATCAATGCCGTTAAGGCAAAAAATGCCATTTACAACGAAAATATCTTGAAGAAAAACGATCCAAAACAAATCAAAGCAACACTAAAAACACCTAAAGATAAACATTATTTAAAGCTGGTTAAGTAATGGATAAACAAGACGATTTAAAACGTATCGCCGAGCTGCGACGCACCGTCGAATATCATAACCAGCGGTACTACCAGCAGGACGCTCCGGAAATTTCCGACGCGGAATATGATCGCCTGATGCGCGAACTTCAGGATCTGGAAGAACGCTATCCGGAGGAATATTCCCCCTCATCACCGACACAACGGGTAGGCGCCGCACCGCTCGCGAAATTTTCACCGTTCCAGCATCCGTCGCCGATGTTCAGCCTTGCCAATGCTTTCTCTAATGAAGAAATCATGGAGTATGATCGTCGTATCAAACGGTTATCTGGCGTCGAAAACATCTCGTATGTTGCCGAACCTAAACTGGATGGCCTCGCTGTAAATCTAATTTATGAAAACGGCATTTTTACCCGGGGAGCAACACGAGGCGATGGCACAATCGGCGAAGATGTGACGCAAAATCTCAAGACCATCTCTTCCCTGCCCCTGAAAATGAAGCATGCAGCGGACAAACCCATCCCTTCTTTCATGGAGATACGGGGTGAAGTTTATATTCAGAAGGAACCTTTTCACCAGTTGAATATCCGTCGCACGCAAGATGGCGAAGAGCCTTTTGCCAATCCCCGCAATGCCGCCGCCGGCTCTCTGCGGCAGCTCGATTCCAGGATTACCGCCCGCCGTCCGCTCAGTATTTATCTTTATGGAATCGGCAATGCTCAAGGCATTGATTTTTCGACTCACCGCGAAGGGCTGCAAATGCTTTCCCAATGGGGATTTCCGGTCAATCCGCACATTGAGCAGGCGCAGGATATTAACGCCTGCATTCAATATTTTGAGCGAATCAGCGCCATGCGGGAAAACCTGCCTTATGAAATTGACGGCGTCGTCCTGAAAGTTGACAATCTGGCCCTCCAAAAAACCCTCGGGAATGTTTCCCGCAATCCCCGCTGGGCGCTGGCCTGCAAATTTCCGGCAGCCCAGGCGATCACCGTCGTTAAAGAAATCCAGGTCGGCGTGGGACGCATGGGAACCCTGACACCCGTGGCCATCATGGAACCCGTCAATGTCGGCGGTGTCATGGTCAGCCGCGCCACGATGCACAATGAAGATGAAGTTCTCAAAAAAGATGTGCGGATCGGTGACACGGTTGTTATCCAACGCGCCGGCGATGTCATTCCTGAAGTTGTCCGGGTTATTTTGGAAAAACGGCTTCAGGCGGCTATTCCGTTTAAGATGCCGGCCAATTGCCCTGAATGCGGCTCGGAAGTTGTCCGGTTTGAGGGCGAAGTGGCGCACCGCTGCGTCAATATTTCCTGCCCCGCGCAATTGAAAGAACACATCCGTCATTTTGCGTCCCGCGGCGCGCTGGATATTGAAGGCCTTGGTGAAAAAGTTTCCGCCCAGCTTTTTGATGCCAAATTAATTTCCGATCCCGCCGACATTTACTACCTGACGAAAGAACAACTCGTCGCGCTGGACAGACAGGCTGATAAATCCGCGCAGAACTTAATCGATGCGATAGCGAAATCCAAAATTCCTCCGCTGGACAAATTCATGTACGCGCTGGGTATCAGACATGTCGGCGAACGAACGGCCAAACTTCTGGCGGATCATTTCGGCAGCATGGATCATCTGATGTCAGCCGGGAAAGAAGATTTGACGGCGATCAATGAAATCGGGCCGGAAATCGCAGCGAGCATTTTGGAATTCTTTCATCAGCAAAAGAATATTGAAGTAATGCAGAAATTCAACAAAGCGGGCGTCGTGCCTCAGAAAAAAGAAATTCAGAACAACGCGCCCTTAGCGGGCAAATCATTCGTTTTCACGGGAACAATGGACACCCTCGGCAGAAACGACGCAAAAACCATCGTTGAAAACCTTGGAGGAATAGTTCATTCGAGTGTCACAAAAAAAACCACGTATGTGGTCGCGGGAAGCGAACCGGGTTCCAAACTGGACAAGGCCAGGTCGGCCGGCATTAAGATTATCAGTGAAGAAGAATTTTTGAAACTTGCAGGCAGATCATCATCATGAAAAGAGTCCATGTACATATCAGCGGCCGTGTTCAGGGCGTGTTCTTCCGCGCGGAAACGCAAAGAGCGGCTAACGGTTTTGGCCTGACCGGCTGGGTGCGCAACAGAGCCGACGGCAGCGTCGAAGCTTTATTCGAAGGCGAAGATGACAATGTGAATAAAATGCTGGAATGGTGCCACACGGGTCCACCGGCAGCACGGGTCACAGAAGTGCTGATGACAGAAGAACCCTATACAGGTGAATTCAACAGTTTCAGCATTCGATATTGATAAAAGAGCTATGAAGAAAATGTCCTTCAGTTTGGTGAAACCATGAACCATCTTTCTGAGAACATTGTTGCCTGCTTCGATTGTGATCTGCTGCAGCGCATTTCTGAACTGCCGCCGGGTGCCGCAGCCCGGTGTAAACGTTGTGGACATAAGCTGGCCACAAACAGGCCTGACTCGCTGGAATGGTCAGCAGCGCTGACGCTGACGGCTGCTATCGTTTTCATCGTCGCCAACCTGTCGCCGCTCATGGAACTTTCGATTTCGGGACGCCAGGCCAGTACAACCATTCTCGGTGGCGCTCGGGAAATGTGGCGCTCGGGCGAGCCGGTCACGGCTGTGCTTGTCGCCTTCTGCACGGTTTTAGCCCCCGCCATTCATATCGGAATCATGTTTACCATTCTGCTGGCAGCCCGACAATCGCCTGTGCCATCGTGGGTCGGCAGGCTGCTGATCTGGTCCAAGTGGCACCAGACATGGACCATGGTGGAGGTAATGCTGCTCGGCATCCTGGTGGCCTTGATTAAGATTGCGGAAGTGGCAACGGTCATTCCCGAAATCGGCATGTTTGCCCTCGGAGCCCTCGTTGTGCTGATTGCCGCAATGACAGTCGTTTTCGATCCCCGTACGGTATGGCAGCGAATGACCTGGGCGGATGGTTCCATGCCGCCGAAGTTCCCGGACGTGCCTTCTGCCCTGCCCTCTGTGAGCAGCCCGTCAAAACAGGATGGCCGTCTTACGGCAAAGCGTATCGGTCTTTTATCCTGCAAATCATGCGGCCTTGTATCCAGGCCGGTCAACATCCATGAACCCGGACGTTGCCCGCGTTGCGGCAGACCTCTTTCCCTGAGAAAGCACCATGCCGTTCAGCGCACATGGGCACTCATCATCGCGGCAATCATCTGCTTCATTCCGGCCAATCTGCTGCCGGTCATGGCATCGACCACGCTGATGTCAGCGGAGCAGGACACCATTCTCAGTGGTGTCGTCGTCCTCTTCAAAACGGGATCGTGGCATTTGGCGTTGATCGTCCTGATCGCCAGCGTGGTGATTCCCCTGGCCAAGATAATGGCATTGGCCTTTTTGCTGGTCACGATTCAGCGCCGCTCCATCAAAGACCGGCACGAACGTTTGCAACTGTACCGGTTGGTTGATTTTGTGGGACGATGGTCCATGCTTGACGTATTTGTCGTTACTTTTACCGTTGCCCTTATTCAGATGCAGCCGCTGATGTCGGTTAAACCGGGCACCGGCGTACATTTTTTTGCAGCCGTAGTCGTGCTGACCATGATGGCGGCCGACAGCTTTGATCCCCGATTAATCTGGGATTCTCTTCATGAAAAAGGAGATGCTTGTGACTGAAAACATCGATTTAAAAAATATACCGGAAACCACAACGGTACCCCGAAGACATCAAAAATTATCTGTCGTCTGGATTATTCCGGTCATCGCGGCAATCGTCGCTCTCGGCATCGCGGTTCAGCGTATTTTAATGGAGGGTCCGACCATCACCATAACCTTTGCCAAGGCCGAAGGCCTGGAGATCGGCAAAACCTTCGTAAAATACAAGGAAGTTGATATCGGCCGCGTCACGAAAGTCGAGCTTTCGAAAGATTTCCGGAAAGTTGTGGTAACGGCAAAAATCGACAAAAGCGCAGCGGGACTTCTTGTCGAAGACACCAAATTCTGGATTGAACAACCGCGCGCCAGCCTCAGTGGCGTTTCCGGCATCGGCACCCTGCTCTCCGGTAACTACATCAGCCTGGAACCCGGTAAATCACGGCAGGAAAAACAAGCATTCACCGGACTCGAGATACCGCCGCCCATAACCTTTGACGAACAGGGCAAACGTTTCGTGCTGAAAACGACGACGCTCGGCTCCATTGTAAACGGCTCGCCCCTGTATTACCGCCAGTTCAACGTGGGACAGGTCATCGGTTATGATCTGTCCGGAAAAGGCGACTCCATCAATATCGAAGTCTTTGTGCGTGCCCCGTATGACAAATACGTTACCGATCAGACCCTTTTCTGGCAGGCAAGCGGCATCGACATTTCGATGGGATCGGAAGGTTTTTCACTGCGTACCCAGTCCTTCCTTTCCATGCTGGTAGGTGGAATCGCTTTTGAAACGCCGCCCCTTGCCGAAAATTCCAAAACCGCAAGTGAAAAAACCGTCTTTACACTTTTTAACAGCCGCCTCGAGGCCATGGCCAAACCTGAAAAATTGATCACGTCCTATGTGCTGTATTTCAATGAGACGCTCAACGGACTTCATGTCGGAGCGCCGGTGACATATTTTGGATTACCCGTGGGCGAGGTCACTTCCGTTGTTCTTGAGTTCGTGCCGCAAAAGAATAATGTGCGTCCACGAGTCGATATTGCCGTTTATCCGAACCGGTTTATGACGCATTTGCAAAATGAATCTGTCATCCATGAAAAGGTATTAAGCGAGACGCAACGTCATTCCTTCGTTAAAAATGCCGTTGATCGGGGACTTCGCGCTCAACTGCGCAGCGGCAATCTGTTAACCGGAAAACTTTATGTGGCCCTGGATATCTTCCCGAAAGCGCCCAAGGTGAAGATTGACTGGGCCAGGTCTCCTGTGGAAATGCCCGTCGTGCCCAGCGATTTAGAGGATTTGCAGGAAAAACTGAATACCATTTTTGCCAAAATAGAAAAAATACCCATCGAAGAAATCAGCGAGGGTTCAAAGACGCTGTTGGCCATAACCAACAAACTGCTCCTGCGCGTCGATAAAGAGACCCTTCCGGAACTTACAAATACGCTGGAACAACTTAAGCAGGTTTTGGCCAATGCCGATACCACGCTGGTGAACAAGGATGCGCCTACGCAGCATCAATTGCGCGAAGCTCTGACGGAAATTACAAGAACGGCGCAGGCAATAAGGAATCTGACCGAGTATCTGGAAAAAAATCCCGAAGCACTCATCCGGGGGAAAAAGGAGGAAGTTAAAAATGAATAGATTGGCCGCCGGCATTATTTTCTTAACCGCCCTTGTCTTAACCGCAGGATGTGCTTCTTCGCCTCAACGTTTTTATACGCTCAATTCCACCCCGGCGCCGCAAGCAACGCAACACGCCAGCTACGCCGTATCGGTCGGCCCCGTATCGATTCCCGCTGTTGTGAACCGGCCGCAGATTGTTGTAAGAACAGATCCCCACCGGGTTTCCATCAACGAATTCGACCGCTGGGCATCCCCGCTGAAAGATGACATCGCCAGAGTCATTGTCGAGAATCTGATGACGCTCCTCGGAACGACTCAGATTACAACATTCCCCTCAACATTCGCTTCGGATACATCCTACCGCTGCAGCGTTGATATTTTGCGCTTTGATTCAGAACCGGGCAAGGCAGCAACACTGGATGCTTTGTGGAACGTCAGTTCCATAAAGGACGGGCCGTTGCAACACGGACGGACGACGATTTCAGAACCGGTTCAGGGTCGCGGCGTTGACGCCCTGGTTGCTGCGCACAGCCGCGCCCTGGGAAAGTTAAGCGCTGAAATTGCGGCCGCTATCCGGGAAACGGAATCGACAAAGCGTTAAGGCTTAATTGTGAGACTCAAATTTCAAAAACGAATAACCTGAAGGTCACTATAGGTAAATTGAAATTTGTAAGTCGAACAATCCCGCCATAAGCGGAGGGTATGATACCCCGACCCTTGGAGCGGAATTAGGATCCAGTGCTTGCCCTGGGGTTCATACCCGTGATTGACAGTTGCCCTTACACTTGCTTTTACGCCGGACCAATGCCCCCTTCCCTCGCAGGCAAAGAAATGAATCATTGCACAACCATTATCCGGAAAAAAAGTTCCCGGAATCAAAATAATGCGACTCACCTATGTCGTTGTGACCTTG
>CAYZLL010000018.1:22910-30034 GCA_964479225.1 uncultured Smithella sp.
AGTCGAACAATCCCGCCATAAGCGGAAGGTATCATACCCCGCCCCTTGGGGCGGAATTAAGGTCTAGGGCTTGTCCTAGGTTTCATACCCGTGATTGACCGTCGCCTTTGCACTTTATTTTTAACCGGCCAGTGCCCCCTTCCCTCGCAGGCACTGAAGTGAATCAATGCACAACCATTATCCGGAAAAAAGTTCCCGGAATCAAAATAATGCGACGCACCTATGTCGTTGTGACCTTGAAACAACAGAAAGAACGCAATAAAGTAGTTGCGTCCATCCCGAAGCAGAGACGGAAATAAGGCGACTCTATAATGGTTTCATGGCGCAACATAGGTTCATGGAAATGCCCCCCCCCTCTTTGGAGGGGATTGCTAATTATCAAAATTGGGTTTATAAATATGCATAAGTTCTATATTTTTCCAAAAATAATTCATCAAGTTCTATTATTAACAGCCATAAGAGAGAGGAAATGATTAAGCCGAAGAATGTTTCACCGGACGATTTAACGGTAGAAAAACTGCAAGGCCCGCATATGTCAATTGCCCGAAATCCGCTTCTGGCGCACATCTTCTATCTTGCCGGCCGCATTGAGCAATATGGCTCCGGCATGGAACGAATCCGCAACGCACTTGCCGCGCAAGGCCAGCCGCCGCAAACCATCGAAACGCTGGGTTACGGATTTGTCCTGACCATGCGTGAACCGGCAGCAGGTAGGCAAATAGCGCCGGTAAAAAGGTTAGGTGAAAGTTCCCAGAAAAGTTCCCAGAAAAGTTCCCAGAAAATTTTGATAATCCTTAAGCAAAATCCGGAAACGACCATCGCCGAACTTGCTGCATTGTTGCACATTACAGACAGAGCCATAAAAAAGAATTTAACGACACTGAAAATGATAGGCGCAATAAAACGTATCGGCCCGGATAAAGGTGGCCGCTGGGAGGTTGTGGAATGAGATATGATCGCATTGAAATATATTCTATTGGCAATATTATAATGCTACCGGCCTCTGCTGTTATTACTATGGCGATATCCTGTAGAGATTGCCCCTAAATGCGACGTGTTTGCAATAACAGCAATATCATGGCTAAAGAAATATCAATAAGGCTGAACTATTATTCATATGAACAATTCTAATATTCAAATTGCCCATGTTTGCGATAAGAAATGTATTCAATCTGTTGACGATCATTTGATCAACACAGCCAAGCACGCTGCCCATTTTGCATCTGAATTTGGTGCATCACAATGGGGATATCTTGCAGGACTCTGGCATGATCTTGGGAAATATTCACCGGCATTTCAATCAATGATTCGGACTGCCACAGGTATTGACGCGGAAACCAGCAATTACATAAGCAAAGTCAACCATTCTACCGCAGGCGCCCAATGGGCTATCGAAAAATTCGACAAAGCTGGGCGTATTTTTTCTTATCTTATTGCCGGGCATCATGCTGGTCTTCCGGATTGGCTGTCCGATGAAACAGGCAATGCCGCACTGTCGATCCGTTTAAAAGAGATCAGCCATCTCGAAGCCGCTCAAAAAGCAAAGATACCACAAAAAATACTCGAAAAAAGCTTCCCCACGGAACGGCCCTCCAAAGGGTCTGATCCGGCGATGTGGATCAGGATGCTTTTTTCGTGCCTCGTGGATGCGGATTTTCTGGACACGGAAGCCTTCATGGACAAGGAAACATTTTTGCTCCGTGGCGATTATCCGTCGATTGCAGAACTTCTTGAAGCTTTCACTCAGTTCATGGATGAAAGATACCCGCCTAAACCGGATGACACAGTGGTCAATCGCATTCGGACGGATGTATTAAAAAGATGTATTTTAAAAGCAGTCGATAAACCGGGAGCCTTCACACTAAGTGTTCCTACCGGCGGCGGCAAAACGCTGTCATCCATGGCCTTCGCGCTGCATCATGCAATCCATCATAAAAAGCGAAGAATCATTTACGTTATTCCTTACATCAGCATCATTGAGCAGACGGTCGACCAATTCCAACAAATATTCGGCGACGCGGTCATCGAACATCACGCCAATCTCGACCCGGCAGAAGAAAACGAGGAATACACAAAAAGGCGATTGGCCTGTGAAAACTGGGACGCACCGATTATCGTAACCACAGCAGTGCAGTTCTTTGAATCCCTTTTCGCCAGTAGAACGAGCCGTTGCCGTAAACTTCACAATATCGTCAACAGCGTGGTAGTTCTCGATGAAGCTCAGTTGCTGCCGCCGGAGTTTCTCAATCCGATCCTCCGCGCCCTGGATGAATTGAGAAAACACTATGGCGTCACGCTTTTGTTATCTACCGCGACCCAACCGGCGCTTTCACCGCAGAAGTCACCTTCTTTCACGTTCGAGGGGCTTACCGATACAAGAGAAATCATCGAAAACCCCGACGCGTTAAATAAACAACTCAAGCGCGTTCAAGTAACAATATTAAAACCCCTCGATGAACCGGTGGAATGGGAAGAGTTGCGCGACAAACTGGTCGAACACTCTTCCGTTCTTTGCGTCGTCAGCCGGCGTGATGATTGCCGAAAGCTCTGGCAGTTGATGCCGTCAGGAACTTTTCATCTCTCCGCGCTCATGTGCGGTGCGCATCGCTCGGACGTTATCGCCGCCATCAAGAAGAATCTGAAAGAAGACATTCCCACGCGTGTGATCAGCACGCAACTGGTGGAGGCGGGTGTAGATATCGACTTTCCTGTCGTTTATCGCGCTTTGTGTGGACTGGATTCAGTTGCGCAGGCCGCAGGCCGTTGCAATCGCGAAGGCCTGCTCACACAAGGGCAAGTGTTTGTCTTTAGACCGCCAACGGAGCCACCCGTCGGTCACTTGAGGCAGGCGGCAGGCATCGGCAAAAGGCTGCTCCAAAAAGACCGTGATGACCTGATCGCGCCGCAAAGTTTTATGGATTTTTTTCAGGAACTCTACTGGCTGCAAGGGGGAAATCTAGACAAACACGGCATTTTGAAAGACTTGGCACCAGATGGTGAATTTCGTTTCAGTTTCCGCACCGCAGCCCGTAAATTCAAAATAATTGATGACTCAAGACAGGCATCCGTCATTGTTGCCTATGGGGTCGGCGCTGATCTGATTTCCGAGTTGGAAAAAAGGGAACCCGACCGCTACCTCATGCGGCGGCTTCAGAGATATATAGTGAACCTTCCGCGTTATCTCCACGACAAACTTGTTTCAGAAGGATCGATCCGCCTGATTCACGAGGGCATCTATGTCCAGGGACACAGCGCCATGTACGACAAACAAATCGGGTTCTGCCCGGATCATTCGGCAGTCTATGCACCGGATGATCTTATTGTATAAAAATCAAGAAAGGAGGTTACATGAATGACAAAAATCTAATCAGCAGGACTTTTTATCTAAAAGTCTGGGGTGAAAACGCCTGCTTTACGCGGCCGGAGATGAAAGTCGAACGCGTCTCTTACGATGTCATGACGCCATCCGCTGCCAGGGGCATTCTGGAAGCCATTCTCTGGAAACCCGCCATTTGCTGGCATATGGAACGAATCGACGTTCTTAATCCGGTGCGCTGGGAATCGGTCAGGCGAAACGAAGTGGGGGCGCGCATGTCGCCGCGAACAGACGGTATTTTCATTGAAGACCAGCGACAGCAGCGGGCGGGGCTGTTTCTGCGCGATGTTGCCTACACGATTCACGCGCATTTCAGCATGACAACTAAGGCCGGAGCAGAGGACAACATCACCAAATTTCAGGAGATGTTTGTCCGACGCGCGCAGAAAGGCCAGTGCTTTAACCAGCCGTATCTGGGTTGCCGGGAATTCTCCGCCCATTTCGAGCTCATTCCTGACGAGTCGTCACTTCCCCAACCGGTCAGGGATACGCGTGATTTGGGCTGGATGCTCTATGACATGTGCCATGACGCAGCAGGGAACAATGGCGGACACGTCCATACCTGCACCGACGCCTGCCACCCGTCTTTCTTCCGCGCCCAGCTTTATAATGGAGCGATGGATCTCAAAACGGCGGAGGTGCGGTCATGATACTACAGGCGCTGAGCCAATATTATCAGCGAATCGCATCTAATGACGACGGTGTCGCTGTCGAAGGATTCCAAAAACAACCTATCCCTTTTCTTGTCGTTCTCGACGCTGAAGGTAAGTTTGTTGACATCCAGGACACAAGAACTGGCGAAGGAAAAAAGAAAACAGCCAGAGAGTTTATCGTGCCAAAAGCGATAAAGAAAACCAGCGGGATAGCCTCAAATCTTCTTTGGGATGTGCCGGCATATGTCTTTGGCATTCCAAAACCTGATACCAAAAAAGATGAAGCTGGCCTGAAAAAGCGGGCCGTTGAACAACATCAAGATTTTATAAAAAGAATAAAGGAAGCTTTCCCCAATAAGGAATTTGATTCTGGTATCAGGGCCGTGATCTCTTTTTTAGAAAAAAGTGATTTTGAAACTGTTTATAGCCATTTTTCTTGGAAAGAAATCTCAGAATCAGGTTCTTTGTTGAGTTTTCAATTAGAGGGAGACACTTGTCTTGTATGTGAAAGACCTGCTGTTTCCGTTGCAATTCAGAACAAGACAACGGATGAATCAGGCGGTAAAAGTATTTGTCTTGTAACAGGACAAGAAGACGTTCCCGCCATTCTTCATACGGCAATCAAAGGTGTATGGGGCGCTCAAACATCAGGTGCCAATATTGTCTCCTTCAACCTGGGGGCATTCACATCTTATGGAAAATCACAGGGTAATAACGCGCCCGTTGGGACTAAAGCTGAATTTCAATATACGACGGCATTGAATATGTTGTTGAAAAAAGGGTCTATGCAACGGCTGCAAGTTGGAGATGCCAGTACAGTTTTTTGGGCTGAAAAAAAGCACAAACTCGAAGATGTGTTTGCCGACATTTTCGGCGAACCGGCCAAAGATGATCAGACACAGGACATTAAAGCTCTGATCGCTGCGCTTCGTGCCCCGCAAATTGGTGCGAAACCTGAACTCGATCCGCAAACCAAATTCTATGTCCTTGGGCTTGCACCAAATGCTGCGCGAATTGCCGTGCGTTTCTGGTATCAGGACACAGTTCAGCAGGTCCTTGACCACATCGAAACACACTTTGAAGACTGCGCGATTGTTCACGGTCCGAACCAACCGGATACTCTTTCCCTTTTTCGCCTTTTGGTATCCACGGCAGTGCAGGGAAAATCAGAAAATATCCAGCCGAATCTGGCCGGTGATATGATGCGTTCCATTCTCAGCGGGACCCCTTATCCGCAGTCGCTTTTATCCTCCGCAATTCGAAGAATCAGGGCGGAACATGAAATTAGTTATTCGCGCGTTGCGCTGATCAAAGCGGTTCTTACACGTGAAAATAGATATTATCATTCAAATCAAAAGGAGGTTGGCATGTCATTGGATATCACAAACAACAATACAGGTTACAGACTGGGCCGTCTGTTCGCCGTGCTGGAAAAGGCGCAGGAGGAGGCAAATCCGGGGCTTAATGCCACAATACGCGACCGCTTCTACGGGGCAGCATCAAGCACACCCGTGGCGGTCTTCGCGCTTTTGATGAAGCTTAAAAACCATCATATCGCAAAGCTGGAAAACCGTGGCCGCGCCATTAACTTTGAAAAGTTGATTGGCGAAATCATGTCGGGTATTGATGAATTCCCGGCTCATTTGTCTCTGTCTGATCAGGGTCGTTTTGCGGTGGGTTACTACCATCAACGCCAGGACTTTTTCACAACAAAAGATAATAAAAACAATAATTAACTATATCAAAAGGAGAAAACATCATGACGAATACAATTCAAAACCGCTATGACTTTGTATTATTATTTGACGTAAAAGACGGAAATCCCAACGGCGACCCCGACGCGGGCAACCTTCCCCGCATTGATCCTGAAACAGGAAATGGTCTGGTGACCGATGTGTGCATTAAGAGAAAGGTGAGAAATTATGTGCAACTGGTTAAAGACAAAGTTGAGAACTTTGATATATTCATAAAAGAAAAAGCGATCTTAAACAATTTCATTGCCGACGCATACAAACAGGAAGATGTGAAAAGCAAAGAAAAAGGAGAAAAGACTGAAGCGGCAAAACAATACATGTGTAAACGTTTCTATGATGTTAGGACATTTGGCGCTGTTATGTCCACTGGTGAAAACGCAGGGCAAGTTCGCGGACCCGTTCAACTGACTTTTTCACGGAGCGTTGAACAAGTCGTACCTCTGGAACACAGTATTACACGAATGGCTGTCGCAACACCAGCCGAAGCCGAAAAGCAATCCGGTGACAATAGGACGATGGGCAGAAAATTTACCGTACCTTACGCGCTGTATCGCTGCCACGGATTTATATCAGCGCCTCTGGCAGGTCAGACGGGCTTCAGCGAAGATGATTTGAATATTTTCTGGGAAGCGTTGTGTAATATGTTCGAGCATGACCATTCCGCCGCGCGCGGCCTGATGGCCACACGGAAATTGATTGTTTTCAAACATGACTCCCCGATGGGTAATGTTCCCGCCCATAAACTCTTTGACCTTGTCTCCATTGATCGGGAAAATAATAACGACAAACCCGCCAGAGATTTTAGAGACTACGAAGTTAAATTCGACACAACGCAAGTCCCGGCGGGTGTCACGGCGGAAATAAAAATTTAACAGCAACAACAGCAACCCCTGAGCCCGCCGCAAGGCGGGAATCGGGGTGAGGGCAATTAGGTGATAACTCGTAAATTAGGTAACGACCGGCGATATGTATAATAAAGAAGATTTAATTCAGCTTTCCGCATTGCAGCACTATGCTTTTTGTCCAATCATGCACGATCATGTGCATGATGAAGGCGATGAATCGCGTGGGGACGTGCGCATCGAACGCGGTGCGTCATTGCGATCTTTGCGGCTGGGACTAATCGGTAAGGCGAATGTGGTAGAATATCATCGTAATACTGGTAATGCTTGTAAACAGCAATAAAGAAGGAAAATAACTATGGCACAACAGGTAAAGAAGAGCGAGCATTCGGGGTCTAAGAAGGGGCGCGGCGCTTATTGGGGCCGAAAGAAAGATGCGAAGACGGAATCTAACCGGCTCCGGCGTGAGACAGATAAGAACGAAGAAAAACCGGTTTCC
>CAYZLL010000019.1:0-2938 GCA_964479225.1 uncultured Smithella sp.
GTAGCGACCGACAGCAGTAACCCCGATATATGTTTCATTCAAAAGGTTAATTTCGATTTTTTCATAGAAGATTTCTGGTATAAATCCGACGATCCCTATGTGCTCAATGCACGATGGGATGGAAACTGGGTCGGGTTCCGTCATTAATGCCGAGCCGGCAGGATAAGTAATCGTATCTGAAGAATTTTAGACAGAAAAACGTTGACATATATATTTAATTTCCCTATATTCCCGCTGCCGGAAATAATCTTCATGCGCGAAAATTTCAGATAAAGAAAATACTTTCCAGTAAAAGCGCACGTAATAGAACTTTAATTTACAACTTAATCATTCAAAAACAATTTAACCCACCTTTGAATCAGGTAATTCTATGACAAAGGTTAAGAAAAAAGAACGGACAGCGCTGGAAACGCTCAAAGACTTAATCAGTCGCAATCGCGAGTTTGATATCATTGAGTTGTTTTCCGATATGCATCCGGCCGATATTGCTGAATTAATTGACGAACTCGAAGAAGAGGACCGACTTCAGCTCTTTTCTCTGCTCGATGTCGATAAAGCTTCCGACGTTATTCTGGAATTGTCCGATACGTCGCGCGAACAGCTTATTGAAGACCTTTCCAACGAAAAACTCACGGACATCATCGAGGAAATGGACTCGGATGATAAGGCTGATATTATTGCCGAACTCTCCGATGATCAGGCCAAAGCCGTCCTGGAAGCTATCGAGCCTGAGGAATCCGAGGAAGTCCAGGAACTGCTCAAGTACGCGGATGATACCGCCGGTGGTATCATGCAGTCCGAGCTGGTTTCCGTAAAAAAGGAAGCGACGATTAACGATGCTTTCCAGGCTGTCGCGGAAGCCAAAGACGAAATTGAAAACATTCACAACATTTTCGTTGTGGATGAAGATAATAAGCTCGTCGGCACGGTTCCCCTGCAACGAATTATCACCATGAAAAGATTTGCGCCCATTGTGGACGTTATTGATGAGGATATTCCCAGCGTTCCCTATGATATGGATCAGGAAGAAGTTGCCCGTCTTTTTAAAAAATACGATCTTGTTGCAATCGGTGTTGTCGATAAATTGCAGCATCTGCTGGGACGAATAACCATTGACGACGTCGTTGATGCCATTCAGGAAGAATCATCCGAAGATATTTATCGTATTGCCGGTTTGGGTCAGGATGATACGATTTTTCATAATACCTCTGATTCGGTTAAAAAGAGACTCCCCTGGCTCTTTCTGAATCTGCTCACGGCGCTGACATCGGTTCTGGTCATCGGTTTTTTTGAAGACACGATTAAAATGATGGTTGCTTTGGTTTTCTTCATGCCGGTTGTTGCCGGACTTGGCGGAAATTCCGGAGGTCAGACGCTGGCGCTGATTATTCGAGGTATGGCGCTGGGTGAAATAACTTTTGAAAATGCGAAACGCGCTTTAATGCGGCAGATTACGGTAGGCATTGCCAATGGTGTTGCTGTCGGGATTGTTATTGCCATTATTGCTTATTTCTGGAAAGGCATTCCCATTCTGGGATTAATTCTGGGGATGGCGATGATTTTCAGTATTTTTGCCGGAACCATGGCCGGCGTGCTTATTCCGCTGGCTTTAAAAAAGCTTGATCTGGACCCGGCGCTCGGTTCCAATATTCTACTGACTGCCTTCACGGACGCATTCGGTTTTTTTGCGTATCTTACTCTGGCAACCATTTTTCTTAAAGTATTGGCGTAAAGCCAACGAACAATTCCTCTTCACGCCAATTAGCTTGATTTCCGTTACGGACTAAATGATGCCGGCGTATTTTGTCCAACTGGAATTGTTCCATTGCGGGTCGATGTCATCGGCTATATCCATCGCCGGATGCAAACCGCATTTCAGGGCGAAGTAGCGATGAAACGCAAGGTTGCTTGTTAATTCGGGATGAAATACCGTAACCAGAATATTTTCATTTTCCGCCGCTGCAATATAATCAGCGATTTTTAAAAGCACCCTGACATCAGTACCCGCATTTAAAATCTTAGGCGCGCGAATAAAAGTCAAGGGCATCGGTTTGCGGGAAACTTCTGGAATGGTCGCTTCACTGACAAAGCTATCCAATTGGCTGCCAAAGCTGTTTCGTTCAATTTCTACATCGATCAATCCGAGACTCGGAGTTTCACCGACAACTTTTTTGGCCAACAGAATCGCACCGGCGCAAGTGCCCCAGATTTTCATTCCTTTATGATACGCCTGCAGCAACACATCTTTGATTTCAAAAATATTCAGTAATCTGGAAAGGCAGGAACTTTCGCCGCCGGGGAGAATCAATCCGGCCAGGTCCGCAAAATCCGAAGGCTGTTTTACTTTTTTGTAAGCGATGTCCAGACTTTCCAGGTGTTCCAGATGCTCATGCACACCACCCTGCAAATCCAGAACACCGATCAAAGAAGGTTTGCTGCCGACTAAACGCAGAGACATAAAGGATTACCAACCGCGCCCAGCCAGAATCTGCTCCGGAGGAATCTGCGAAATTTCCAGTCCGGGCATTGCCTCACCCAGATCCATCGAAGCTTCCAGAACTTTTTGCGGATCGTTGAAATAAGCAGTCGCCTTCACAATAGCCCGCGCCCGTCTGGCCGGATCTGCCGATTTGAAAATTCCGGAACCGACAAAAACACCGTCGCAACCCAGTTGCATCATTAAAGCGGCATCCGCCGGAGTAGCAATACCGCCTGCCGCGAAATTCACCACAGGCAGACGTCCTAATTCTTTAACTTTCAAGGCCAGTTCGTAGGGAAGACCGTTGGTTTTGGCAAATCCGGTGACTTCTTCCACAGGCATCTGAGCAAGCTGACGAATTTCCCGGTTCATGGTCCTCATGTGGCGCACGGCTTCGACAACATTTCCCGTTCCCGCCTCGCCTTTTGTTCGAATCATGGCCGCGCCTTCGGCAATCCG
>CAYZLL010000019.1:3038-5682 GCA_964479225.1 uncultured Smithella sp.
GCCCCCGCTTCTTCCGCGATTTTTGCCTGTTCCACATTGGTTACATCCATGATGACGCCACCTTTGAGCATTTGCGCCAGTTGGACATTTAATTCATATCTTTTTGTATCCACTTTTCATCGCCTCCTAATTGATACTTTATTATAATACTTGATACGGGTGTTGCCTAGTTAAAATTTTTTTACCACATCATTCTTACTTTAATATTTTGTTCCGACAAGTATTGCTTAATA
The DNA here is from genome assembly GCA_964479225.1 of uncultured Smithella sp. Classification (GTDB taxonomy): domain Bacteria; phylum Desulfobacterota; class Syntrophia; order Syntrophales; family Smithellaceae; genus Smithella. The sequence goes on from CAYZLL010000019.1 coordinate 3,272, forward strand.
TTTTCAATCGTATAAGTCCGATAATGCACCATTGACGCAATCAGTGCCGCATCGGCCTTCCCTTCTGTCAAAACATCCGCCAGATGTTCAGGCTTCCCCGCTCCGCCGGAAGCGATAACCGGGATTTTCACGTTTTCAGAAATCATTCTGGTTAAATTAAGCTCGTAGCCCGTTTGTACACCGTCGGCATCTATGGAATTCAGACAGATTTCACCAGCTCCCAGATTTTGTGCTTCTTTTGCCCACCATAGCGCGTCGATGCCGGTAAAAATTCTTCCGCCGTGAATCACTATTTCGTAACCTGAAGGAATTTTGTCGGATGCCCCCACTTGTTTGACGTCCATTCCTAAAACAATGCACTGGCTGCCGAAAGCCCTGGCTCCATCGCTAATAATCTTCGGGTTATCCACCGCTGCGGAATTTACGCTGACTTTTTCCGCCCCCGCCAGAATGACTTTGCGCATATCCTCCGGATTGCGAATCCCGCCGCCCACGGAGAATGGAATAAAAATCGTTTCGGCAACGCGCTTCACCACATCGATCATAATATCGCGTTTGTCCGATGACGCCGTAATGTCATAGAAAACGATTTCATCCGCGCCCTGTTCGTAATACTCACGGGCGACTTCCACCGGATCACCGATATCCACGTTTCCTTTGAATTTGATGCCCTTGGTGAGCAGGCCGTCTCGCACATCAAGGCAGGGAATAATTCGCTTGCTGATCATGACGGTCTCCAAGCACAAAAGTTTTTCAATATCTGCAAGCCGGGACGCCCGCTTTTTTCCGGATGAAACTGCATGGCCACAAGGTTATCTTGAGCCAGCACAGAGCAGAAATTGATGCCATAATCTGTTGTGCCTAATATTGCCGCGCCATCCGAAGGCGCCGGATAATAGGAATGCACGAAATAAAATTCGGCTTTCGCTGAAATATCCTGAAAGACCGGATGTTCCCATTGTATGCTGACGCGGTTCCAGCCCATTTGTGGAATCTTTAAAACTTGACCGTTGAATATCAGCTTTTCCGGAAATCGTTTAGTCGAGCCGGCAACAAGGCCGATGCACGTCGTTTCATTTTCTTCTGAATAATCCAGAATAATCTGCGTTCCCAGGCAAATGCCCAAAAGCGGTTTGCCGGTTTTAATATAATCTTTCAACCAGATATGAAGTTTCTTGTCGCGCAGATAAGCCATGGCTTCGCCCGCTGCGCCGACGCCAGGAAAAATCACATGGGAGGCAGCATCGAGCTTTCTGGTGTCATCCGTGATGACGAATTCCTGCCCGATGTTTTGCAGCGCCCGCGCAACGCTTGTGATATTTCCGGCATTATAGTCAATTATCGCTATCATTAGATGATCTCTTACTAATTTTACGAATATGCCTTTAGCAATTTTTATGCTCAATTTACAGCAATTTTTTACCCTTTATGTAGTGCTTGCCCTGATGCGAGTCCCGTCGTTCCAATTCCTTGCTGATGGAGTTTAATACGTCTAGTTTATTCCTTGCCCAGTCCGGTGCCAGGAAGATGTCGCGGTAACCATCGGCCGTCAGCCGCTGAATGACCACTTCCGGGGGCAAAACTTCCAGAACATCGGCGACGAGAGACACATATTTTTCTTTGGAGATCATCTGAATGTCTCCTTTTTTATACATCTGGCCAAGAGTTGTTCCCTCCAGAGCCAGCAGAGAATGAATTTTGATACCATGGACCGGCAGGGCCGCAAGGGTTTTTGCCGTGGTTAGTACATCTTTGTAACTTTCTCCCGGTAAACCGATGATGATATGCACACAAATGTTCAGATTATTTCCGGCCAAAGCATGAAGCGCATCTAAAAACTGCTGATAATTATGACCGCGATTGATGAATTGCAAACTCTTGTCGTGAACCGATTGCAAACCCAGTTCCACCCAGACGTGATATTTTTTTGCATATCCTTTTAATAGCTCCACAATGTCCGGCCCGAGACAATCCGGCCGCGTGCCGATGGATAAACCGATGACGTCTTCCTGTGTCAACGCTTCGTCATAGATTGAGCGCAATTTTTCTGCCGGTGCGTAAGTATTTGTGAATGTCTGGAAATAAGCAATAAACTTCCCGGCCTGTTTGGAATAGTACTTTTTCCCATTGGCAATTTGTTCAGCAACCGAAGGCAGAGTTCCCTGCTGGCGCAACTTTGAGCCCCGGCCATCACAATAGATACAGCCGCCCACGGCCACATGACCGTCGCGGTTCGGGCAGGTAAATCCTGCGTCAATCTGAAGCTTGTGGACATTACAGCCGAACAGGTTGCGCCAGTAGCTTTTCAGATCGTAGTATCGCTTATCGTTTTTCCAAAAATCCGGCTTGGACAAAGCAGCCTCTTTTTTATGTTGTTTTTTTACACTCTATGCCGTAAAAAACTGACAGTA
>CAYZLL010000019.1:5782-7655 GCA_964479225.1 uncultured Smithella sp.
GCACAATCATGTTCAATATCAATCTGGACTCGATCGCGCTGATGTCCTGCAATCCGGCCATCGGCGGATTGGCCAAAGGGCAACTGGTCAAGGAAATCGACGCACTCGGTGGTGAGATGGGCAAGATTACCGATAAAACCGCCGTGCATTTTCGCATGCTCAATGCTTCCAAAGGCCCGGCCGTTCATTCTTCCCGAATGCAGTGCGACAAACAACTCTACCGACTGACGATGAAAGCGGTTGTCGAAAACCAGTCCAATCTTGCCATCCGGCAGGCCATGATTGAAAAACTGGTTATTGATGACGGCAGAGTCATCGGCGTGCTGGATCAGAGCGATCATTTTTACGGCGCAAAAAAAGTTGTCATCACCACCGGCACTTTTTTAAACGGTCTGGTGCATATCGGCGCTTCGCAAACACCCTCAGGTCGTGCCGGCGAACTGGCTTCTATCGGGCTTGCCAATCATCTCAAAGAACTTGGTTTTGACATCGGCCGAATGAAGACAGGCACCCCGCCCCGCTTGTGTGCCTCCTCCATTGATTTTTCAAGGTTGGAGCGGCAGGACAGCGACCCTGCTCCGCAGCCCTTTTCCTTTACGACTGAAAAGTTACGAACGGAGCGTCTGCCGTCATATTTTTCCGCCACGTCCGCCGAAACGCATCGTGTAATTCGTGAAAACATTCAGCACTCGCCCCTTTATTCCGGTATTATCAAGGGAGTAAGCGCCCGCTACTGTCCATCGCTGGAAGACAAGGTTATGCGCTTTGGTGAACGCCAGAGCCATCCCGTTGTGCTGGAGCATGAGGGACTTGATACGCAGGAAGTTTACGCCAAAGGTCTGGGCAACTGCCTGCCGCTGGAATTGCAATATCAGATTGTGCGCAGTGTGAAGGGATTGGAACAGGCACAAATCATGCGTCCGGCTTATGCTATCGAATATGATTTTGTTCAGCCGACACAGCTCAAACCCACGCTGGAAACAAAACTGGTTACAGGGCTGTATCTGGCCGGACAAATTAACGGTACATCCGGTTATGAAGAAGCGGGAGCGCAGGGTCTATGGGCGGGAATCAATGCCGCACGCGTCCTGCAGGGAGCGCCGACTTTTATTCTGGATCGCTCCGAAGCCTACATCGCGGTGATGATCGATGACCTTGTCACGCGCGGCGTGGATGAGCCTTACCGGATGTTTACCTCGCGTGCCGAATACCGCCTGATTCTGCGGGAAGACAACGCCACAATCCGTTTGATGGGCAAGGGCTGCGAACTGGGGCTGATTGACAAGGAACATTATTTATTTCTTCAGGCCAAAGTTCATCAGATAGGCAAAGGGATCGAGCATCTTAAATCAATCCCGGTAAATCCCACAGCGGAAACAAATGAAAAACTGACCAGGCTCAACACCCCGCCCTTGAACAACCACACGTCTTTGCACGGACTTTTGAAACGGCATGAATTGTCATTCGACAACCTGTCCGTTTTTGAAGGATGGGAGCCGCAGCCGGATTCTTTCGTCAAGCAGCAGATTGAAATTGAAACCAAATATGAAGGCTACATCAAGCGGCAGTTCGATGCCGTGAAGAAATTAAAGGAACAGGAAAAAAAGAAAATCCCGCCGGATTTTGATTACCATTCCGTTCCCGGACTATCCAACGAATTAAAAGCCAAGCTCACCCAAATTGCACCGCAAACACTCGGCCAGATGGAGCGCATCCCCGGCATGACCGAAGGGGCCATTTCAGCGGTGTTGATTATGATGAAAAAACAGGAATTGACGGATAATTTTAAAAAAGAAAAAGACGACTCTAAGTAAAACGAATTCACATAAGGAATCATAATATGCACGATCTTAATCAGACAGAACTGGAAAAT
>CAYZLL010000019.1:7755-25963 GCA_964479225.1 uncultured Smithella sp.
TCGGATTCAGGTAAGGCTGAAAAAACCCAAAAACTAAAAGACTGTTTCGGCCTTCGAAATATTACATAGCAGTTTAAACCCAAACTGTTTTCGATAATAAGCAAAAGAACATCATCTTGCCTTACTATTAGCCGTTGCGGAAAAAGATGTACAAGAAGGTCTCTCGAAGGATGCGAGATCTTTTTTAAATGCATTTAAGAAAAGTGCGAAAATTTCGCCTTGGAAAAAAGAAAAAAATAGCTTGACGTATCAGCGTTAACGAACCCGGCTAAGATCATTTTTATTTGTATGCCTTTTGAAATTTGCGAACATTTTTCTTTTAAGAAAAAAGAGCTTGTGGTAGTAATTACGCAGATAATTATTTATTTTATTTGAGTAATATTTATATGTAAAATGGATACGTTCAGTCCGAAAAAACGTTCTTGGATCATGGCGCAAGTTAAGTCTAGTGGCAATAAATCTACTGAGATGAATTTGCGCGCAGCACTAAGAGAACATGGTGTTACCGGTTGGCGAAGAAATTATCAATTATTTGGAAAACCGGACTTTGTGTTTACTAAAAAGCGTGTTGCCGTGTTTGTAGATGGATGTTTTTGGCATGGGCACCCCACGAAATGTCGCATACCGGAAAAGAACAAAGCATACTGGGAGCCGAAAATCGCCAGAAACATGGCGCGGGATAGACTTGTCGGAACCACTCTACGCAAAAAAGGTTGGAAAGTGGTTCGAATATGGGAAGATAGCGTCAAAAAACAATCAACAATTTCAAGGCTTCGGAAGGCACTCGGATAAAATGGCAAACGAACGAACTGTTGCAGAATTTTTTGCTGGCATTGGTCTAATGCGGATGGGGCTTGAACAAGCAGGTTGGGTCATTAAATGGGCTAACGACATTGATGAAGATAAGATGAATATGTACCAGGGGCATTTCACTAATGACAAAGCCCATTTTATACTTGGGGATGTACATGCTCTTGCGGCAGACGATATCCCCACGGTTGCATTGGCAACGGCTTCTTTTCCTTGCAACGACCTTTCCTTGGCGGGTGCTCGTCGAGGATTAGCTGGACAACATTCCAGCGCATTCTGGGGTTTTGTTAATGCTCTGAAATTGATGGACAAGAGACGCCCGCTTCTCGTTATGCTGGAGAATGTATCTGGGTTTCTAACATCACATAACGGTAATGATTTCAGGGAAGCTTGCTTAGCATTGAATGAGCTTGGTTATGATATTGATGCATTAATGATCGACGCGTCCCTTTTTGTTCCGCAGAGCAGGCAACGTTTGTTCTTGATTGGTAAACGTGAAAAACAGACTCTCCGTCGGGTAGATGATAACCTTTCTTTTTACCAAAGCCAGTGTCGGCCTGCAGCGCTTGCAGACTTCATCTTATGGAATCCGGAGATTCGCTGGTCACTTCGTGATCTACCTAATATTCCGAAAGCAAACACTTTTTTGAGAGACATTATTGACGATTTGCCGGCAAGCTCGCCATATTGGTGGAACAAGCAAAGAGCGGAATATCTCTTGAATCAAATGAGTGAGCGTCACAGGGCCATTGCAGATAGGATGATTAACGATAAAAATATCTCTTTTGGCACAATATTCCGACGCGTCCGCAATGGTCGGTCAATGGCAGAGCTGAGGACGGATGGAATTGCTGGTTGCCTGCGCACGCCGAGGGGGGGCAGTGCGCGCCAAATTCTGTTTGTTGCAGGTAAGGGACGCTATGCTGTAAGGCTCTTAACACCCATGGAATGTGCCCGATTAATGGGGGCGGGCGATTTCAAAATTACAGTGTCATTGAATCAAGCGCTTTTCGGATTTGGTGATGCAGTGTGTGTGCCTGTCATTCGATGGATTGCTGAAAATTATTTGACACCTGTGTGGAAGGAGTTACATGATTATGAAGGAACAAATGCGATATACGCTGCAAAAGCCGGATGAAATAATAGGGCTGCCGGAAGATGTAGCCGCAATAAGGGCAGAAATACGGAAGTTCTTTGCGAAAAAGGATAGTACAGGAAAACGCATAGGCAGTTACAAACACGGAGTTTATGCATTCTATGACTATGATGGTGAACCTATATATGTTGGCCAAACCGAGGAAAAGCTAAGTGGGCGAGTTAGCCGGCATCTAACTAATCAGAGAACCGATGCAGTAGCCATGAATGTGCTCGATCCTTTTGAGGTGGCATATATCGAAGTTTGGCCGCTTGACGAACTAACAGACCAGACAGACAAGAAAGAGAAGAAGGCTTTTTTAGACAAGGCAGAGTATACGGTCTTTCAAAAAGTTTTGAAAGAATCGGCTCTTGGTGCTGTCCTTAATGAGAAAGAAATGGTCCCGTGTAGCGAGATAAAGCTACCCGCATCACACAAACAATGCATTATTCCTGAATCTATTTATCGACAACGCAAGCACCCCGATATCCGTATAGCAAGACGGGCCACTACTATTGCTAACCTTGCACGAGTGATAAGTGAGCGTGACGTTTCTGATGGCCTCCGTCGCACTCTTCTTACTCAAGCGAAACGACTCGAACGGCTGGCGAGCCAACGCGCAAAGGAACTTGGAATTAAGACTGACTTCAATCAAAAATAATAAAAAGTCCTCAAAAAGTTTGGGTGCGGAATATAGACGACATATATGAAGGCTAAAGACTTCGATGAAAAATTTGATAAAGGTGAGGATATTATAAAGGGTCTTCACGTTTCTAAAAGATACAGCCCCCAACAGGAACAGAAAAGCATTCATGTTGACTTTCCGCAATGGTTAATTCAAAGACTGACCAAAGGGGCAAGACCAAATAAGGGAATAAATTCGTTAAATATTTGTTTATGGAGCACATTACAAAATTGTTTTCGCTGCTTTATTGAAAAACAAACCGAGTAATAACGATGGACTTCGAAGATTTAATTCAAAGATATCAAAAATTGCTCGTTGAAAATACAACCCTTAAAAAAGAGAATGAAGAACTAAAAGAAAAACTCGGATTAAAGAATGACGCAGAACCGACTCCGGCTCCCATCAATGTAATCAATTTTTTTTCTGAAAAAGTCGAACAAAAATCTCTACGTGAAAATCAAATATCATTATTGAACAGCTTTACCAATACGGTCGATAAAATCCGTTTGTTTATGTCACTGTTTAAAGGGCGTGATGATGTTTATGCAAAGAGATGGCAAAACAAGGATGGCCGGTCCGGCTATGCGCCTGTTTGCCTGAATGAATGGAAATCCGGCCTATGCCGGAAGCCCGCTGTAAAATGTTTCGATTGTTTGCATAAGTCTTATGATGTTTTGACTGAAAAAATCATTGAGTCACATTTAAGAGGAGAAATCGTTATCGGCATATATCCTTTGTTACCGGATGATACGTGTTGCTTCCTGGCAATTGATTTTGATGATAACGGCTGGCAAAAAGACATCTCAACACTCAGAGAAGTTTGCTCTACCTTTGATGTCCCTGTTGCAATCGAACGTTCTCGCTCCGGGAACGGAGCTCATGCCTGGTTCTTCTTTGCAGACCAGGTTTCGGCGCATTTGGCCAGAAAGTTCGGAACTGCGTTACTTACGTATTCCATGAGCAGAAGACATGAAATAACATTTCAATCCTATGATCGATTTTTCCCCAGCCAGGACAACATTCCCAAGGGCGGCTTGGGCAATTTGATTGCTCTGCCAATGCAGAAAAAAGCACGGGAACACGGCAACAGTATTTTTATTGATGAAGAATTTATTCCTTATGCCGATCAATGGCAGTTTTTGGCGAACATCGAAAAATTATCTGAGGATGAAATATCAGCACTGATACCGCAATTATGTAAAGGGAGCGAGTTAGGCTTTCTGAAAGAGGCGGATGAAGAGCGCGTTAAACCATGGGAGAAAGACCAATTGAAATGGTCAAAAAATGATTTCCCCGGAGAAATAAAGATTGTCAAAGCAAACATGATCTATATTGAAAAAACGGGTATTTCACAGAAAGCATTAAACGGTTTAAAGCGATTAGCCGCATTTAAGAATCCCGAATTTTACAAAGCACAAGCCATGCGCATGGCGACATATAACAAGCCAAGAATCATATCGTGCGCAGATGAAACTCCCGACTACATCTGTCTGCCCAGAGGTTGTGAAGATGATGCCATAAAGGTGTTTTCCGAGGCAGGGGTTGAGGCCACGTGGTCTGATAATACCAATCCAGGCAGGCATATTAAAGTGGAATTTATAGGAACACTGCGAGATGAACAACAGTTGGCCGCAGAAGAGATGTTAAAATATGAAAGTGGTGTGCTTGCGGCAACCACTGCCTTTGGAAAAACCGTCATTGCAGCAAAACTGATTGCTGAACGAAAAGTAAACACGCTGATATTGGTGCATAGACAACAACTGCTTGCTCAATGGGCAGCAAGATTGACAGAATTCCTGACAATTGATGAGGAATTGCCGGTTTTGGCTAAAAGCCGCGGGCGAAAAAAGCAGCAGAGTTTGATTGGACAATTAGGCGCAGGGAAAAATAACCCCGGTGGCATCATTGACATTGCCATTATGCAGTCCTTAAGCAGTGGCGGAAATGTAAAGGAATTGATCAGAAATTACGGTATGGTGATTGTTGATGAATGCCACCATGTCCCTGCATTCAGCTTTGAACAAATACTGAAGAACGTTTATGCAAGGTATGTTTACGGCTTAACAGCCACACCTTCAAGACGAGATGGTCATCATCCGATTATATTTATGCATTGCGGGCCTATCAGATACAGTGTGGATGCCAGGAAGCAAGCAGAAAAAAGGCCTTTTGAACATTATATTATTCCGAGATTTACCAGTTTTCGAATACCGTTTGAAACGGATAAAAAGGAAATCTCCATTCAGGAGTTGTATTCTGAAATTGTTGCTGATGAATTTCGCAACCAGTTCATCGCAGATGATGTGATCAGTGCTTATGAAAATGGTAGAAATTCCCTTATCCTCACCGAGAGAATAGCCCATGTCACAGAACTGGCAAAGAAATTAAGCGAAAGCATACCCGATGTAATCTCTCTTACCGGAGGTAAGGGTGTCAAAGAAACGAGAGCGTTATTGAGGCGAATATCTGAAACGCAAGAGGGTAAACCGCTAACTCTTTTGGCCACCGGTAAATATATTGGAGAGGGGTTCGACGAAGCCAGGTTGGATACGCTTTTCTTGGCAATGCCTATATCCTGGAAAGGGACGCTGCAACAGTATGCGGGCAGGCTGCACAGGCTATTTGAGAATAAGAGTGAGGTGCAAATTTATGATTACGCAGACATTCATATCAGCATGCTGGCAAAAATGTATAACAAGAGACTTACCGGATATGCGTCGATCGGATACAAGACAAAAGCTGGAATGTTGGCGTGTGAATCTGCGGATATCATATTTGACAACAATAATTTCCTTCCGGTTTATAAAAATGATTTAGCCAATGCCGCAAGGGAAATCGTTATTGTGAGTCCCTTTGTTACAAAAAGAAGAGTAATGCAAATGCTGGAATTAATGAGCATCGTTTTAACGAAGAAGGTTAATGTTACAATTTTGACAAGGCCGTCAAGTGATTATAAGGACAAATCAACAGTGGAAGATACATTCGGCTTGTTGAAAACCGTTGGTGTAACTTTAAATTATAAATCGAATATTCATCAGAAGTTTTCGATTATTGACCAGAAAATTGTATGGTACGGAAGTATTAATTTTTTAAGTTTCGGTCGCGCGGAAGAGAGTATCATGCGACTTAACAGCACCAATATTGCCGTTGAGTTGATAAAAAGTATAAATTGTTAATCAATTAATCTTGCGGATGTATTTACTCTCCGGGCTTTTTTCTTTTTAAATAAATTGTTGCGGCGACAACGCCCAGGCAGCCGATGATGACGCCGTAAGAGCTGCCGAGAACAAGCGAAATCTGCAGCGCGGATTTGCTGCCTGTTATAGACGGCAGAACATATTCAGCAAAAAGAATGAATAATGGCGTAACGAAACAAGCAGTAACCCAGGCTGTGAATTCATTGGTTCCTCGCAGTCGCAGCAGAAAACCAACCAGGAAAGTTATCATTAATGCGATGATTGCCAGCATACTTTACCTTAATAAATTTGACCGGATGATTTTTTATCTACCATATTTCCACGTTGAATCAAAAGTTCTTTCTTGGAAGTAATTCTTTTCGTTAAAAACATTTTTATTGACAAAACTTACTGAAAAACATACTCTTTTTTCAAATAATGACGATGGAAACCATGAACGCGATCAAAATTCAAGGAATAATAATTATTAACATTATAATTAGCTTCTGCATAGGAGGCTGGGTCGCGGAATAGTATCATCGCCAAATAAACAAAATTTTAATCCGCTGCCGGGCGCTCCCGACAGCGGATTTTTTGTGAGATCCCAATTTTAATGAGACCCAAGATTCAGAAACGAAGTGCACTGAAACTTGCAGGTCGAATTACCCCGCAAGCGAAGCATAGCGGGGCAATATAACAATCACGCAAAGCGGTGGTTTTGAAGGAGAGAGGAATATGAAAAATAAAGTGATCATTTATGATACAACTTTAAGAGACGGCACACAGGGGGAACAGACCAATTTTTCGGCGGAGGAGAAACTGCGCATCGCCCAGCGACTCGACGAGATTCATTTTCATTATATTGAGGGTGGATGGCCCGGTTCCAATCCGAAAGATATGCGCTTTTTTGAAATGGCTCAAAACGTCAAGTTCAAAAATTCTCGTCTGGCCGCTTTCGGCAGTACGCGCCGCGCCCACACCAAAACGGAATCATGTCCGAATTTAAAAGCCTTAATTAAAGCGGGCACGCCGGCCGCTGCCATTGTAGGAAAATCCTGGGATTTACATGTCCACGATATTCTAAAAACCGATCTCAATGAAAATCTGGCCATGATTGCCGATTCCATCGAATATCTGAAATCGATGGGAAGGGAAGTTCTGTTTGACGCCGAACATTTTTTCGATGGATATAAACATAATTCCCGTTACACAACCAAAGTGGTGAAGGCGGCGCTGGCCGCCGGTGCGGATTATATAGTGCTTTGCGATACCAACGGCGGCTGTCTCCCTCATGAAATCTGCACCATCGTGAAGAAAATTTCTGCCCATATTCCTTTCGAAAAGATGGCCATTCATACTCACAATGATGGCGGACTGGCTGTAGCCAATTCCATTGCCGCCGTCCAGAAAGGTGTCGTGATGGTTCAGGGAACGGTTAACGGTTACGGCGAGAGATGTGGTAACGCCGACTTGATAACAGTCGTTGCCAATTTGCAATTGAAGCTCGGCAAAAAATGTTTGCCGCCGGAATCCATCAAACAGCTTTCCAATCTCTCGCATTATGTCAGCGACGTCTCCAATGTTCCACCGCTGAACTCGCGGCCTTTTGTCGGTCGCAGTGCCTTTGCGCATAAGGGCGGCATTCATGTCAGTGCGGTGGTGAAAAACTCCGCTGCCTACGAGCATATTCAGCCGGAACTGGTCGGCAACCACCGGCGAGTTCTGGTTTCCGAGCTGGCGGGAAAAAGCAATATTGAATACAAAGCCAAGGAATTGGGTATTGATATTACGAAAGATGACGCCATCAGTAAAAAAATAGTACGGGAAGTTAAGCTTTTAGAAAATCGCGGTTTTCAGTTTGACGCCGCCGATGGTTCGCTCTCTGTGTTGATTAAGAAAGCAATCGGTGAATTTGTCGCACCTTTTAATCTGGAAACTTTCAGTGTGATTACGTCACGCACGGAAAATAACCCGTGCATGTCTCAGGCGACCATTAAAATATCGGTTGCCGGTGAGGAAGAATTGACCGCTGCGGAAGGCAACGGACCGGTCAACGCTCTGGACCATGCCCTGCGCAAAGCCCTGACGAAGTTTTATCCGCAAATCAGAGATATGCATCTGGTTGATTTCAAGGTGCGCACGCTGGAAGGGTCGGAAGGCACAGCCGCCGGCGTCCGTGTTCTTTTGGATTCAACCGATGGCGAAGAAGTCTGGAGCACCATCGGTGTATCGGAGAATATTATCGAGGCGAGCTGGCAGGCACTGGTGGACAGTATCCAGTATAAGTTGAGTAAGGGGGAAAATCTCAACATTTGATAATCCCTTGCTTTTTGTGTCTGACTTTACGGGCTGAGTTGATATCCTGTGAACGCAACTGGTTATGATCATGGATGAAGCTTTTCCATCTTCCTGTGAAGCTTTCGTTGCGAAAGTATCGTTTTTGGTATATGGCTTTCACGAAAGTTAATAAAATCACAGGAATTTAGAAAATGCTGCTGTCGATCAACAGCCAGAATCCTCAAATGAGACTCATCAAAAAGGCCGTGGAAGTTCTGCGTGATGGCGGAACCATCATTTATCCTACGGATACGGTTTATGGTCTGGGCTGCGACTTAACAAATAAAAAAGGCATTGAAAAAATATACGAATTAAAAAAAAGAAACAGAAAACAACCCTTAAGTTTTGTCTGCTCCGATTTAAAACATATCAGTGAATACGCCAAGGTTACCGATTACGCTTATAAAACCATGAAAAGGCTTTTGCCGGGAGCTTATACTTTTATTCTGGAGGCCTCGCGTCTGGTACCAAAAATTATTTTGCCGAAACGGTCAACAACGGGTATAAGGGTTCCGGACAATCAGATTTGTCTGACGTTGGTCAAAGAGCTCGGTCAGCCGATCATCAGCACCAGCGTGAAAACGGAAGAAGGAGAAACGTTAGGAGATCCTGCCGTTATAAAAGAATATTTCGGCCGAACGGTTGACTTGATTATTGATGGGGGTATGATTATGCCGCAACCATCGAGTGTCATCAGTTTGGTTGATGACAATATAGAAATTCTAAGAATAGGCAAAGGCGATATTAGCGCCTTTCTATAAATATACAAAAGGTTAGCGGTATTCATGCAAATGGATACCCGGGATGTTTTCCCGGACGCGTCCATATGCCGCAATACCAGCCGACCGAAAAGGACATTTATGAAGCACATTATGCTCGTTAACGCTGTTCATAAAGAGCAGATGCGGATGGCTACGGTTAACGAAAAAGGTATTTTAGTTGATTTTAACATTGAAATGCCGACCAAGGAACCCATTACCGGCAATATCTATAAAGCCAGGGTTCTGAAGGTTGAACGTGGTTTGCAGGCGGCCTTTGTCGATTACGGAGGCAACAAAGACGGTTTCCTTCCGCTAAAAGATGTCTGTTCAGAGTCTTTATCTGATTCGGAAAACGGACAATCCAACGCCAGGCCAGTTTTAAAAGCCGGTCAGGAAATAATTGTTCAGGCGATTAGAGACGCCATCGGCAATAAGGGTGCGCTGCTGACCGCTTATGTTTCTCTCCCCGGCAGATATCTTGTTTTGCTTCCCAATAAACCGGGAAGCGGAATTTCCCGCAAAGTGGAAGACGAAGAAGACCGGCAAAAGATCAAAAACCTCATGAAGCAGATTAAAATCCCGGAGAATATAGGATTTATCGTGCGGACAGCCGGGTATAACCGAACGAAACAGGAAATATCCCGCGATTATCAGCATCTGGTTCGCCTGTGGAAGGAAATCAATAAAAAAGCGAAAAGCATTCACGAACCTTCTCTGATTTATCAGGAAACAGACTTCGGTGTGCGCAGTATCCGAGATTATCTTACGTCGGAAGTTGAAGAAATAATGGTGGATGATCTGGAAGCTTTCCGCAAAATGCGCTCTTACCTGCGGGCTATTTCTCCGCGTTACATCAAAATGCTCCAACATTATAAGGAGAAAACGCCACTGTTTGACAGTTTCAAGCTCGAAGAGCAGATCCGTGTCATTTATCAGGAACGCGTGGATCTCAAATCCGGCGGTTACATCGTGATTAATCCCACCGAAGCGATGATCACGATTGACGTTAATTCCGGCCGCGGCTCCAACAAAAAGAATATCGAAGAAACGGCCTTCAAAACCAATATCGAAGCCTGCGAAGAAATTGCCCGTCAGTTACGTCTGCGCGACCTGGGTGGCTTGATTGCTATCGATTTTATCGACATGATGGATAAAAAACATAATGCCGAAGTGGAAAAAGCTTTCAAAAAAGCACTGAGCATTGATAAAGCCAGAATTCAGCTTTCCAAAATTTCCAAGTTTGGCATTTTAGAATTGTCACGGCAGAAGAAACAGTCAACCATTCAGGAAATAAGTTACACAAAATGTCCTTACTGCAAAGGCAGCGGTTTGCGTCCGTCGCTGGAAGCCGCGGCGCTGGGAGCGTTTCGCAACATTGAATCGGAAGTTGTTCGAGGAAACTGTTCCGAGTTGAAAATCATTCTGCCTCATGAAATTGCCGATTACATTCTCAATCGTAAAAGAAGTGAACTATTGGCTCTCGAAACCGGATTCAATATTGCTTTAAGCATTGCCGGCAGCGCCGAAATACCCTGGGAAAAGATCGAGATTCAACATATCGTGAAGGAGCATGCTGAAAATCATGAACATGCAGACGAGACCGCTGAGACAAAAACAGGGGATGCCGCTGAGCTAACCGATGAAGAAAAAACTTCGGTCAATGGAGAAAAGCCAGCTAAAAAGAAAAGCCGGAGACGCCCCCGTCATAAGAGAAGAAAACCGGTGGAATCGGCAACCACAAGCTTGTCATCAGAAAACGATCTGCCGGGAACGGATGCGGATGGACCCGCTGAAGAAAATTTATCTGCTCTGCTGATCATGGAAACAGATCAACAGGAAGTAAAAAAGGTGATTAAGAAGAAAGACGAGAGCAAGAATAAAATCATTACAAAAAAGACGGATGATTAACGGGAAAAAGCTTATTCTATTTCCCCTTGGCTAATTCCTGGGATCGCCTGGTTGCTGCCTGGACCGTGGCAACCATTATTTTTCGAATGTTGTTTGCTTCCATGACCTTTAACCCTTCAAAGGTCGTGCCGTTGGGAGAAGTCACCATTTCCCTTAACTGAGCCGGTTCTTTGTCGCTTTCCATGCATAAACGGGCGGCTCCCAGCATCGTTTGCGCAGCCAGTTGTTTGGCCAGCTTGCGAGGCAATCCGGTTTTAAATCCTGCCTCAATCAGTGCTTCGATAATCAGGAAAAAATAAGCGGGTCCGCTGCCGCTTAATCCCGTCACCGCATCCATCAGCTTTTCCTTTACTTCTACACTGATGCCCACGGCATTGAAAATAGCGCGTGTGAGTTTGACATCACCGGGTTTAGCAAAACGTCCCGGGGCGACTGCCGCAGCCCCCTCGCCCACCAGCGCGGGCGTATTGGGCATGACTCTGACGACACGGGCGCCTTTGCAAAGATGGCTTTCTATCAATTGGGTGGTAATGCCCGCGGCGATGGAAATGACGGTTTTTGATTTGTTCACGGCCGGGCTGATTCCAAGCAGGGTTACAATCATGTTTTGCGGTTTTACTGCGAGAATAATGATATCGGCGTCTTGAACGGCTTTTTCATTGTCCTGAGAAATCTTTGTCTTCAGCGATGAACGGAGGAGCTCAAGCCTTCCGGCATCAATGTCGGCAATGATGATATTCTTGGCGGGAACAATCTTATGCGTAATCAAACCCTCAGCGATGATGCTGCCCATTTTCCCGCCGCCGATAATGGCTATTTTTTTACCTTTAAGCATAATCTACTTTACCCCGATGGAATTTATTTTCCCCTTTTTTATCTCTTTAAGTCGAATCCGGTCAAGCGGTTTGTTTGCGATTCTTCCATTGCATAAAAATTTGCTTTTGTGATACTTAACTCCCAAGAGGACTTGCACGATGATGAGATATTTTGATGTTGAATCGACAAAAATCGCTTGTTGGGTGAACAGCGAAGATTTTGACGCGCAAAAACAGACTTTGTTTTTCATCCACGGGTCCGGCGGCAATTACAGCACCTGGGCCCATCAGTACGGTCGTTTGCATAAAAAATATAATATTGTTGCCGTTAATCTTCCCGGTCATGGCCAATCTGAAGGAAACGGTGAAAGGGATGTGCGAAGCTACAGCGAGTGGATCAGAAAAATACTTCATGTAATGGATTTGAATAAGCCTGTTATTGTGGGTCATTCATTGGGATCGGCCATAGCGCTGCGATTTGCCATTGACCATTCTGAAAAAATTTCCGGTATCGTATGTGTGGGTGGCGGGATGAAAATGCCGGTTAATTCCCTTTTTCTGGATTTTTTAAAAACAAACCCGGCGCAACTGCCGGCAGAAATCATAGAAATGATTTGCAAATTGTCACTGGCTAAGGAAAATCGACCAAAATTTTCCATCCCTTTACAAAAAAGTATTGCCCTATCGAGCGTTGATGTTTTGTATGGCGATCTTTTGACCTGTAACGATTTGGATTTGATTGAGAATGCCGGTAAAATAAGCGTGCCCGCATTAGTGGTCTGCGGTGCTGAAGATAAAATGGCGCCGCCGGATCTTTCCCGTGGGCTTGCCGCGGGTATTAAAAAGTCGCAACTGGAAATTATTGATGGCGCGGGGCATATGGTTATGATGGAAAAACCTGCTGAATTCAATCGTATCCTGGATGAATTTACGGCATCAATTTCCCCGGCAGCATGAGTGCCGACTACTGAATACTTTATGAGAGGGTTTTTTATGTTTGTGTTAAGTAATTTGATTGTCGCGCTGGCACAGATCATCAACATAATTTTAACAATTTATATGTGGATTATTATTTTCAGGGCCGTCATATCCTGGGTGAATCCCGATCCTTACAATCAAATTGTTATCTTCCTGCATCGCGTGACCGAACCGGTTCTCGGACCTATTCGCAGGCTGATTCCACGCAATAACCTGCCTTTCGATTTTTCACCGATCATTGTCTTGCTGGTCATTATGTTTCTGCAATATTTCCTTGTTCAAACCATTATTGACCTGGCGCACAGGCTGTAGCAACAAAAGGAAAGGTAACTCCATTGGCGGAAAAGATTATCCTGCGAGAATCGAAAAAAGGCCTGACCTTTGACATTCAGGTCAATCCCAATGCTTCCCGCGCGGAAATATCCGGTGTTCAGGAAGGTGCTTTAAAATTAAAAGTAACCGCGCCGCCGGTAGAGGGCGCCGCCAATGAGGCCTGCATTAAATTGCTGGCCGGCGAACTGAAGCTGAAGAAAAGCCAGTTGGAAATATTTTCCGGATCCAAATCGCGCAAAAAAACAGTCATGATTAAAAACATCAGCAAGCCGGAACTGGAATTAAAGATCAATAATTTTCTTAAGGCAAAGCACATTCAGGATTCATAAAATTTTCGCAGCGTTGCGATATTAACCCATAAGTTATGGAACAGAAAAAACACTCGGAAAATAAAAAAGTTGTCAAAGCAGCCGGAATTGTCGGTGCGGCCACAATGGTCAGCCGTGTTTTCGGTCTTTTGCGTGATATGGTCATTGCCGCCTTTTTTGGCGCCAGTTGGATGACCGACGCTTTCTGGGTCGCTTTCCGTATTCCCAATATGCTCCGCAGACTCTTGGGAGAAGGTTCTCTGACGATATCCTTTGTGCCGGTTTTTACCGAGTATCTGGAAAAAAAATCAAAAGACGAAGCGATTGAGCTCGCTCAGAACGCCTTTACCATTCTTTCTGTTATCCTGGCTTTTGTTTCTGTGGTTGGAATTTTAATTTCTCCGATTATTGTCGGGCTGATTGCGCCGGGATTTATTTCCGATCCGCAAAAATTCGCGTTGACCGTTTTTCTCAATCGCCTGATGTTTCCTTATATCTTTTTTATTGCTCTGGTGGCTTTGTGCATGGGCATTCTGAATTCCTTCAGGCATTTTACCGCGCCTGCTCTTTCACCGGTATTGCTCAACATCGCCATGATTGCCTCGGCATTTCTGTTGCGGCCTTTTTTTGCTGAACCGATTACCTCCCTGGCCGTCGGTGTGCTGATCGGCGGCGTATTACAATTGGCGATGCAATGGCCTTTTCTGCTGAAATTTGGTTTTGTCCCGAAATTAAAATTTAATTTTCAGCATCCCGGCATCAAACAAATCGGATTGCTGATGTTGCCGGCCATTCTGGGCGCCGGGGTGAGCACCATTAATGTTTTTGTCGGAACCATTCTGGCTTCTTTACTGCCGGGCGGCTCCGTGACCTATCTTTTTTATGCCGATCGGATCATGGAACTGCCTCTGGGTATTTTTGCCATTGCCATCGGGACGGCGGCTTTGCCCAGTTTTTCCAGGCACGTTGTCACCGGACGGATAGATGCATTAAAATCGGGCATCGCTTTTTCTTTGCGGCTGATGCTTTTTTTGACGATTCCGGCGACGGTCGCCTTAATGGCGCTGAACCTGCCGATTATTTCCGTTTTGTTTCAACGCGGGGCGTTTGACGTTCAGGCCGCTGTTTCTACCGGTCAAGCCCTGTTCTGTTACGCTCTGGGGCTGTGCGCTTTTTCGCTGCTTCGCGTCTTCGTTTCCTCCTTTTATTCTTTACAGGATTCCAAGTGGCCGCTCAAAGCGGCGATTGTCACGTTAATTGTCAATCTGCTGGTCAGTCTGCTTTTAATGTATCCACTAAAGCATAACGGCATAGCGCTGGCCAGTTCGATTTCCGCCATCGTGAATGTTGTCGTTCTGGCTTATGTCCTGAAAACAAAAATCGGAACATATCTTGACCGTGAATTTTATTCGTCCGTTTCTAAAATTGTTTTATCCGCGGTGTTGATGCTTGGCGCAATAGGTTTGATTGAATATATCATGCCCTGGAACACTCATGCCGCTCTTAAAATCAGACTGATTTACTTATCCGTCACAATTTTTTGCGGTGCCGGTGTCTTTTTAACCAGCGCCTATCTTCTGAAAAGTCCGGAAATGCACGCCGTGATCAATATTTTGAAAAAGAGAGTGAGCCGTTCATAATATCAGGCGCACCAGACAAAATCATTGACTTCGACATTTCAAAATGATAGAAACTTGCGTTCTGCCAGTCAGGACACATGAAAGGTTTTAAGGTCGTTTTATGTTAGATATTAAATATTTAAGACAAAGCATCGATGTGGTCCGCCAGAAGATGAATGAACGCGGCCAAAATATAGATTTTGATCGTTTTCTGAATCTGGACGCCAAAAGACGCGACGTCCTGCAGGCGGTGGAAACGCTACGCAACGAACGCAACAGCGTTTCCAAGCAGGTCGGTGAGCTCAAGAAGAAAAAAGAAGATGCTTCTGCGCTCATTGAGAAAATGGGGGAAGTATCGGCAAAAATAAAAGAATATGACGAGAGTCTGCGGGTTACTGAAGAGGAACTCAATGCTTTTGTCATGATTGTGCCGAATATACAGCATGAATCCGTGCCGCAGGGCAGCGGTTCGGAAGATAATCTGGTTGTGCGCACCTGGGGTAAGAAGCCGGATTTCAGCTTTGAGCCCAAACAGCATTTTGATCTGGGCGAAAGTTTGAACATTCTGGATTTTGCACGCGGCGCAAAAATTGCCGGGGCACGTTTCACCGTTTATCGTGGCGCGGGCGCTCAGTTGGAAAGAGCGATTTTCAATTTCATGCTGGATTTGCATACGGAAAAGCACGGATACACGGAAGTGCTGACGCCCTTTATGGTCAATGCCGAAAGCATGACCGGCACCGGCCAGTTGCCGAAATTTAAAGAAGATCTTTTTAAGATTGAAGGAATGGAATATTACCTGATCCCGACAGCGGAAGTCCCCGTGACCAACATTTACCGCGACGAAATCCTGGAAGAAGAAAAGCTGCCGGTTTATTTTGTTGCTTATTCTCCCTGTTTCCGGGCGGAAGCCGGTTCGTACGGCAAGGATACGCGTGGCCTGATTCGTCAGCATCAGTTCAATAAAGTAGAGATGGTTAAATTCTCCAAACCGGAAACGTCGTATGATGAACTGGAAAAACTGACGGCCAACGCGGAAGAAGTTCTCAAGCGTCTGGGCATTCATTTCCGTACGGTTTGTTTGTGCACCGCCGATTTGGGATTTTCTTCGGCCAAGACTTATGATATCGAGGCCTGGCTTCCCGGACAAAATGCATACCGGGAAATTTCTTCATGCAGTAATTTTGAAGATTTTCAGGCGCGCCGGGCTTCCATCCGATTCCGCAAAAAGGAAAGCGGCAAGGTCGAATTTGTCCACACATTAAACGGATCAGGCCTTGCGGTTGGCAGAACCGTTGTCGCGGTACTGGAAAATTATCAGCAGGCCGACGGAAGTGTTATTATTCCCGACGCGTTGCGTCCTTATATGAGAGGATTGGAAAGAATCAATCCGTAAGGAGTGCTAAAAAAATAAATGGAGGGATGGCCGAGTGGTCGATGGCGGCGGTCTTGAAAACCGTTGGGTGAAAGCCTCGCGGGTTCGAATCCTGCTCCCTCCGCCAGAAAATAAAAACAAACGGTAACTTTTTGCCGTCGTTTTTTAAATAGATCGATAACCAAGCGGAGAGATGGCTGAGTGGTCGAAAGCGATCGCCTGCTAAGCGATTGTACGCCCTTTAAAGGTGTACCGCGGGTTCAAATCCCGCTCTCTCCGCCAGTTTATTTATTAGAACTGCTTTAGACGTGTGTGACGAAAAGCGGTTTTCGGTTTTACCGGCGCCCATGGCTCAGCTGGATAGAGCGCCAGACTACGAATCTGGATGTCGCAAGTTCGAATCTTGCTGGGCGCACCAGAAAATCAAGGGGTTACAGACTTAAATCTGTAATCTCTTTTTTTTCATGTTTCTTTAAAATTTCATCTTGTAAATCGTTATTATTCTGATAGTTTCAATAAGGAGGTGTTGAATGAAGAAGTTTAATATCATTGAACCGGATAAATGTGATCATTGTCACCATAAGATTTTAAATGAGTTTTTTGATACGGAATACAATGGTGTGAAGGAACCGATCAAGGTGTGTCCGGATTGTTTCAAAAAAGGGAAATGTAATAATACAATACACTATAAAAATATTGATGGGTTCTGGTATAAGATGGATAATGTGAAGAAAAAACAGACCCCAATTTCTTGACTGCATAAACAAAAAACGGCAGACGATCATTTTTTATTGCGGGCGAATAATCATGAGCAGGCATAATCTGTTTCAAAATATTTCTAAAATACTCAGCAGGGCGGGCATATTTTTAATGTTTTCATGCTTCGGCGTTTTCTTTTTTGAAGTATATTTATGGGTGAAAACGTTGAGCTGGACATCTCACCGTATCATCACCTTTGTTCCGGGCACTGAAAAATGGTTGTCCTATCAGGGAGACTGGTACGGGGTAAAGAAAATTTTATTATGGTGTTTGCAATCCCCTCTTGCACTGTTTCTGCTGATTGCGGGGGCGGTCATTTTCTTTATTTCCACCAAAATTGATCAGCACAATTTATAAAGAACTTTTAAGAATCACTTCGCGTTTTGATTGAGAAGAGCATTAAGTTCGCCCAGGAGCCGGGTGACTTCACGCTGGTCACGCAGATAGAATTTTGCCCTGCTTGATTTTTTTACCCCGACACGAACCGTAAAAAAGTTATTATCCTGGATGCGAAAGACATCTTCGTCCGTTTCATCATCGCCGGCGAAAAAACCCTTGGCGCATCCGGCCTGTTGCATCAGCAGCTTTAAAGCCATCCCTTTATCGGGCGCATCCCGGGGAATGAGATTTTCTATGAATTTTCCGCCAATTCGTCTGGGCTGAGGCGACAAATCATCGATGGCTCGCAGAATGAGCGCGTGGGATTTCTTGACTTGATTTGCGTGACGGTAGTGAATCGAGAAAGTCGTCCCTTTATTTTCCAGAAAAATTCCGTTGCGAATTTCCTTGGGAAGTAGAATTTCCAGTTGCGATTGCCACTTTTCGACGGTACGAACAAATTCTTTTTCCCTTTCTTCCCATCCCGGTAATCCTTCTGCGCCGTGGTTTCCGATAAGATAACCGGGTGCTATGTCCAGGTGGAGGGCGGCGGTCGCTCTGGAACGACCGGTGATCACAGCGACGGTTGCTCGCTGATTCAGCAAGGCAAATTCTTTTCCGATACTTTCAGGAATGCTAATGTCCGACGGTTCCGGTACAATGGGCGCGAGCGTGCCGTCCAGATCGAAGGCAAACAAGGTGTTTCGGTTAATAAAATTTCTCATTTCAGACAGGGCTGATTTTTCAAAAAGATAAACCATGCTCATATTTCAATTCCGATCCTCGCGGCCAGTTTTTCCCGTTGTCGTATTTTGGACGCGTCAATCAGCA
>CAYZLL010000020.1:0-23872 GCA_964479225.1 uncultured Smithella sp.
ACGGCGTCGAAGCCGCCGGCCTTGAAGATTTCGGAAAACTCAGTCTGCCAGTCGAACACGTTGATGCGTTGGGCTTCTTCGGTATCCAGCATGTTCATCTGTTTGCTCTCAAAATAATCCGGACCGATGAGCGAATTGCCGCATTTGATGTTGCCGCCCAGATTCGGCAGCGCGCGTTCGTGGAAAAGCATTCTCTGGCGGTTGAGCGTCTCATCGGTTTCGTCCTCCAGCACCTTGAGCAGAAGCGAAAGTTTGGTGACTTCTACGGCCTGCGTGTCAATATCGACACCGTAGATGTTGTTGAGCAGTATGCGTTTGCGTTCAGCCGTGGTCAGATGCCATGCGCCGCCGTTACCTTTATAAAGTATCGGTCTTTTGACTTTGGCGTGTTTATCGGGATCGTTTGCGGAATACCACTGCAAATGCCAGTCGAGCAAATATTGATAAGCGCCGAGCAGAAACGAGCCGGAGCCGCAGGCGGGATCGAGGATGTGTAGGTTCTCCGCCTTTTTCGGATTTTTGCCATCGAGGAGTTTGCCCACGGTGTTTTTAACGATGTAATCGACAATGTAAGTGGGCGTGTAAAAAACGCCGCCCGCTTTTTTGACTTCGGGCTTGTCTTCTACAACGGCGCGGTGGTCACTCGTCAGACGGATGACTTTGCCTAAAAATTGTTCATAGACCTGCCCCAGAATGTCGGCGGGCAGGACGGAAAACTCGTAAGGCGAATCGGGATAGTAAAGCGTCTTGAGAATATCCTTGAGCGGTTTGTCGTCAATCTTTAAATCCGGCGTGAGTTTGTCCGGCGGCTCGGCCTCTTCCTTTTCATGCCGGAAATGAAACAGGCCGGAGTTGTAGCGATCGTCGGCCTTGTAGAAAAGTTCCTGCAATCTTCCGTATATGTTGCTGCCGTTGCCAAGCGAGCGAAGCGCGCCATAGTCTTCAATGCCGCGGTCTTCGGCAATGCGCAAAAAGATGATCCGGTCTATGATGCGCTGAACGGAATCGTTGAGTTCGCGGACGGACACCGTATTGCGCAGGGCGATGTTGCGGGCAAGCATTTCTCTCCAACTTTCAATTTCTGAAAGAAACGCATGATCCACTTCGGATGTGCCGCGTTTGGCCCTGCTGGATTCGGCAAATTTGTCGAACGAGCCTTTGAGAATGGCTTCCTTGGAAAAGACGGCAGCAATTTCATCCCATTTTTCGGCATACTGGTTATAGGTGTAATATTGGATTCTGGCTTTATCGGCCTTGTCTTTCTGGTCGGGACGGATGCGGCAGTCGTAAACGGCGAATTCGTCAAAATCGGTGACGATGGAAAGCGGCAGTTTGGCCGACCAGGCGTAACGACGCACCTGAAAGGCAGGCGCGGGAGCGTCCTTGATATTGATAGAGGGTTGTTTGGCTTCGACAAAGAACTTGCGCTGTCCGCCGATGCGGAAGGAATAATCCGGCGCTTTGGTGACGCCGCTGACCTTGACCGCGTCTTCGTGAATTACGTCTTTGTAGGCTTCGGCATTGCCTGCCGTGTTGTTGACATCCCAGCCCAGCGCTTCAAAGAAGGGATCGATGAATTCGTGGCGAACCTGTGTTTCGTTGTAGTTTCCCTTTTTGTAAGTTTCAGAGTTTCGTTCGAA
Source organism: uncultured Smithella sp. (assembly GCA_964479225.1). Classification (GTDB taxonomy): domain Bacteria; phylum Desulfobacterota; class Syntrophia; order Syntrophales; family Smithellaceae; genus Smithella. Next base: position 1,641 of record CAYZLL010000020.1, read on the forward strand.
TCGTTCAATCAACTCCAGAATGATCTGCGGTGCGGGCATTTATACTCCTTATGATGACACGGCTATTTTTGCCACTTTGTTCGTCGGGCGGTTATGACCAGTTGATACGCGAACATGCTTTTCCACAAATTGGCGATGAATGCTTCCGGCTTGTAAACATATTTCATATAAAACCGGTAGTAAGGATTCGCCGCCAGAGCTTCCGGCTTTGCAGGCTGCGCGTTTTTGCTTTCCGGAAACATCCCGTTCCTGGCCTGTATACCAGCCAGCCCTCTCAATAAATACGGCGTCGCGTTAACGTTCGTAACATCAAAGCCGGCCGCAGCAATCAGCCTTTTGATGCTTTTCAGCGTGAAAAAGCGGATGTGGGTCCTGTCCATCATTCCCGAAACGGTGTATTCCCAGCTTCCAAAAAGCAATCGCAACCGGGTCAACCAGTTGGTGATGTTGGGCACGGAGACAAGCAGGATGGCATTTTCTTTCATTAGGGGGACAGCATTGCGAATCAGAGACATCGGGTCGTAAACGTGCTCGAGGATATCCGAAAAAACCACCATGTCGAATTTTTCGCACTTTATTTCTTCCGGAATAGTTTCCGGCCTGCTGAAATCCGCCATAGCAGCATAGGTTAGACGTGTTTTCGCTTTTTCCACAGCCAAAGGTGATATATCAACTCCGAACACAACATTGTTTTTCTTCATCATGGCTGCGCCGTTCTGTCCATAACCGCAGCCCACGTCCAGTATCTTCAGGCCTGTTCCCACCTGTCGCAGGAGACCGTGATGAAGTTCTTCAAAATATTGGTACTGCTCGTTTAATTTATCCATTATTTTTCTTCATTTTTTTAACGGGAAAGGATTTGAAAAAAGAATGTAAGGAAAACACCCGGCTATGTCAATGAAAAGTTCATTGAAGTCCTCAATCTAATGACGCAGGCGGGGGTAGGTTGCCGATGAAAGAGTGCTTTTTAAGCGTGGAAAGTTTTTTAAGACACCGATAATAACGTTCAGCATTTTTTGCGGTGGCAATCCTCTGGAAACACCGGAACGCTGTCTGTAACTTACTTCAACATAGCCGACACGAACGCCGCTGAATATCGCACGGAGAGTCAATTCCGAACTGATTAAAGCCGTGTTCATCCAGTTTTCCGAGCACAGTTTATCGCTGAGCGACCTGCTGTAAATTCTGAATCCGCTGTCGGCATCCTGCAAATCAATCTTAAAGTATTTTTTTAAAATGAAATTATAAGCCAGCGTCAGGAAACGGCGATGCAACTGGTCGGTTCTTTTTGTTCTCACACCGATGACCAGCGCATTTTGACGACGGATATCATAAAGCTTCCAGAAATCATCCATGTCAAATTTGGAACCGGTGTCACTGAAAAAAATATACGGGTTCTTCGCGATCTTCATCGCGTCCCTCAAGGCCTTCGCGTAACCTTTTCGCTGACCACCGGTGGAATGAACCACTGCCGGGTCGTGAAGGTATCCGGCAATAATTTCTTTGGTGCCGTCGGTACTGCCGTCTTCCGCGATAATCAGCTCGGAACCCGGCAATTTTGCTAATATCACATTTTTAATATTCAGGATTTCCTGCCCGATTGAGGCCGCCTCGTTGTAAACAATCAGGATGACGGAAACCGGTTCATGATCGGAGTGATTAACCATTGTCTTGCCCTGATGTTTTATGCCGACATAAAATTTTATTTGATGGCTCTGATATAAAGATGCGCGTCCGCCGGATTCTGAAAACGATTTCTGGAAATTCCACGGGAAAGAAAGATTCCCGTATCTTCCTCGATAACATCGCCAAAGCCGATATCCCGCAGGTGTTGGAACAAATCATCTTTCAGCCAGGCGCACTTGTGTTCGTCTCCCGGCCAGCGCTGCCAGCCCCAAAAAGTGGCGAAGACGTGTTCTCTGGAAAACGGACTTTTCTCCGGCATGCCGTGCGTAATGTTATAAAGATATTCGCTCCATATTTTAATATCCGGCAAGTCGAAAAGAAACTCTCCCCGCAGCCGGAGCAGTTTATGAATATGCCGCAGCGCTTCGGTAAACTCGACAAAACGCAAATGTTCCATCAGCGCCAGAGCAATGATCTCGGCAAACGAATTTTCCGGCAGGGGGATCTCCCAAATCGGACAGTTAAAATCCAAATCCACGCCGGGTTGCACGGTGATATCCTGATGCAGATATCCCGGCGTCGGCCTCTGCCCGCACCCCAGTTCCAGTTTGTCGGATTTTATGAGGAGAGATGTTTGATTCATTTTATCTTTTTACCGCGGAAAATTGTTTTCCGTGGCATCGGCTTTGAGGATGAACGCCCTTTTCCACTTTCCGACTTCAGCAATGCGGCGCTCAGCACTTTCATCATCATGTGGCTGATAATGGAATGAATGTCTTCCGCGACCTTCATATCGTCAACGTCGATATGAAGGCAGTATTGCGCTGTATTCTTAAGTTTTCCGCCGTCAAATCCGCAGAATCCCACCGTCACCGCGCCTTTTTTGTTGGCATAGTCAATCGCCCGGATGATGTTTCTGGAATTCCCGCTTGAAGAAATGCCGATCACCACGTCGGCGGGTTGCAGAAAATTTTTCAACTGTTCCACAAAAATCGCGTCATAACTGATGTCGTTGGCGATCGCGGAAACGGAAGGCATGTTATCGTTGAGACACATCACCTTGAATTTTCTATCCAGGTTTGCCGACGCTCCTTTATTGAAATCACAAACGATATGCGAGGCGATGGTGCCGCTGCCGCCATTGCCCATGGTCAATATCGTATGGCCATGATCGTAAGCGGTTTTCAGGACATTCACGATTTGATTTATTTCCCGCGTCTTTAAGGCGCTGAGCTTTTTCTCTAAAAGTTTTAGATATTTTTTGATGTCCGCCGTGCAATCAATCATCGCTGTTTACCTCACTGGCCGTATCATAAATCACTTTCGTGCCCGAATTGTCAAATTTAAATTTGAATTCCCTTAAGTCTTTCAGTGCCTGCCGGAGTTCCGCCTGCCGCGATGGTTCGCAATAGAACATTAAAAAACCGCGGCCGCCCGCGCCAAGAAGCTTGCCGCCTGCAGCGCCGTTTTTGTATGCCTGCTGATAATAATAATCAATTTTATCATGGGATATTTTCGGCGAAAGCTCTTTCTTCAAACGCCAGCCTTCATCAAGTATCGCTCCCACGTCCTGTAAAGCACCCGCTTCCAGACAGGTTTTCAGATTTTGAGCCAGCCCGGTCATGGTCTGAATGTTCATAAAAGTTTTTTCATCGGCAAGCGTGTTTTTTTTCTGAGCAGAGAGTATTTCCCGCGCCGGTCTCGCCCCGCCGGTATAAAAGAACAACAGATTGTTTTCCAGTTCTCTGTGTTTTTCTCGGGACATGACAACCGGTTTGACACAGACGTTATCGTCGGGATGAAAAGTGATCAGGTTTAATCCTCCGTAAGCAGCGGCGTACTGATCCTGTTTGCCGATCGGTTCCCCCAAAATGTCAATTTCAATGGCGCAGGCTTCCCGGGCCAGTGTTTCCCGATCAGGAGTCCGACCGGTATAAGCGTGCAAAGCATTCAGCAGGCCTACCGTAAAGGATCCGGATGAACCCAACCCTGTCCCCGCCGGGATATCCCCGATGGCATTAACATCGATGCCCCTGATGCCAAATTTTCGGAGTGCTTCGCGGACAATGGGATGTTTGATTTCACCAGCCTCGCCGACCAGTTCGGTCCGGGAATACTTCACCTGAATTCTTTCATCAAAATACGGATGAACGAAGATGTACATATATTTGTCAATGGTTGTACTCAGCACACAGCCGGCGTGCCTTGAATAGAATTCTTTTAAATCACTGCCGCCGCCGGCAAAACTTATTCTAAAAGGAGTTCTTGTCCCTATCATCAGGCCTCTTGAAAAGTAAAATTATGATTAGCGTTTTTTAACGCTTTACGACAATCTGTTTTTAACCTTCGTATTCATCGATAATGAAATTCACGGCCTCCCGCAGATTTTCAAAAACAAAATCGGGAAGGCAATCGTATCGTCGGTCTTTTCCGGCATAACCCGTTTTGACCAATATCGTTTTCAATCCGGCATTACAGCCTGCCATAATATCGCGGGTGGAATCGCCGATCATAAAAGATTTGCTCAGGTCGATGTTGAAATCGTCCCGCGCCTGCAGAATCATTCCGGGCTCAGGCTTCCGGCATACGCATTTTATTTTGTAATCCATGCTTTCCCCTGCAAAGCCGCGATCGGGATGATGAGGACAATAATAAATCGCGTCCAGAAAAGCATTTTTTTCACCCAGCATCATATCTAATTTTTTATGGATCTGGGCAACATCTTTTTCCGAACAAAGCCCCCTGGCCACAACCGACTGATTGGTCGCCACAATCCCCAGATAATCTGAATGATTTATTTTTCGCACGGCTTCCGCCGAACCATCGATTAAGACCAATTGTTCAGGCTTGGCAAGATATTCAACTTCTTCATTGATCACGCCATCTCTGTCCAAAAATATGGCTTTCTGCTTGTTGATAAGGTTGCGGCGGGAAACTTTCCCGCTGAGAATATCCTTTTCCACCTCGTGGAATCTGTCCACCAAACCGACATCCTTTACATACTCGGAAGATTTGTAAGCGTAAAGATTTTGCTCCCGGCCAACCAGCCGAGGAAAGACATCGTGACCGAAATCAAGTTTGCGTCCGCTTTCGATGAATCGGATCATTTCCCTGTCCAGAATATAGACGCCGGCATTGACCAGGTTCTGATACACTTGATCATCTGGATGCGGCTTGGGAATAAATCGGATTATTTTATGGGAGTCATCCACTTCCAGCAAATCACTGTCAAAAGGATGGTCGTTGGGATGAACCAGCAGAGACCCGAAGCCGTCATGCGACTGATGAAAATTGATCAGCCGCGTCAGATCGATGTCAAAAATGATGTCCCCGTACAAAACCAGAATGTCTTTCGCGATACCGAACAATGGTTCAGCATATTTAAAAGCGCCCGCCGTACCCAGCGGTTCGGGTTCTTCGGCATATCGTATGGACAAATCGAATTTCCGGCCGTCGCCGAAATAGTTCTGTATTGCTTCCGCGCCGTAACCGACGCTGATGATCACGTCGCTGATATTATTCCTGGCAAGAAACTCTATCTGATATTGCAGGATCGGCTTGCCGGCAATGCTGACCATCGGCTTGGGCATTTGAGACGGCGTGATTTCCTTGAGCCTTGTTCCTTTTCCACCCGCGAGAATAAATGCAATCATTTTTCCAGAATACTCCTGACAGCCAGTTGTACCGCTTCCTTGGAGGAATGCGCAGCCTTCCAGCCCAGCCCATTCAGCTTTTTCAAATCATAACGGTAATGAGGGACATCGCCCGGCCAGCCCGTGCTGCCACCCGTATATTTAAATTTGACGTTGTGCAATCCCATCTCTGCGCAAACGATCCCGGCGATTTCCGTCACCGTTATTTCATCTTTCACGCCGGCGTTAAAATAATTCAGCTTTTCCTGAGCGTTCTGAAAAATAAACAGCAGCGCTTCCACCAGATCCTGAACATACATGTAAGGCTTCTTCTGCCGACCGTCGCCTAAAATAATCAGCTGCTTGGGATTGTCCCGCAGCTTCTGAATAAAATCATGGATAACGCCGTGCGTCATCCTTTCCCCCGTAACATTGGGAAACCGGACAATCCACGATTGAATGTCATTCATGGATGAATAGGCGGCAATAAAAGCTTCCGCGGCAAGTTTGCCCGCCCCGTAATACGAAACCGGCGACAAGGGCCCTGTCCCTTCGGCTAGTTTTTTCCGAGCGTCGCCGTAAACGGCGGAGGAGGAGGCAAACACAAATTTTTTGACGTGAAACAACCGGCAACACTCCAGCGTGTTCCAGGTTGTCAAAAAAGTATTATGGAGATCAATTTCCGGATTAGCCGCGGAAGCAGCGATATCTGAATTGGCTGCCAGATGGAAAACGGCATTGAATTTATTTTGCTGAAATATTTTTTTCAACCTGTCCAGACGCAGCAGATCCTCTTTCACAAACACGAAATTTTTGCGATGAGTCAGATGCCTGATATTTTCTCTTGTTCCCAGGAAAAGGTTATCCAGAACCGTCACATGATGTTTTTCAGCAACCAGTACATCAGCCAGATGACTGCCGATGAAACCCGCGCCGCCGGTAATCAGTATTTTCATAAATATTTCCTGAGTTGCCCGTGATTTTTTATATTCATATACCAGATTCCGTCGAAATTTCTACAAGTTCACGCGAACTATTTAAATTTGTGCTCCTATCGCTTCGCTGAGACTCTTCGCGTGCCGGATAACGGCATCCATGTTGAGATACTCAAATTCTCCGAACCGGCCGCACAACGGGATACCCTGATCCGAAAAATATTTTTTGATGATCTTCATATTCCTCTGATGTTGCAAATCGCAGATAACGTAAGCGTATTCAAATTTCCGGGTTTTCAGGAAATTGATATGCTCCCGGGTGTCGATAAACCGCGTGGCCTCCAGCCCTGCGATTATTTTTTCTTCCACTTCGCTTACGTCCATTTTATCCATCGCGCTATCTTTTGAATAGGTAATCTCCGCCATTAAAGTAACGGATTCATCGTCTTTGCAGTAGCTGTCTCCGAGAAAATTCAGTTTTGACAAACGGTGAAAAATAATATTTTCATCCGGTACCATCACGGCATAATGATCTCCCAGATTATCTTTGCGCACATTGATGACGGCAATCATCAGGGAATTGTATTTCAAGCCGTTAACCGACGCCCTGACCTCTTCCGGCATTTCCTCCTGATAAATGCGAGCCAGCAGGGGAACCGGTATGGTGGAAATAATAAGGTCATAGTTTCCGACAGCATGATCCTCCGTAGCGACCTGCCATTGATCACGGGTCTTTTGCACGGCAACGACGTTGCTCCCCGCGATGACGCTGACTTTCTGATTGAACCGGTTGACAAAAGATTTTATCAACGCGTTGATGCCGCCCTGCCGTGGATAATAAAAATATAATTGCGGAAGGTTACCTTCCGTAGCGATCCCTGCGGCGCTTTTGATGATGTCTTCTTTCGGCGGCTTTGGAATTCTGCCCGCCATTTGCGTATCCATCATCGCGGGATTAAATTTCCAGATCTTCTCGTTATAAGGTTTCAGGTAAATACCGGTGATGCCCTCGCCGAAAGTTTTCAGGAAATACTTCAGCAGATTATCCGCCATATCCTTTTCATAAGGATTGTTGAGAAAGGTATTCAGGCAGTATTCTCTTTCATCGGCAGGCAGAGCCGATAGCTCGTTCTCAAAAGGATATTTGATGAATGATCCTTTGTGGTATATTTTATTTACCCGCCTAAGTTTGTTTTTATTCTCACCGAGAAGACTGGTCATGAAATCCAGTATTTCAGCATCCTGAGAAAAAATCACATGAGGGCCGATATCATAAAAAATGCTATTGCTCTGAAATGATCGGCATAAACCTCCCGGCTCGCTTTCCTTCTCCAGAATATCAATGCTTTCGATACGATCGTTGTTTTGCAGAAAATAAGCGAGAGAAATACCGCTCAGTCCTCCACCCAGGATTCCTACTTTCATAATTTAAACTTTCTTAAATCGTTAATATCACTAAATAGTTCTTCCATCATTAAAAAAACATCTATTGAAGATCGACATCACTTGCTTGCAGCAGGCATTGCGCGATAAACATTCAACTTGTGTTCTCTTAAAATTTGAAGAGACTCACGAGTATGTTCCGGCACAATCCCGATTAAAGAAAGTTCTTCATTGGTGGCTGTATCCACCCGCATCGCTATTCTGGGGAGTTGCGCAAGATAAGCTTTCCGGACGGGTTGAATTCGCCATTCTATTATTGAGGTTAGGAAAAGTCCGGCGAAAATAATTATAAAACCTGAAAACATTATGCCCGTCAATAATAATTTTGCTTTACCAGGCCTGGTCAGAGCAAATATAAATATCCAACTCATTGCGGCAAGCCCAAAGATGCTGATATAGGTGAAACGGGAGGCCATTCCATAATCCAGACCTAATCCGAATCTTCGAAACGTCATAAAGAATAAATAGATGCATGTCAGCATCATCAGGAAAAAGGGCAGATACGTTTTTTCGTACATACGTGATCTGAAGAAAAGAAACACGGCGATAATGTAAAGAAACACGATAACTAAACCAAGGAATACGATGTGGTGAAACGAAAAATAATTGCAGGCAAAAAAGGCGTCAACACCTATAACACTGGCACCAAAGGAAGCTAAAAGAAATTGCACTGCTTTTAAAGGGCTGGCAAAGATTTCCGAGGCATAAAACACGGGCGCCGAAACATAATCGTTCTGATTAAGTTTATACATGTAGATAAACGCAATAACTGCAAGAGACGCAATGAGTATAAATGAGCGCACCCAGAAAACTTTCGTCAGACAGGAACGTCTGATGAAAGCATAGCACAAAAAGGTTAAACCAAGCGCCGGAGCATAAGTGATATATAACTTTCCGCTAAAGACCAGGATCGCTAAGGCATTGAGAGTCAATGTTAAAAGGAAGTATTTTAGATGACCCTTCGACAGAAATAATTCGAGGCTCAAAAAACTTGCAATAAAGAATGGTACAGATGATTGATAGGCCAATGCATATCCAAAGATCAGCGCCTCCCATTGGATGACATTGAATATTATCAAGGTTAAAATAAGATAAGTTGTCGCGATGAATTCCGATGAACGCTCCGGAGTCAGGCTTTTTCTATAATCCCGGTAAATTAAAAGAACGGAAGCCATTGTAAAAAAAGGAATGATTAATGTAAAAATTCTGCAGCTCAGGGAAAACCATTTTATATTGGCGAGCAACAGGAGATTATAGCCCAGGAATCTCTGGCCATCGGAAGGACGCCACAGATCTAAGAAAGTGAGGGTTCCGTTTAAATAGTTTTCAATGGGTCCTCCTTTAATAATATAGATGTCATCACGAACAACAATATCTGTGGCTGTAGCCCACACATATGTAAATAATAAAGCGAAAGGAACCAGCAGAGACAAAGAAAGAATAATTTTGGCTCTCATATTCGTCATTGACCTTAGTTTACGTGTAATAATTTTTTCAACGACGGATCTGCTGAAACGCCCAACATTTCCATTGTCCGTACATCCTGTTTCGCCTCTTCCATGCGTCCCATCTGATAATAAGCAAGCGCTCTGTTTAAATAGTGGTTTGCATTTTCCGGATTGAGTTTGATAGCCGCATTATAATCCGACAGCGCTTTTTCGTACTGACCCGTCTTCGAGAAAATCAGTCCCCGGTTGCCCAGCGCATTGGACAGCGGAATATTCACCTCGTTGGCACTGATATCGTAAGAACTCATCAGTTCCAGATAACGGTTGTAATCAGCGAGGGCTTTGTCAAAATTATGGTTCAGCAAATAGGCAAGACCGCGGTTTTGATAAGCCAGAAGACTCTGCGGATTGATATCGATCGCCACGGTAAAGTCTTCAACCGCCTCTTCCCGGCGGTTATTCTTGTACCGGTCATTGCCGCGGTTGAGATAAGCCACGGAAATTTTACGGGGATATTTTTCAATTACGGATGTCCAAAGTGTTTCGCTGTTTTTCCAGACCGGAATATATTTCATCGTCAGGACGCTGAAGACAACCAAAACAGCGACCGCGGTGACGGCCAAAGGAATGCGCCAGACAGGTTTTTTCTCCTCAATTTTCTGCAGGCTGAAGGCGATGGCAAAGACAAGTCCGACATAGGCCATGTATATGTATCGATCGTTAAGATAGGCCGAATCGTTGGCCAAAAAAGGCATCAGGAGAAAAACGATGTTAAACGTAAAAAAGAGCAATCCGAACGTAATGAATTTGAATTTACGCGCGACGGCAACAGCCCATCCAAAAACCAGAACGGCCGTTAACGCGCCAACCCAGTGACCTGTATGCAGAACATCCGGAACGGGGTATAGCGTGGATGTCACATAAGGAATGAAAAACTTCAGGAGATAGATCACATAGGCATAACCGGCCAATACCAGTTGTTCGAAGAAATTGAAAGCATTGACGATGGCTCTGCTGTCTATAGTTCGATAAACGTTTTGAAAGAAAAAAGTTGTCCCCAGCAAGCCGACAAGCAGCGCAAAAGCAAAGAAAATTAATTTTTCCGCCGCCGCTTTCCAATCAATATTTCTTCCCAAATACCAGTCCAGCAGAACCAGCGAGAAAGGAAGCGTCACCGCCTGCCCTTTGGAAAGCAGCGACAGAACGAATAAAACAAAGGTGAGCAGAAAATATCCTTTTTTATTGGAAACAATGTACCGGATGTAAGCCAGCAAAGCCAACAGATAAAAGAATCCGTAGAGGACATCTTTGCGTTCGGTAATCCACGCCACGGATTCCACCCGCATCGGATGAAGACCGAAAAGCAGCGCGCCGAAACCGCTCCACCAGATCGAGATGCCCATCCGGCGAAAAAAAATCAAAACAAGCGCCGTACAGAAAAGATGTAAAATCAGATTATCGAGGTGATAAAGGAATGGCCGGTCGCCCGCCAGTTTCCATTCCAGGGCGAAAGAAGAAATTACCAGAGGATTATAGGTGTTGTAAGCGGCGGGTTTGGTAAAGATATCTTTCGGGTTCGGTTCTTTGACCAATGGATTTTCATAGATTAATAAATTGTCGTCCCAGTTGGTCCAACTCAGTTTCAAACTGCCGGCAAATACAACCGCAACCAGAATCATCACCAAAATAAACACAAGGTAACTGTGTTTCTGCTTTAAATTGTTTTCGTTTTGCGGGATAAAAAAATCGTTTTTCACGCGCAAAGTATATGGAGAAGTACCCTGCATGTCAATCAAATACAGGCGATAAAATATTATATGATGTGCTTTACGCCCGGTCCAATGTCAATTTTCCATCCGTTTCTGATGGCGCATTCCCGGCAAAATTCTGAGCACCATCAGGAATGCATAATAAGGAAGAGCAAGGATTTGGGGATGATGAAGGGCAAGCCTCAGCATGATTTTGGGATTCAGGTAAACGCGCATGTGAGCATGGCGAAACACTCTTTGTAATTCCCGGTCCGACATTGCCGAAATATTCACCGTACTGGCATGAAATGTCATTTCTTGCGGATCACTGGCGGACTTTTCATTTTTAAGACGGTGAGTGGTCATTTCGGCCAGTTCAGTACCGGCATATGGCACAACATGAAGAAACATGGGGCGATGCAAAGTAGAACGGACGGCAAATTCTACCGTATCAGAAGCTTCCTTGTAAGATTCCGTGGGAAAGCCGATCATGAAAAAACCAGAAGAGTAAATGCCCGCGCGGGTAGACGCTTTTATGGCGTGAAGGGTTTTTTCGAGATTCAGATTCTTGCGGATCATCTTTTGCAACCGGGGACTGGCTGTCTCCACCGCAAAAATGACGGATACCGTCCCCGCCTGTTTAAAAACGTCCATGTCCCGCGGTTCGATGAGATCGGCGCGCAGCCCGTTCGGAAAATGCAACCTGGCATCGCCGATCCTGTCTCTGATGCCGGTAAGTATCTCATACATCCGCTTGCGGTCCAGATTAAAACAGTCATCAATGATCTCCATTTCCCTGAAGCCAAACTTGAAGCGGAGATCTTCCATCTCGGCCACAACCGACCGTACCGACCTTTGCCTGAATACCTTGCCCATGGTCTGATGACAGTATGCACATTTATAGGGACAGCCTCGGGAGGTGACTATCGCCATATAAGGCCGGCAACCGACGGCAGGCATGGAATGCATTTTCGCATAGAGTTTATGATCCAGCAGGTCCCAGGCGGGAAACGGGAGGTTATCCAGTTCTTCTTCGGTCAGATGTCGTCCCGGATTGATTTTGACGTTGCCGTTAACCAGAGACACCGTTCCAGGAATCGATTCAGTAGGGCGTCCGTGATTTAAAGCTTCGATCAGTTCGGGAAATACGAATTCGCCTTCACCGATGACCACATAGTCCGCGCCCAATGTCTTGATGGATTCGTCAGGATTGGCCGAAGGCCAGGGACCACCGAAAGTTACCGGGACATCAGATCGAATCTCTCTGATGATCGACATAATCTTTTTTGTCTGCTCAACCTCTGTGATAATGATACTGATGCCGATAAAGTCCGGTTGCCAGTCTTTAATTGTACGTCGCAGTATTTGAAGTTGTTTATAATCGAGAGCACAATCATGAATTTTTAATTCGTGACTTGCTTTTTTCAGCATAGCTCCGATATACATCAGCCCCATCGGCTGGGTGATGATCCTGGGCTTGAGATCCAGAAATCTTGGTTTAATGAGAAGTATCTTAGACATCCGACTTGAAACTCCCGTCCGATCAGACCCACATAATCATGTTCTTATTGATGGTGTGTACCGGTCTTTTTTCTGAGATAAAGCTTCATTTGCTCTATCTGGGTGGCAAAATCATCAACAAACAGATTCGTTTCCCGCCAGCAACCTAACATGCAACCATCGCATCCTTCCCGCAAACGCCTGACTTTTTCCTTATAATCTGTGCTCATGAATCCTTTTAAAAAATTGGATCGAATATTAAACAAGGGCGGAAACACGTCGCAGGGTGCGACTCCTCCATCGGGATATACGACAAAAAATCTTTCTCCCGCCCTGCAATTCCATGAATAACTGCCTGTCCGGAAATATTCGAGACATGCTCTCAAAAATTTTCTGGAATTGATGATGCGGTAACCGTCCTTCTTCATTTGCAAAAGCTCCGCATAGATCTTCTCCGTTTCCGACAGAACCTGCTTCGCAAAAAGCATTTCCTGATTATATCCGAAACAAAAGCCTTCATGGTTTTTGTCCGGCTGCAGATGAACGGCAACCATGGAAGCATAGGCTCCTTTGGCATGCACGAACCGGACGATTTCCGGCAGCTCGGAAATATTCAGCGGGGAGACGGCAATGTTCACAACGATAAAGCCTGTAATATATTGCGCCGCCATGTCCAGCGATTTTTCAACTTTCTGAAAAATATCTTCCGCACCGCAAATCCAGTCGAATTTTTTCTTATCCAGCGTATCCAGCGAAATGGTCATGTTTTTTAGACCCGCTTCGGCCAGAGCGCTTATTTTTTCTTCGGTCAGCAGGGTTCCGTTCGTCTGAAGCCTGGTGGAAAATCCGCAATCATTAAATAACCTGATAATGTCCGGCAGGTCCGGGCGAAGCAGAGGTTCACCGCCGGTGATAACGATATTCTTCGCTTTCAGATCTTTGAGGACTTTCGCGCACTGCTCCATTTCCCCGATGCTCATTTCCGGTGATTTTCTTTTCCAGATGTTGCACATCTTGCACCGAAGATTACATCGCTCGGTCACGTAAAAGTGAATGTAAAACGGAGCTGAATAATATTTGGCGTATATCATGCCCAGCGCCATGTCCATCGCAGTTTTCATCAGCTTCCTTGATTTGATCCGCCAGGCTTGCTCAATGGCCCAAGCAACATTCTGTCACCTAAAGAAGATTTTACAGGCGCGTAAATAAACAAATAATCGCCGCCCACCCAGGGTATTTCAATCGGCCATTGCTTTCTGAAAATTTCCTGATAGCCGGAAAAATCCATGACCCGATCTACCAGGATTACGGTTTTTTTGCTGTCTATTAATAGCGCCTGCCTGTAAGTATCATCCAACCAGGGGAAATGTGCCGGCGAACGCTGAATCCGGGGCAGACTGTTGTTTATAAAAGCCGCATAATCCCATGAATAGTTCAGGACGTAATATGAATCCTTATAGGGTTCTATCGTGTCCAATACGTCCTGATAAAAATCAATACATTCTTTCGACATCATTTTACCCTTGAAGATGGAGGTGGTTTCATTCTTGATTCCGCTATGCATCAGGAAATCGACACTCCATGGATAATAAGCGGAAGATGTTTTGGTAAAAAACAGGGTGGCTGATAAAAACAGAAACAAGAGGATACTCAAAAGCGCCATAAAAAATTTCAATGGCTTTACGGCTTTGACAAAAACATTATAAAAAACGAACACGCATAATCCTACCCCTAAAGACGATCCGTTAATCAGCCGGAATGTTTCATAAACGTGCACGGAATTTAAAAATCCGAAAATCACGACCAGACACAGAGCGATAACGACATCGCTGGCGTATGCTGACTTTACATTTTTACCCGATAATTTCCGTATCGCTTCCCGGATGATGATGAAAAAGCAGACGATCAATATTAATGTGAAGAGTTTACCGCGGAAGTCGGAAGCCAGCGTTCGTATAATCTGTAACACAGAGCCCAGGAAAGCAAGATATGTGTTCGTATCACCGACTCTTCCCATGACCTGGATCATCATCTTATTCTGATAAAAGAAATCATCCAGCGCGGCATGGGCGGCGAGATAGGTAAAAAATAATATCAAGGGGATGAGCAAACCGGAACTCAACCACGCTGTCTTTTGGACAATGAACGTTTTGCTCTCTGAAGCGGTAAAATAATCCCGTCCAATCAGAATGATGAATGGCGGCAGAATTGCGATGACGGATGAAAATCTGCATAATATGGATGCCGCCAGAAAAAAACCGGCTAAAAAAGCGTAATAACTGTTCTGTTTATAGCGGAGAAAGAAAATCAGAGCCAGTAACTGGAAAGGATAGACAAAGTAATTGGGAGCGGGATAAATAATATAAGGATGAATTAAAAAAATCAACAGCACGGAAACAAAGGCAAGACTCTTCTTCATAAATTTGAGAAAAACAAGATAAGAAAGAAACAGGGAAAAAGCGTAAAACAAGCCCGTCATGATTCCAATACTCAGCAATCTTTCACCAAAAACGGCCAGAGAAAAACTCTGAATCAACTGTGAAAGGTATCCATAGGGAATCAGGGTATCAGCGAACGGTACAGCACCTCTGAACAGATCCAGCGCGGGAAAATAATACCAGGCCCAGTGCGCGTAGTCATTATTCACAACAGACTCTATCCAACTGCAACCAAAGCTTGCCAGACAGACCACTATCACGAGCAAGTCATAAGCGTTTATCTTGCCAAAAAAGGAATCCGTCTTTATCGGATATCCGGACGGGGCTGAATTGTTGGCTAATGATTTTGGCAAATTCATAATTTCTTTTCTGCTGCTTCCACACGTCTGAAACAGCCTTATTTTTTCGGGGCGTTCGGGGAAGTGCCCTGCATATTTTTTTGATGCAATCTACAGGATTGTACCCGTCCAACGCAACATCTTTTTCACAAGAGGCGTCTCCACCGAAGGATAAAGATCAAAACAGATTGTAAAAAAAGCTGTTGACTATTACACTAACGGACGTTATCAATCCATCGATCTGATCGAAAGAACCGTTTTTATTGATCAAAGAACAGGCCGGCCTTTTCAAAATACACTAAAAGAAGCTGCTTGCCTGACAGGAATTCAGCACGCTAAAACCAAGAGGGAAAATGAAGATCGGAATATACAATGTCATGCCTGAAATCCGCATCAACAAGGACTGCATGGGCGGGTTCGGTCTGGGGTTTGGCGACCATCTTCATCTGTTCGGTAAAATCATCGGGGCTTTCAAGCGGAAAAACGTTTACATTCCCGATTTGGATCTCGGGTACCTGGCTGCCATCCACCGCGACCGGGGAGACGAGGTGGAATACACCGAAACGGGAAACGGATCATACGACAAAGTTTATATTCATACCTCCTTGCAGGGGCATTTTGACGAACTGAAAGAAGCGGATAAATTGCGCGCCCTGGGCATTCAGGTCTGCCTGATCGGATTTCTGCCAAAATTTCTGCCACATCTCTTTGCAGGATACGAAACCCTCACGGGCAAAATATGGCCGGACAAATTTCCGGCGTGGGAATACTGGCCGATGGAGCGCTTTTCGTATTATCCGTCCATCAAGGGGAAACCGGTTGTTCCCGTTCTTTCGTCCACCGGTTGCAAATATAACTGCTCCTACTGCCCCTACCTGGCCTGCTATGGAGAATGGGAAGCGCGTCCGCCGGAAAATGTTCTGGCCGAAATTAACTATATGGTAAAACGATTCGGCGTGAAGGGGATTATTTTCCGCGACCCGCTCTTCACTGCCGATAGAAATCGCGTGGTAGAAATCTGTCGTGGCATCCAAGGCGTGGACTGGGCCTGCGAAACGAGACTGGAAAATCTCGACGAACCGTTGATCGATATGATGGGTCAAAGCGGCTGCCGGGCGATTCATTTTGGAATCGAAAGCGAGAGTGACAACGTCCTGGCGCTGGTCAACCGGTCGAATACCTCTTTTGAAAGGCAGAAGCGCATGGTGGACTACTGTGATCAGCGCAACATCAAGGTTAACTGTTTTTTTGTCTTCGGCCTGCCGGGTGAAACGGAAGAAACAGCGGAAGATACCATCCGAAAAGCCATCCGCCTGAATCCGAATGTGGCGGAGTTTTTTGTCGCCCAGCCGTATCCGGGTACAAGGCTATACAAACAGGTTGAGGATCAACTATTCGATCTGCCCGTGACTTCTTATGATGGGTTCACCGAATTCTTCGAGCATTCCAACTTGCCGCGCGGAAGGCGCGAACAAATCTGCACGAACGCTTATCGCCGTTTTTATTTCCGGCCGCAATATATCCGGTCGTTTCTGAGGAGAAACATCCGGTGAAGGTTTTGTTCATCAATCCACCCTATGTCCGTGATATGTACGCAAACTCGAAGTTAAGTCAGGCAACATGGAACAATCCGCCTCTGGCACCCGCTGCTCTGGCCGCGACCATCCGGGAAAAACACGATGCCCGGATTCTGGACCTCAATGTGGAAAATGAACCGATGACCTCGCTTCAAAAAATGCTGGAGGATTTTCATCCCGACTACGCCGGCATTACCTTCACCACTCCGAGTTTTTTCCGAATGAAAGAAATCGCCGACGCGATAAAAAACTTTGATGAAAATATTGTCATTATCGGGGGAGGCGCTCATGCTTCTTCTCTATCGGAAGAAACCCTTGCGCAAACAAAGCTGGACATCGTCGTTCGCGGCGAGGGAGAAAATATCTTACCAAGCATTGTCGCCGGAGAAGATCTCGTGACCATACCGGGAATCACTTTTAAAGCAAAAGACGGCATCCATGCCAACCCGCCGATGGCTTTGATGAAGGACCTCGATCTGCTTCCCTATCCGGCCTGGGATCTCTACAATCTTTCTCTTTATCCAAACGTCCGTATGGTCAGCCGATACAACCCCGCCGGTTTTATTGAAACCAGCCGCGGCTGCGTTTACAACTGCGTTTACTGCAACAAGACGGTCTTCGGCAAAACATTCCGGGCGAAGTCCCCACGCCGCGTCGTTGACGAAATGAAGTTTATGATTGCTTCAGGTTTCCGGGAAATTCATGTGATTGACGACGGATTTTCAACTGATATGAAGCGCGCCAAAGCCATCTGCGATTTAATCATTTCCGAAAAGCTCGACATCACGTGGAATCTTCAGAACGGCTTAAGAGTCGATAGAGTCGATGAGGAATTAATCAGGAAACTCAGCGAGGCTGGATGTTACCGGGTGACGTTCGGGATAGAATCGGGCAATGAACAGATTCTCAAAAATATCAGAAAGGATATCACGCTCGAGATGGCCCGGAATGCCGTCGGCTGGGCAAAAAAATACGGTATGGAGGTCTTCGGCTATTTTATGCTTGCCCTGCCGGGCGAAACTGTTCAAACCATGCAGGACACCATCGATCTGTCCCGGAGTCTTGACTTCGACTATGCCAAATTCACCATCATGATTCCTCTGCCGGCAACGGAAATATACAACGTCTGGGAAAAAGAGGGCTTCATCAAAAACATGAACTGGGAGCATTTCCATTTTCACACGCGGGCCAGTGATTGTTACACGCACCCGACGCTGGACTGGGAAACCATCCACCGCTATTATGCGAAGTCATTCCGGTCTTTTTATCTGAGGCCTTCTTTCATCGCCAAAAGAGCGGTCAGAGGCATCCGTAACGGTGATATTTTCAGCGATATTTATCACTTCGTCAAAACCAAATGGTAGCGAAATGAATTTTGTTTTTATTAATCCACCCCGTAAAATTGCCGCGAGTAATATTTGGAGCATCATCAACTCCGAACATCCTCCGCTGGGAATAGCCCTGCTCTCCGCAATCTGGGATGCCCAGGGTCACACGTCACAAATCATCGACGCCGCCGCCTTAAAGCTTTCCCTTCCGGAAAGTATCGGCAGAATAAATCCCGCCACAGATTATGTCGGCCTCACCGCAACAACACCGGAAATTTCCAGCGCGTCCGCGATCGCCCGTGGCATTCGCGAAAAATTTCCTGACATCAAAATCGTCATGGGTGGCGTTCATCCGACGGTTTTCCATGAAGACCTTGTGCGGGACAAAATTTGCGATATGGTTGTGCGCAATGAAGGTGAGGTCTTTGTCACCGAATTGGCCAAAGGAACGCCTCTGCATCTTATCCCTAATCTGACCTGGCGGAGCCAAGAGGACGAACTCATCATTAATCCTGACGCTGCAACATACGTGAACCTCGATCAGTTACCGTTCCCTGCTTATGAAAAACTACCTATGCATTTGTATCATTCCGCGTTGGGAGCTGCCCGTTGCACCCCATCCATTGGAATGGTAACTTCCCGGGGCTGTCCCGGTCATTGCACCTTCTGCTTTTCAGGAATGTTCGGATCGCACGTCAGATTTATGTCGCCGTCGCGCGTGATTGAACATATTGAGCTGTTGCAGAAAAAATACGGCATTCGGGAAATATCTTTTTATGATGACACCTTTACCACCAACAAAAAAAATGTCGCCGGGTTATGTCAGTTGATTCTGGAGAAAAAAATCAAACTCAGCTGGTCATGTTTTGCCCGCATTGATAGCGTCACACCGGACTTGCTACTGTTGATGAAAAAATCGGGTTGCCATCAAATCATGTACGGCTTTGAAACGCCGGATGAAAATATTTTAAAAAATATCGACAAGCGCATCATCCCGGAGCAGTTTCAGAACGCCATCACCTGGACAAGAGCGGCAAAGATCAACATTCGCGGGGCTTTTATGCTGGGCAATCCGGGAGAGACGGAAGCCGGCATACAAAAGACCATTGATTACGCGAAAAACGCCGATATTCAACTGGCCGTTTTCAACATCACCACGCCCTATCCTGGAACAACTATGTATAAGGAATTTCAGAAAAATAAATCTCTGCTGCATCAAAACTGGGATCTCTATAATCTGGGGGAGCCGGTGTTAAAACTGGATACGGTATCCGATGGGGTCGTCAAAAAATATTATTATAAAAGCTACCGTGAATTTTATCTGCGTCCGTCTTTCATTTTGAAATTTTTTTTCTCCATACGCACTTTTTCAGAATTTTTCATCTACACCGTAGCGGCATTAAAGATGCTCATCTCGATATGCCGGAACCGTTTCAGCATGCTTGCGAATCACGCCCCGCAAACGTAACATTACACAACAATTTCCTCTATTTTTTCTTTTTTCAGAAAGACTAAGATCACCGCCAGTAAAGAAGCCGCAACCTGCATGATAAAAGGATATGACGGGATTAAATGACGATCCATGTCATCGAGACCGGCGAACCATATGGAAACAAATTGTCCCAGAATAAACAGGAGACAAAAACCCTGTACCCACGCAATCTGACCGTATCTGACAAACACAAATACAATAACGGCCGTTTGGAGCATAAGCAGAATGAAAAGATTGCCATAAGCGCCGACCACGATATCGAATGCTCTTTGAGCCATATATTTCAAATAAACCGTCGTTAATCTGGCGTTATTGACAAACCGCTTGATTCTCTCCGGCGCAAAATTCTCCGTATCTGGAAAGTTCAGGCAAAAAAGCATATCTTTTGTCGGTGGCAGATGTTGAGGAAATCTTTTGTTATAATTTTGATATCTGTCAATGAAGTCATTGTTGATGGTAAAAGGAACTGTGTAATAATCCAGATGTCTTTTCGCGTCGATAATCGCGATCAATTCCGGGTCGCCGCCATCCTGGTAGGCCCCGCTGTAACTGACATGAAACAGCGTGTTATTCAGGGCGATGTTGCTCAAAACAAACTGGCCATTGTGTTTTTTGTTCATCTCACAATAGCCCAGCACGCCTGCTGACGCAACAAGCAACCCGAGCAATCCCCAGTAAATAATTTTTCTTTCTTCGCGCAAAACGACGAGACGGAACAGAAAAAAAATAAGCACAACAAAGATAAGGGTCAGATACGTCGGTTTCAGCATAATTAAGAAAAACGGGAAAAGACCTAGAGACAGCGCCTTCATCTTCCCGGGCTTTTCAAGATATTTCACCAGAATCAGCAACAATAAAATCGAACCGTCAAAGCAGAAAACCTCCGGATTCAGATGAACATTCTGGATAAGCACCGCATGCCACAAACCGTAAAAAAGAGTCGCGATGACTGCAATATATTTATATTTGACGACGCTTTGGGAAACGAAATAAAAAGGTATGATAGAAAGAAACGATATGACCTGCTGAAATACAAGCAGACGGGAAACAAGATTTTCCCCGGATGCGTAACTAAAAAATTTTATGATATAAGGATACAGGGGTGTCCGGTACAAATCGACAATGCCCCTGCAGATATCCACAAAAACAAAATACGAAACGCTGTCCGAATTGTACAAAACCATTCCCGGATGCAAATAACTGAAATAAAAAAACCGGTATAAAAGGCAGATAACCAATATCCCGACGAGAAAAAACCCATCGGGAAACTGATTGATTTTATTATGTAACCAATTATCTTTCTGCATAAAAATTCTATCTCGCGATGGTTGTGACTATCCATTTTTTCGGCATTTATTGCAATAAAATTCTTCCCCTTCAGCCTTCGGTCAAAACACCCTCAGCCTGTCTTTTAAACATTGACAGCTAAAAATTATTCCCTTATTCTCTGCCCGTAAAAATTATCAGCTAAGGAGAACAATATGCCGGGACGTTTAAATGGTAAAAGCGCGATTATCACAGGTGCTTCCAACGGCATCGGGCGTGCTGCCGCGATTCTTTTTGCCCGCGAAGGCACCAGCCTTGTTCTAGCGGATGTCAATGAAGCCGGGCTTCAGCAGGTAGAAGAAGAAATTAAAAGTATAGGCGGCAATGTAGTCATCCGCAAAACAGATGTTTCCTCCGAAGATGAAATCAAAACATTGATTGATCTTGCCTTAAAGAAATTCACCAATATCGATATTCTGGTCAATAATGCCGGCATCGGCGGCGGACTGGACGCTCTGGAAAACCAAACAGCTGAAGAATGGCACAGAGTTTACGACATCAACGTCATGGGACCGGTTTACGCCACCAAGCATATCGTTGCCCATATGAAAGAACGCCGCAAAGGTTCCATCATTAACATCGCTTCCATTGCCGGTCTGCTGTCCGGCGCGGGCGGAAATGCCTACAGCGCCAGCAAAGCCGCTTTAATTAACTTCACCAAAACCGCGGCCTGCGAAGTGGGTTCTTTCAATGTCCGCATCAACGCCATTTGTCCCGGTCTGATTGAAACGGCCATGACGCAGCCATTCTTTGACTGGGCGCGCAGCACCGGCAAAGAAAATCAGATCGGTAAATATTGCGAATTGAAACGCGCCGCTGCTCCTGAAGAAGTAGCCTGGGCAATGCTTTTTCTTGCCAGCGACGAAGCCAGCTACATGACTGGCCAGGCCATTCCCGTGGATGGCGGCATCACCGCCTCGATGAGTATTCCGGGAAGGAAGATTTAATATCTGATGAAAAACAACAAAGAGGGGGCAGCGAATTTTCACTGTCCCCTCTTTGAATGTTACCGTAATTTTATCGAAAAAAACTATCCCAATCTTTCTTTGAGCGCGGTGAACTGTTTTTTCAGGCGTGCCGGCAAGCGGTCGCCAAACTGAGCGAAGTGCTTTTCGATATCGGGAATTTCCGCTTTCCAGGCATCAAGATCAACCCTGAGCAATTCCTGAACATCCCGCTCATCAATTTTTAGCCCCTTCATATCCAGTGCGCCAAGTTTGGGCAACAGACCGATGGGGGTCTGCACGGCTTCAGCCTTGCCGTCCACCCTTTCGCACATCCATTTCAACACGCGGCTGTTCTCGCCAAAGCCGGGCCAAAGCCAACGGCCGTCCGCTGTTTTTCTGAACCAGTTCACATAGAATATTTTAGGAGCCTTGTCGCCAAGTTTGTCGCCCATAT
>CAYZLL010000021.1:0-17408 GCA_964479225.1 uncultured Smithella sp.
ACTGGTCGGCATTCCTCCGGCGCCCCGCGGCATACCGCAGATTGAGGTGACTTTTGATATTGACGCCAACGGCATTGTTCATGTCAACGCCAAAGATCTGGGAACGGGCAAGGAGCAAAGCATCAAGATTACGGCTTCCAGCGGTTTGAATGAATCGGAAATTGAAAAACTGGTTAAAGAAGCGGAAATGCACGCGGAAGAAGATAAGAAACGCAAAGAACTTATTGAAGCCAGAAATCATGCCGACGCGTTGGTTTACTCCGTGGAAAAGAATATCAAGGAATTCGGCGACAAGGTTGACGCATCCGAGAAATCTAAGATTGAAGACGCGATTGCCAAGGTTAAAAAAGCGCTGGAAGGCGACGATCTTGAAGCCATCACGAAGGCTCAGGAGGAATTGATGAATGTATCGCACAAACTGGCGGAAGCCATGTACGCGAAAACAGCCGGCGGACAGGGAGGCCCCGGAGCCGGTGGCGGAGCGCAGCAGAGCGGCGGTGAACAGCCATCAGACAAGAAAGATGATGTTGTTGATGCTGATTTCGAAGACGTGAAGTAATTGACTGCAATCAATTATTCAAAAGCCCGAAGTAAAATTCTTTATTTCGGGCTTTTTTACATAGACCTGAAAATTAAAACATTATAAAATAATCAGCCAGGGGAAAAGAGTGTGAATCGCAAGTATCATGAAAAATGTATTTTTATATGGTTGAGCGTCGTTTTTCTGCTACTGTTTACTGCTTCTGTAGAGGCTGCCGAAAAACAGGGTAAACCTTCCGGCAGTAACTGTCCGGCGGTGATTCTGACCAATGAAAATTTTCTGCCCGCACTGATCAAATCCATTGATGAAGCCCAAAATGAAATTTTAATATCTCTTTTTTCTTTTAAAGCCGGTAAGTACAAAAACAGTTCTCCCGACCAGATCGCCAGTCACCTGGCACGAGCGGTCAAAAGAGGCGTAAAGGTCTATGTCGTGCTGGAGACATCAGATAATCAAACAGAATCATTAAGCGTTCAGAATAGAAAAACGGGGAATTTTCTGCAGAGCAGAGGAATTACCGTCTTTTATGATTCGCCGCGCAGAACTACCCACACAAAACTTATCGTCATTGATCAGAAACAGATTTTACTCGGCAGCCATAACTTTACGCAATCAGCTTTAAAATATAATAATGAAATCTCTGTTTTGCTGAACAGTCCAGATCTGGCCGCGAGTGCGCGCCGCTATATCCTGGAAATTATGCAGGCAAGAAATTAGATTATGGAGAAACCTATGCGATTTTTACTGACGAATGATGATGGAATTTACGCCAAAGGATTAAACGCTCTTTACAACGAACTTTCCAAAGAAGCGGATTGCCTGATTGTTGCGCCGGAAATTGAGCAGAGTGCCGTCGGTCACGCCATTACGCTTGCCCGCCCTCTGATGGTGCGCCGTGCCACCAAAAATGAAAATTTTCTGGGATACGCGGTTTGTGGAACTCCCGCGGATTGTGTAAAAATCGGAATCACCGAATTATCAGACAAGCCGGTTGATCTGGTGGTTTCAGGAATCAATCGCGGAGGCAATGCGGGTGTCAATGTGCTTTATTCGGGAACGGTTTCCGCCGCCACCGAAGGATCGATTCTGGGATATCCCGCACTGGCTGTTTCACTGGACACCCATAAAGAAGCCGATTTTACCTACGCCGCCAAATTCGCCCGCAAGATGACCCGTTTTATTTTGAGCCATCGGGAACAGCTTAAGGGAAGCGCGATTAATGTTAATGTTCCCTGCATTCCCCGTGAAAAAATCAAAGGTGTCGTTGTGGTCCGCCAGGCTCAGAGCAATATTGTGGAAACTTTCGAGAAACGCGTCGATCCGCGTGAAAATATTTATTACTGGTTTGCCCGGGAATCTCAATCCGCCATTAAGCAGAAAGATACCGATGTCGGCGCGCTGGCGGCGGGATTTATAACCATTACGCCGATCCAGCATGACCTGACCCGATACGATTTACTCGATCCGCTAAAAGATATAGTTGAAAAAAATAAATATTAAATTTGCCGGCAAATGTGTCTCTTCACGCCTTCAATGGATTTCCATGACGTCGCAAGGTTGATGAACACGATTGAAAAAAATTAAGAATTACTCCGAGCAAATCCGGTTTCTGCCGCTGTTTTTTGCCTGGTACATGAATTGATCGACGCGGTGAACGAAAGCCCTCATCTCTTCCTTCTGATTGTGCTGGGCCACGCCGATGCTTACCGTCATATGAATCTTTTGACTCACGACCGGCGTGAAAGCCTCTTTTCTTAATTCTTCCTGGATTCTCTGAGCCGTTACAACGCCTTCATGGCATGTTGTCGTGGGCAAAATGATTGTAAATTCTTCGCCCCCGTAACGATAGGCAGAATCTGTTTCACGCAGGCATCCTTTGATCACCTGTCCCAACCGTGACAATACAAGATCACCCTCAACATGTCCATAGGTGTCATTGAAATCTTTAAATTTATCAAGGTCTAAAAGCAAAAGGGTTAAAGGGTGCTTGTAACGATTGGAGCGCTCTATTTCCTTTTTCAACTGTTCGTAAAAATGCCGGGAATTGTAAAGCTGCGTGAGATCGTCGATGATGCTCAATTCCAGATATCGCTGCTCACTGTGTTTGAGAATTTCTTCCGCTTTCTTCCGTTCGGTAATGTCGCGGTAATTAAGAATGACTCCTTCCACAACGTTATCGGTAATCAGATTGCTGCCCACTCCCTCAAAAGTATTATAGACACCCTGTTTGTTACGAAGACGCATTTCTCCCTTTATGTTAAACGGTTCTTTGTGCTGCAGTAACGTGATGAATGATTCGGCGATAAACGGGGTATCATCCGGATGAATCAATTCCAATCCCCGATGACCGATTCTTTCTTCGACTTTAAACCCTAAAACCTGCTCTACCGCTGGATTGATGTACGTAATAATGCCTTGGAGATTCACAACAACAATAATATCGGAAGAATGCTCCACCAGAGAACGGAACCGCTGCTGTTCGACGCGCAGTTTATCTTCGACAAGTTTCCGCTCGGTAATATCTCTGCCCTCACCCAGAATTGAGGTCACTTTGCCACCGTTGTCCCGTATGGAGCTGAACTTGCACTCCAGCCACGCCTTCCGGCTATCTTTACATATAAATTCCAGGACGATCGTTCGGTTTGTCGCATAATCCGGCACAGACTGAGCCTTGGGCATTTCGATGGTTTTGTAATTCATGGCGGTCTTAAAAGACGATGGCGTGAGCAGTTTATCCAGTGGGAGCTTTTTGATTTCCTCAACAGTATATCCCAATAATTTTTCCGTTGACGGGCTGATGTAGGTCGCTCTCAGGTTCATATCCGTTACCCACACCGGGTCTTTCATATGTTCCGCCAGCAGGCGGTATTTTTCTTCGCTTTGTTTAAGCTTTTCTTCCGTATGCGTACGTTCCGTTACATCTCTGAAAGCGCCAACGATATAATCGATGTTGTTTAAAGTTATTTTAGAGGCGCTGATATCAGCGAAGAAAACGGTTTTATCGTTTTTCATGACCGGGATGTTCCTGGCCAGATCAATCTCTTTTTTGATCAGCTTTTCACACTGATCCAAAGCCACCTGAACCATGTTCCGGGGATGAATATCGGGTATGGTCAAACGAACAAATTCCTCCCGGGAATATCCCAGCATGTCACACATTTTTTTATTCGCGTCCGTGAACCTTCCTTCTTTTATATTCAAAAGGATCATTCCATCAGAAGCGGAATTAAACATGGTGCTGAATTTTAATTCGTTTTCCTTGATTTCATTAAAAGCACCGGAAATCCTGGTTTTGAGCCTGGCAATGTACCCGCCAACGACAGAAAACCAGGGCAGCACGATGGCCAGAGCAACAAGGTCCATGATCTCATTTTTCACGTTAATGGATTCAGGATGGTTCCGGTGTAACAGTAAGATAACCGCTGCATAACCGGCGATCGTATATAATGATAAAAAAAGGAATTGCCGGACATTCAGTTTAAAAAGACCGAAAACAAAGATGACCAGATAAAGCAGTAGCACCGCTCCCCTTGTCGGGCCCGCGTAATATAAAACCTCCATCGCCCAAAAAGTGGCAATGGAAATCTGGAGCAGGGTGAGGCTTGGATCCCGGAAACGTTTATTGAATCCCGTCCTGAGCATCAGGTAAATCAGGATATTGCCGGCCAGAATACCCAACTGAGAAAAAAACAGAACAGGCAACGGCACCAGGGTAAGTCCCAGAAGGAAACTGAAGATAATCAGGGCGCAGAAAATGAGATACGAAGCGAAAGCGATGAAAAAACGTTTGATCCGCAAAGTCTGTTGTTTGTCATCTTTAGGAAATATACTAAACATATTTCATTATATCATTTTCTTAATTATTGATAATTCGCTGTATTTCCGCACCGTAGGCCTTCATTTTTCTTTGTGATAAATACTTTTCCGGATGGGT
Organism: uncultured Smithella sp.; assembly: GCA_964479225.1. Taxonomy (GTDB): domain Bacteria; phylum Desulfobacterota; class Syntrophia; order Syntrophales; family Smithellaceae; genus Smithella. Next base: position 4,476 of record CAYZLL010000021.1, read on the forward strand.
TATATCCTGAGCGAGTCCCAGCAGACGACTGTCCGGCAGAAACATGAAGATGGCGCGGTTTTCGTCTTTCGCCCGATAAAAACGCCAGTTGTAGAGCTTTTTGAGCAGAAATTTCTGATCCTGATCGAGATCATCGTAGCCCTTGATTCTTTTAAATCCCTGCCGGTTGCAGGTTTTTTCCTGCCAGTCCGTTTCGGCAATTTTGACAAATGCTTTTGAGGCGGTATCCTGCAAATTGTTGACGTCCAGTGCCCGTGATTGCTTTTCGTACAGCTCCGGCAGATAGATGACATCCTGAGCGGCATATTGCAGTTGCTCTTCAGACAGGGGGCGGGTATCCCAGCGCGAGCGTTGAATTTTTTTGTTCTTCTGTAGTTCCGCGCCGACAAATTCCTTGATCATCTTTTCGAGAGAGAGTTGCTGAAATCCAAGGATCAGCGCTGCCCGATGGGTGTCGAATATGTTCTGGAAATTAAACCGGTAATCCCGCTTCAGCAAACGAATATCGTTATCGGCCGCATGCAGGATCTTCAAAATGCGCGCATTCGCAAAATGCCGGCCTAAACAAGAAAGGTTCAGCTTTTCCAGCGGATCAAATATATAAACCGTATCGTTGGCGTAAATTTGAAGGAGGCAGAGTTTTTCGCGGAAATAACGAAACGAATCGTATTCCGTATCAATACTTAAAACTTTTGCCCGCTCAAAATCATCAGCAGCGCGCTGCAACTTTTTTTGCGTATCAACCAGAAGCCATGGGGTATTCATGAACGGCAACTTAACCGAAATGTGAATTTAATGCCACAAAAATGACGAAAAAAAATATCAGAGAAAAAATCACGGGATAATCGGACGAAGTCAGCCTTAATGCGACCAGCGATGAACGTTCTCCGCGCCGGTAGTTTCGCGACTCCATGGCCAGCGCCAGCTCATCGGCGCGCCGGAAAACCCCGATCAGGATTTTTGAGGTTAACCCCAGGAAAGCCTTTACTCTTGTTAATAATCCCGAACGAGATAAATCAAATCCCCTGGCCCTTTGAGCGGTTTCGATCCTTTCCTTTTCCGCAAGCAGAATCGGCATAAGCCGCAAAGCCAGCATGATCATGACGGCAAGATCATCAACCGGCACCCCCAATTTCTTCAACGGTTTTAAGAAATACTTGATTGCCGCAATCATTTGTCCGGGAGCTGTGGTCATGGTCAACAGAACCGCAGCGACAATCAAACAAAAAAATCTCCAGATGACCCAGAATCCTGCCTCAAAACCGGTGCGGAAAAAAGAAGGGTTTAAAAAAGTATTTACGGTCGGCACCTGCGCGCTGTTTTCATTGAAAAAAACATGAACAATAAAAATTAGGATGATAAAGAACCAAAACGGTTTGATGGCCTGTCCGATCACCCGCAAATTTAAACCGGCCGTCAAAGCCACAAACAACAGGGCGGTGCCGCTGAACAGCGCAATGGCCGGTTTGATCCAGAGAATGAAAATGCTGAAGACCAATGCGGCGGCTAATTTTACGCGCGGATCAAGATCATAGATGAGAGAATCGCCTTTCATAAATGATCCGGTGTGATACATCATCAGCCCTGCTTCCTGCCGATTAAAGCAATGATTTGTTCCAAAGCCGCCTTTATGCCGACAATATCAGTCCGCACGGGAAATCCTGATGCTTTCAACTCCAGCAAGAACTCCGTAATCTGAGGGAGCTGCATACCCATTTGTTTGAGAAGATCAGCCCTGGCAAAAATTTCCGTCGGCGTTCCGTCCAGAACAATGCGGCCTTCCTGCATCACCACAATCCTCTGCGCGAGGGCCGCTTCAGCCATATTATGCGTGATATGGATGATTCCCACACCTTCGGAATGCAGCCGGTCAATCATTTCCACCACACGCCCGGCGCCAGAAGGATCCAGAAAGGCGGTTGGTTCATCCAGTGCGATATAGCGCGGCCTCATGGCCAGCACACCGGCAATAGCCACCAGCCTTTTTTCACCACCGGACAGATTTTCCGTATTGCGTCGGGCCAGCTCGGTGATGCCCACTCTGGATAAGGCCTCGGCAACTCTTGTTTTAATTTCCGCCGTCGGCAGGCGCAGATTTTCCGGACCGAAAGCAACATCTTCCTCCACCGTCATGGCGACGATCTGATGGTCGGGATTTTGAAAAACCATTCCAACCTGGGACCGGATGTCGGCCTGATGCTTCGGATTGTCCGCAGGCAATCCGCCGACCGTCACCTTGCCGCTCAAGGGCAAGAGCAGAACGTTGAGATGCCGGATCAGCGTTGTCTTGCCACAGCCGTTGGGTCCGATGACAGCAAGATGCTCTCCTTCCCTGATTTGCAGGGAGACACCGCGCAGGGCGTCAATGCCCTCCGGTTCATATTTGTAATAGACATCTTCTAATATAATCAATGGTTATCCCTAACATACCCGTTATTGGGTAAAACGAATGCAAACTTACTAAACTTTTATTCGTCCTTTTAATTGCGCACAGACGATGGCAGCCAACAGAATTTTGATGACATCGCCCGAAAGAAAAGGCAAGACCCCGACAGCCAGGGCTTTGTTAAAACTCATCTTTGCCACCAAGGCAAGCTGAATGCTCCCCAGCGCATAGATGATCACCATTCCGAGGAACATGGAAAAAATATTCCAGACAACGCCGGCATTTTTTTTCATTTTGCTGACCGTGCCCATGACAAAGGCTCCGAAAATAAAACCCAGCAGATACCCGCCGGTGGGCCCGAAGAGCACGCCCAGCCCCGCCTTGCCGCCGGCAAAAACCGGCATGCCCACGACGCCGAGCATCACGTAAATGCACTGACTGGCGGCGCCCAGGGGGCCGCCCAGCAGAACAGCTGACACATTGAGAAAAAAAGTCTGCGCGGTAATCGGCACCGGCGGCAGGGGAATGACCATAAAAGCTCCCGCCGCCGTGAGCGCTCCGCAAAGGGCCGCGTAAACCATTCCTTTTATTGACGTATGATCAGCAGTCATTGTTTATTCTTGTCGGCAGGTCATTTAAAACGTCAGCGAAACGCCGCCTTTCAATGTGATGCCGGGCATGGGGTAGTAAAAATTCGGCATGGCGTACTGCTCATAGTCAATGCCGAAGGAAGAATATTTGACGTCGGCGATGTTGTCAATGCCCAGAAATGCGGTAACATTATATTTGTTCAACGCCGGTTTGTACTGAATGCTTACATTCAGCAACGTATGATCCTCCAGCTTTTCGGCCGAATTGTCGTTATCGCCGGATAGATAGGCTTCGCCCACATGCTGCAACTCAGACCGCAGCGTGATGTGATGCGGGAGGTAAACTTCCAGACCCATATTGGCCGTGTGCTTGGGAACCAGCGGCATTTCTTTGTTGTTATTGGCGCCAATTTCAAAAGTGGCCTTGTGATAAGCGTAATTGCCGAACACCTTTAAATACTTTGGCCAGAGGTAGGTCAGAAATAATTCAGCACCGTCGTGACGTGTCTTGCCGGTATTGCGATTTTCACCGGTGAAAGTGACCGGGTCATAAACATATTCGATTTCATCATCCATATCGATGCGGAAAAGCGTCATGCCCACTTTCAGATTTTCCACAGGATAATATTCCGCACCCGCTTCCATGTTTTTGCCTTTTTCTTTTTCCAGGCCATTCAGAAATTTTCCGCCGAAGCCGCTGAAAGAGGCGACTTCATCCAGAAACGGGATTCGGTAAACCGTCGCGTATTTGGCAAAAGCCCTGGACTTTTCTCCCCACAGCCAGGTGAGGCCGGCTTCATAAGCTTCGGCTTTGTAGATATTTTCTTGATCGGTAAAATTATTTGCCGGTGTGGATAAATCCTCATTGGAACCTTCAATGGATGTCCGATCTATACGGTAACCGGCGCTGAAGATAAGGTTTTTCAGTACGCTGAATTCATCGCGGATATAGGTTCCCGTACTTTGTCTTTCAAAATCAACCGTGCTTAATTTTGCCGTTCTTTTCCGATTGCTGAAAATATCTTTGGTGTACGGTTCTTTATAATAATCCAACCCAACAATCACCTTGTTATGAAAACCAAGAAAATGATTCTCCAGAATATATCGGGGCGTGATACCGTATGTATCCGTATCCGTATCCGAATAATTATAGGAAATCCACGACGGCATATTCATCTCCAGGTCTTTCTTGCCGTACAGAAAATTGATTTCCGTCCGCCCCCATGCACCCCAGAAAGATTTTACACCGAGATTGACATTTGTGTACTTATCCGAGCCGTCATCATCAGGATGAGCATTCATGAAATAATCCGGCAAGGCGGGCTGATATTGCTTCCGGTTATGATGCATCTGTGCCTTCGTTAAGGCGCCGGGCATCTGATAGTCCACCATATTAAAGGAAACGCCCAGAGCCACATTCAGCAGATCGCTTGCCGAATATCCGACATCGAAACCGCCGCCTTGCGCAGAATATTCCGAGCGGTCGCGGTAACCGGAACTGAAATTATTTTCGCCATTCAGCGAATAGGTCCAGTTCCCGGTGGCACCGGTTACACCGATCCGTTCGTTGTGTAAACCGTAACTCCCGCCAATCATGGATGCGTTGAAAGCCGGTTTCCCTTTCCCTTTTTTCGTGATGATATTAATAACGCCGCCAATGGCCGCGTCACCGTAAAGAACACTGCCTGGTCCGCGAACAATCTCGATTTTTTCAATGGTGTTGACCGGTGTCTGCAACCAATTGATCGATGCCATGTCGGTTCTGTTTAAACGTCGTCCGTCCAACAGAATCAGTGTTTTGCCGAAAGGATTGTCACCGCCGAAACCGCGCATATCGATTTGCGATTGCGAAGAATTCGCGCTGTACGTCCTGAATTGAACGCTTTCGATTTTATCCAGGACTTCCACCAGCGTAGTCGCTCCGGCATCATGGATTTCTTCTTCGGTAATGACGGTGACACTGGCTGGAGCTTTGCGGATTTCCTGGACATCGCGGGTTGCGGTCACCACGACTTCTTCCATCTTGGTCATCGGTTCGCCGGTTTTCTTCTCTTCGGCTTGCGCAGGTGAAAAAACAAATACGGACAACAACAGAAATAAAACAGAAAACTTCTTCATGGAGCGTCTCCTTTCCCCCTCGGGATTAAAGTAAGTTGGATTTGCTATAAAGTTTCCTGGCTTGCGGCGACCTACTTTCCATTCCTTCCCGATGCCGGAGCTTCAGTGGATTCACATGGATTTCGTTCCGCTTACAGTTGCGGGGCAGCGCCGGACTTGAACCGGCTTCCTTTATGGGCAATCTTGATGGTTCAGCAGTGTCACGCGGGGAGATCCGTCGTAAGGGTTGGAATCTATCCCGGCTGCCACACCGTAAACCTCTTTTATGTTTGCCGCGGTAATAATTTCCGCGGGGCTTCCTATAGCATAAATTTTTCCGGAAGCAAGCAAAATGATCGTACGCGCATTTTGCGCGGCCAGATTGATGTCATGCGTGACAAAAATCACCGTGAGTTTTTGACGGGTATTCAATTGATGCAATAACGCCAAAAACTCCGCCTGGTGTTTTAAGTCCAGAAAAACCGTGCTTTCATCCAGTAACAATATTTTCGGCTCCTGGGCCAGCGCACGGGCGATTAAAACACGCTGGCGCTCTCCGGCACTGAGCTCGTTAAATCGCCGCGACGCAAAAGCGAGCGAATCGGTTTTCTCCATCGCGTTACGGACGATTGCGTAATCCTGCTCATTTTCAAAGCGATATTTTCCCAGATGCGGAAACCGTCCCATCAAAACAATTTCTTCTCCGTAAAACGGAAAAATATCTGCAGATTCCTGAGGAACAATTGCCACTTTCCGGGCAATTTCCCGGCGCGACCATTGGCTCGTTTCTTTGCCTTCGATCAGCATTTGTCCCGAATCCGGAAGCAGCGTGCCGTTGATCATTTTCAGCAGGGTGGTCTTGCCGGAACCGTTCGGGCCGATGATGGCGGCCATTTGAGATTCCTCAATGGTCAAAGAAACATCGCTCATGACGGGAGTCGCTTCGTAACTGAATTTGATATTGCGGGCACTGATCAGGGACATGCTCAATACGCCTTTCTTTTCAGCAGAAAAATAAAGTAAGGAGCGCCGCATAATGCCGTAATGACGCCGACCGGCAATTCCGCAGGGGCAAGAACCACTCTGGCGATCGTGTCCGCAACCATCAAAAATGATGCGCCGAACAAGGCCGAAACCGGCAGAAGCAAACGATGGTCAGAACCGAACACAAGACGCATAAAATGAGGCACCATAATGCCGACAAAACCGATGATGCCGGCCATGGAAACGGCCACGGCAATCATCAGCGAGGTAACGATCAAAAGAAAGTACTTTGTTCTTTCCACCTCCACGCCCAGATGCCCGGCGGTGTCTTCTCCCTGAATCATCAGATTCAGCCGCCTGGCCTGCGCATAAAGCAGCACAAAACCGATGATCAGGCAAACTGCCGCCAGATAAAGTTCTTGGCCTGCAGCCCGGGACAAATCACCCATCAACCAGAAAGTAATGCTGTGCAGCTCCATGCTGTTGACGATCGAAAGAAAAAAGAGAATAGCCGCGGAAAAGAAAGCGTTCACGACAACGCCGGAGAGCAGCAGCGAATGGTCCTGCAATGCGCCTCTGGCACCGCCGGAGACTACAAAAACCAGGAAGACCGTAACCAGAGCACCGATAAAAGCAAGAAGAGGAATGCCCGCATAAAAAGAACCGGCGCCTATCACGATGCCGATGATGGCGCCGAGGGCCGAACCTCCGGAGATGCCTAGGATATAAGGGTCCGCCAGGGGATTGCGCAGTAGCGCCTGAAAAATAACACCGCCCAGAGAAAGGGCTGCGCCGACAATTCCCGCAAAAATAATTCGGGGAAGGCGTACAGAAAATAAAATCAATTCTTCTTCGGAGGATACGGAAAGATTCCCAGTGAGAGCTCTGACAAGCGCGTTAAAAACGCGACCCAATTCGATATGAACACTGCCGACCGAAAGAGATACGATGCCCAGGATCAGAAGAATTAAAAACATCAAGGCGCTGATTTTCAGCACCCGCGATAAAGTAACACGGCGGTAAATAAGCGTCTTCCTCCTTCAGTGAACTAAGGAGGCTTATATATCGTCTTGGATGCGTTTTCCACTATAAAAAGTCCGGGCGCATTAAGGACAGCGAAAACTGCTCTTACTGTTTCTTTTCTTCAGGCTTTTCCAATTCCGGAGGCAAATCATCTTTTTCTGTATCTTCAACAATCGCCTCCGTTACCGATGGAACTTCTTCAGTCGTCGATACCGGTTTTTCCCGGGCAGGTTCCAGGTCATTTAGCCAAAGCGAATGGCGATGCCGGGCATAGTCCAGACGAACCTTTCCGGTAAAGATACCACGCACCATCGGCCAGTTCGGCCTCAGCAGAATCGCCGCCATGTGCGCCAAAAAGGCGAGAAAAAATATAATAAAGAAAATGTTATGCATCCACGTCGCCCAGAGCAAAACGGCCTGTGACATATCCGGCGCGTAGATATTCTTGTATGTTTTTACCAGTCCTGAAGCAATCAGCATCAGGATGATCAAAGCCATGCCCACATAAGCCAGGCGCTGTTCCGGTAGATATTTGTTCATCGGCGGTTCTTTGCCGAATCCAAATAAACTTTTGATAACGGTAATCGATTGGGAAAAATCTCCTCTTTGCGGCATCAAGCCCTTTTCATTGCGCAGGCCGTGATAAACAACATGAAACAGGGCCGCGGCTGTAAAAACAACCGCGGCTGCGTAGTGCAGATATAATGATGTGATAAAGTCCGCAGACCAGCCCAGGCCCGGAACGTTGATAATGTAATATCGCTTGCCCACAGGAAGTTCGAAAATCCCTGTTAGAAGGAGAACAAGGCCGGAAATGGCAATAGCCCAGTGTTCGATTAATTCCAAAGCGCTGTGGCGGATGACAAGATTTTTTTCAGTTAATATTTTTTCTGTCATGGTCTGATTCCTCCTTTCCCGCTTTGTCTTTCCGGTTGAAAAACAAAGCTGCACCCGCTGCAGCGATTCCCAGAACCGGAGCAGCTAAAACAGCCTTAGCGAGGGGATCCGTCCCGACCATCCTTCGCCGGACATCCGTTTTCATATCGGGCTGTCCCGGTTTTCTGGTTAAGGTTTTATTAATTTCTTCAAAAGGAACCGGCGAGACGTAAAGCGTCGCGGTGCCGCCGTTTTGTGTTTTGCCGTAAATATAACCGTTCATTTTTTGAGCGCGTGATTCCGCCATCTGTTCGATGGCTTTTCTTGTCCCGATCAGCATGGCTTCCCGCGGACAGGCTTCCACGCAGCCGGGAAGTTTATTCTCCGCTAAACGTTCAAGGCACAAATCACATTTATACATGACGCCGTTACCCATCAACCCGGGCAGGACTTTAAGATAGATGCCGACACCGGATTGCCGCTGGGGAATTTCCCACGGGCAGACATCGCGGCATTTCGCTCCACCAAAGCAAAGATCCTGATCAATCACCACGGCGCCGTTTTTATTTTTATGATTGGCGGAAAACGGACAGATGGTCGCGCAGGCCGGATTATCGCAGTGCATGCAGCGGCGGGGAACAAAAACAGTTTTTTCCTCTCCGGCCACGTTGATCTTGGCTTTTTGCACATAAATAAAATTATAAGGCGTCAGGCGGCTGAAAACGTCACGTTTTTTTGACCAGTCTTCAATAGTCTTGCGTGGCCAGGGTTCGGGAATCGGCTCGCTGACCTGAGGAATTTTGTCCTGTTTGAGTTCTTTGCAGGCGCTGACACAGGCCGGAACTTTCCTGTCGGAGCAACCGTCGCACAGACTCAAATCGATGAGCGTGGATAATTGTTTGTCTGTTGCAGCCGAAGCTTTCTTGGGCAGTCCGACGCTTGATACAACCGCCGCTCCGGCTGTTATCTTCAAAAAAGACCGGCGGCCCATTGTCAAGTCCTTTTCCTTTTTCATAAAGGTCCTCCATTTCATCTTACTTGAAATATCATAATCAAAACAGATTGCTATTTCATTGATTTATATCAATCTTAACAAAATCAGTCACCTCGTTGAACAAAGACGCGTCGGTGTACATCGGCCAATCGTTATGCCCCGCGCCCTTGATGATCCACATTCGTTTCCGGCCTTCGGGAAGATGGTTATACAGATTGATGGCGTGCTTAATCGGGAGGATTTCATCGCGTTCAGCGCCGACAACCGCGATTTTATTTTTGAACGACCTCAGATTTTCGATACTGTCATACTTATCGGTTAAAACCAATTGTACGGGAAGGAAAGGAAACAGGGATTTGGCAACGGCTGCCAGCGTGTCCCAGGGTGTAATTAAAATGATTCCGGAGACAGGAACGGATGTTTGTCTGGCAATGGCGGCGGCTACAGCACAACCCAGCGACTCCCCCACGAGATAAAGCGGGTCCCCATATTGCTCATGAGCAGTACGCACGGTTTTGAGGCCATCGATAACAAAATGTTTTTCTCCGACTTTTCCGGGACGTCCGCCGTACTTCGGATATTCAGCAAGAACAACGCGGAATCCCAAATCCATAAACGGTTTTAGATAAAATCCTCTGTCGAGCGCCATGCCGCCGTTTCCATGAAAAAGAACTAATGTTCCATGGGACGCGGGCGCTTCCTGTGAGGCAATCAATCCCTGATAATCTTTATCAGCAGCCTGCCACAATTTCACATTTTCATGTCGGAGCATCTGCTCGGTGGGCCACTCGGCGCTGGGAAAATAAAGAAACCTGTTTTGCATATTACACCCTCCCAAAAACATTGCGGCAAATAAGAAAGACCATAGCACGATTATTGAATGTTTATTTTTATGATTCATCATAGCATAACGATGAAGCAGGAGAAAGGATAGACTGCCGCTAACAATTGATGGTTATTTAAATTTGACAGCATTCAATTGCTCTGTATGCCCGCCTGAACGGACATAAATATGGATTGACAAGCACGTCCTTTTAATTGTCGGCAGTATAAGAAACGCGGTTTTGTGTGTCAAGAATATTTTAGGCACAAGATGGGGGAGCACGCAATCTCCGGTATTCTATTCATTGCATCCCTTTATTGTCTGTGATACTCATCGCACTCCAATCTTATAGCAATGCGCAAAGGATAACGGAGCGGAAAAACGAAGGCGACGATGCGTATGGTGCAAACATGGGAGACACTGATCCGGATAAATCGGGACCAACAAAGCTATCCAAAGACTGCAACCTGGTATTAAACACAAAAGGAAGGCCATGCTTCAATTACGATATGAAAAAATCGCTCAGGAACTAAACATTACAGAAAGGCAGGTAACCGATACTGCCGCGATGATTGCCGAAGGGGCGACGGTTCCCTTTATTGCCCGTTACCGCAAAGAAGTCACCGGATCGCTGGATGAAGTGGCCGTAACCGCCATTCGCGACCGTTTGCAGCAGCTCGAGGAACTGGAAAACCGCCGTACGGCTATTTTAAAATCTTTGACGGAGCGCAATTTGCTGACGCCGGAGCTGAAAGAAAAAATAGCCGCGGCCGAAACCACCTCCGTTCTGGAAGATATTTACCTGCCGTTTCGGCCCAAGCGCCGCACGCGGGCGACTATTGCCAGGGAAAAAGGCCTGGAACTACTCGCACAGCAAATCTTTGTTCAGGAAGAAATGGACCTGGCCGCAGTCGCCTCTGCGTTTATCAGTGAAGAAAAAGGCGTGGCATCCGTTGAAGAAGCTCTGGCCGGAGCCAGAGATATTGTTGCCGAATGGGTAAATGAAGATGCAACCGCACGAGCGAAGATGCGCGAGTTTTTCTGGGATAAAGGCGTTATTGTTTCGAAGGTTCTGGCCGACAAGCAGGAAGCAGGAATTAAATATAAAGACTACTATGAATGGGAAGAGCCAGTCGCGACAGCGCCATCCCACCGGATTTTGGCCATGCGCCGCGGCGAACGGGAAGCGTTTCTGACCCTGCGCATGATGCCGCCGGAAGAAGAGGCCATCAACCTTCTGGAAGAACTGTTTGTCAAAGCGCAAAACGATGCCGCCTCTCAGGTCAAGCTTGCCTGCGCCGATAGTTACAAACGCCTGCTATCGATTTCCATGGAAACGGAGATCCGTCTGGCAACAAAGAAAAAGGCTGACGAGACGGCAATCAAAGTGTTTGCCGATAATCTGCGACAGCTCCTGCTGGCGCCGCCTTTAGGTCAAAAAGCAATACTGGCCATCGATCCCGGTTTTCGCACCGGCTGTAAAACCGTCTGCCTGGACAAGCAGGGAAAGCTCCTGCATCATGAAACCATCTCGCTTCTTTCCGAAAAAGCTCAAAACGATGCCGCGAAGACCATCATCGGGCTTTGCAATCAATTTCATATCGAGGCCATCGCCGTGGGCAATGGTACCGCGGGCCGAGAAACAGAGGCTTTTTTGCGCGCGCTTAAGCTTCCCAAAGAAATTTCGATTGTCATGGTCAATGAAAGCGGGGCTTCGATTTATTCCGCATCCAAACTGGCGCGGGATGAATTTCCTGATCAGGACATTACCGTGCGCGGAGGAATTTCTATCGGCAGGCGGTTGATGGACCCGCTGGCGGAACTGGTCAAGATCGAACCGAAAGCCATCGGCGTCGGCCAATATCAGCATGATGTGGATCAAAACGAACTGCAGCGGTGCCTTGATGACATGGTTGTTAGTTGTGTCAACGCGGTCGGGGTGGAAGTCAATACGGCAAGCGTCCAGCTTCTTGCTTACGTCTCCGGCCTAGGACCTGCGCTTGCGGAAAACATTGTCAAACATCGGGACGAAAACGGTCCGTTTCCAACACGCGACGCGCTCAAAAAAGTGAAACGCCTCGGAGCCAAAGCCTTCGAACAGGCCGCCGGTTTTCTGCGCGTGCGTGACAGCATCCATCCTCTTGATGCCAGTGCTGTGCATCCCGAGAGTTACCCGATTGTTGAGAAGATGGCTCAGGATCAGGGATGCAACGTTGCAGACTTGATGGCCGATGACGCGATGCGAAAGAATATTGTCCTGACCCATTATGTAACCGATAAAGTCGGCTTACCGACCTTGAAAGATATTCTGGCCGAGCTGACCAAACCGGGACGCGATCCCCGTCAGCAATTTGAAAATGTCGTATTTACCGAAGGAATCGAAAAAATATCCGACCTGATTCCCGGAATGAAACTTACCGGTGTCGTCACCAACATCACGGCCTTTGGCGCGTTTGTCGATATCGGCGTTCATCAGGATGGACTGGTGCATTTAAGCGAGATGGCGGATCGTTTTGTAAAAACCCCGGCTGATGTGGTCAAGGTCAACCAGAAAGTCGACGTGACGGTTCTGGCGGTGGATGAACAGCGCAAGAGGATTTCTTTATCCATGAAGAAGACGCCTGGCGAAAAAGCAGTTGATCAGAAAACCGCTGCTGCGCCTTCCGGCAAGGGTCCGGTCGAACGAAATAAAATAGAGACGGGCCGGCCGCCGCAAAGGCATGAAAAAAAGAAAACAAGAGAAGCGCCGCAACCCTTCAACAATCCCTTTGTCGAAGCACTCAGGAAAAAGTGAATCAGAAAATATCGAGGTGCCATGAAGTTTAAAAAATATCATATCTCCGAAGACATTAAAAAGAACCTTGAGCAGCTTGGTTTTAAAAGGCCGACGGATATCCAATTCAAATCCATCCCGTCCATCATGAGAGGGGAAGACGTTCTGGCCATCGCCCAAACGGGAACAGGTAAAACGGCGGCTTTCGCCATTCCTCTGGTCGATAAAATCCACCGTGAAAAAACCAGCAAACGCGATACAGGCATCAAAGGCCTTGTCATGGTGCCAACCCGGGAACTCGCCACGCAGATCGGGGAGGTCTTTACCGGCATCGCGAAACATACCCACGTGAAGACATTTGCCCTGATTGGCGGCGTCGAACAAGAT
>CAYZLL010000021.1:17508-23354 GCA_964479225.1 uncultured Smithella sp.
CGCGAAACATACCCACGTGAAGACATTTGCCCTGATTGGCGGCGTCGAACAAGATCAGCAGATCAAGAAATTGCAGGAAGGCATTGATATTCTGATTACCACACCGGGACGAATGTTTGATCTCATCCATCAGGGCTGCATCAGACTTGAGCGCGTCGATACGCTGGTCCTGGATGAAGCAGACCATATGCTGGATCTGGGTTTCATCAAAGACATTCAATATGTCAAAAAAATGCTCACCCGCAGGCATCAGACACTTTTTTTCTCGGCAACCATCAATCCGGAAATCAAGAAACTGGCTTTCTCCCAGGTTAAAAGCACGGCCATCCGCATTCAAATATCCCCCGATGACCCTGTGTCGGCGAATGTTGCGCACGCCGTTATGTTTGTAGAGATGGATGACAAACGGTTTTTTCTGGAGAGCTTCATTAAAGAAAATCCCGAAAGCAAAATTATCATCTTTGTTCGAACCCGGGTACGCGCCGAGCGGGTGGCCAAAGCCATGGAGCGTGTCTCGATTCCCTCGATCACAATCCACGGCGAGAAAGATCAGGGTGAACGATCTGAAGCGATGAGAAAATTCAAAGACGGTGAATGCCCCATACTCATTGCCACAGACGTCAGCGCGCGCGGTATCGATATTCCGGATGTAAATTATGTGATCAACTATGATTTACCCGAGAAGGCGGAGAACTATGTCCACCGGGTTGGCAGAACCGGACGGGGTGTCAACAAGGGTATAGCGATTTCTTTTTGCAGTGAAGATGAAAAAGAGATCCTGAACGAGATCCAGCAGTTTCTGAAAAAAGAAATTGAAGTGATCAAGCTCGGCAAAAAAGGTTACGCACGGACCGTGGATATTGCCAAAAAGAATGCCGACAAAGATGTGCAGACGCTGATCGCAGACAATGAGGCATGGCTGGAGAGCAGGAAGAAAAAGAAAAATACCGGAAAAAAGTAAGGAGCGGTTGCCCTTTAGCGACCTTGCCGCCGCTTTCTTTTATTGGCAAAGAAGGAATTGGTGGCTTTTGCATAGTTACGATGATTCTCCCGGCCGCCACCTTTTCTAGTCCCTTTGTCGGCATAATCTACCTGAACACGGCGATCCTGATATTTTTCTTTTTTAAGTTTCGCCATCAGAAATTCTGCCGGTTGCGAATCCGTCTCAAAAAAAGAACAACTGCGCGTCACTTCAACATGGGAAATACGCAGGTTGGGAATATTAGCCGTTTCCAAAAGATAAGTTTTTAGACGGCGCTCATTAAACTTTTCCATCTGCCCGAGGTTAATGAATAAACGGACAGAGCTGCCGTCGCCGGTTCTGGAACCGGAAGTATTTTTACTGCCGGAAGCTGTTTTGCTTTTATCTCTTTTGATTTCCACGTTGATGTCGGCGGCATTGCGATAATAGCTTAAGAAGCGGTTAAACTCTGCCGATACAAATTTTTGAATGATCTCTTCCTTGCTGATTCCTTTCAATTGTTCATAAATCGCGGGCAGAAAACCGCCGATTTCCTGATGCTGAATTTCGGTGTTTTTAACTTTTCCGATTAAATGCAAAAGTTGTTTTTGGCAAACTTCAATGCCGGTGGGTATTTTTACCTGCTCAAACTTCTTGCCGATTTGTTTTTCAATTTGTTTAATGCGGAAAGATTCTTTTAAGCCCACGATGACAATGGAAATTCCGGATTTACCGGCCCGGCCTGTCCGGCCGCTGCGGTGGGTGTAGTTTTCAATATCGTCCGGCAGGTTGTAATTGATAATATGCGTTAAATTTGTAACATCGATTCCCCTGGCCGCAACATCCGTTGCCACCAGCATTTGCAGGTTTTTGGTTCTAAAGCGGTTCATGACGCTGTCTCTTTGCGCCTGGGAAAGATCACCGTGCAGGGCATCCGCGTTATAGCCGTCTTTGATCAGCGAATCGGCAACTTCCTGAGTTTCAATTTTCGTGCGGCAAAAAATAATCGCGTAGATGTCGGGATAATAATCAGCAATTCTTTTAAGCGCCACATACCTGTCTTTGGCATGCACGACATAATATTGATGCTGAATATTTTCCGCGCCCATGTTTTTGGAACCAACCGTGATTTCTTTGGGCGACTTCATATAGCTTCGGGCAAGCGCTTCAATTTCCCGGGGCATTGTTGCTGAAAATAACAGAACTTTTTTCTGCTCGGGCGTGCCGGATAATATGGCATTCAAATCATCTTTGAAGCCCATGTCCAGCATTTCGTCGGCTTCATCCAGAACCAGCCAGTTGATGGCGGACACATTGACTTTTTTCCGCTTGAGCATATCGAGCATACGGCCCGGAGTGGCCACAACAATCTGCGCTCCCGCGCTCATCTGCTTGATCTGCATTAAAATATTTGCGCCGCCGTAAATCGCCACAATATTCATATTTTCGATGTGTTGGGCAAGGCGAGTCAGATCATCCGTTATTTGCAGACAAAGTTCTCTGGTGGGGGCCAGAACCAGCGCCTGCGTTTTTGATGCGTGGGGATCAATTTGCTGAATGATGGGTATGCCATATGCGGCCGTTTTACCTGTTCCCGTGTGCGCCAGCGCGACCAAATCTCTGCTGTCCTGCAAGAGAAAAGGGATGACTTCCTGCTGAACAGGCATGGGTATTTCAAACCCCATTTCCGTTATCGCTTTGAGGATTCTTTTATCGATGCCCAATTCTTTAAATGTCGTAATATTTGTTTTTATAATTTTGCCTCACTTACTTTTTGATAGTCTTATCAGAGTAATGTTCAGGTGAACTTTAAGAAAAGATATGATTTGTTATACGTAATTTACAAAATTATCAAGAAAAGGTTATTAATTGAATTGATCAGCACTTCCTTTAAGTTGCGGGGAGCATAAGAAACGTTCCGTATGTCAAAAAGATTTTGGTGAATTCAGATACGTTTTTTCAGGAATTTCCCGATTTCGTCAATGGCGTCCCTCGCCTCCGGTATGATGACAGCAAATGACTGAAACACGTGCCACATACCGTCCCAGACATGGATGGTTGTGTCCACGCCGGCTTTTTTAGCGCGTTCCGCGAGACGGGTGGAGTCGCTCAGGAGTATTTCGTCCGTTCCCACATGGATGAGTAGCGGCGGAAGGCCCGACAGGTTCTGGCGTAAAGGCGACAGCAGGGGCGACTTGATTTTAAAATTGTCCGAGAAAAGACCAACGTGTTTCGGTATGTCTTTCGGATCGAACCAGGGATCGATGCCGGCCTTTGTCTTCATGGTTTCGCCGTCGTAGTTCACCGCGTCGGTGAGGGGCGAGAGGAGGAACGCAGCGCCGGGAAGACCGGTTCCTGCGTCGCGAAGTGAGAGAAGGGTCATCAAAGTGAGGCAGCCGCCGGCCGAATCTCCCCCGATCGCAATGTTCCGTGGCTGGTATCCCTGTTTGAGGAGCCACCGGTACGCGGCCAGGCAGTCATCGAGGGCGGCGGGGAATTTATTCTCCGGCGCCAGGCGGTATTCAGGCACAAGTGCCGGGAAACCGGATGCTTTCGAGATGCGTGCAACCATTTCGCGGTGCGTGTTTCGCGAGCCGGCAAGAAATCCGCCGCCGTGAATGTAAAGGATCGCCTTTTTACCCTTGGGATCTACGCCGTTCGCACTAACCCAGTCTGCTTTCATGTCCTCTATGGAGATCTCTTTGACTTTTGTGCCCGGCGGAAGCAGTGCGAGCTTGCTGATGTTTTCCAGTCCGTTCCTGACGTTGTGAACGAAATCCTTGCTGGTAAAGGCGGGGGCAAGATACAGCTTCACGGTCATGCACGCCACCCGGCTACCTAAAGACGGCTTGAATATGCGCGTCTGCAAGATAATCACTGCAATGAAAATGATTGCGGTGACCGTCAGCACGATCAGGATCTTTTTCTTTTTGACGTTCATTATGTTCTCCTGCGTGAAAATATTGGACTAAGAAAGGACAAAGGCTATCAAAGATTTTCAGTTTATTGCAATTATGAGGCTTTTTTCAGTTGCTCCGCCACAAACACTTTGATGATCGACTGCCTCGGCACACCAAAACGTTTTGCCTTTAGCTTTCATATATATCAATCTCTTCTTTTCTGGAACGGCGGAATTATTCCCATTCTATCGTGCTGGGGGGTTTGGAGCTGATATCATAAACAACGCGATTGACGCCGCGCACTTCGTTAATGATGCGATTGGATATGCGCGCCAGAACATCGTGCGGCAGTTGCGCCCAGTCGGCGGTCATGGCATCGTCGCTGGTAACCGCTCGAATCGCCAGAATATTTTCATACGTGCGCTGGTCGCCCATAATGCCGACGCTCTTCAGCGGGAGCAGTACGGCAAAGGATTGCCACAGTTTATAGTAAAGTTTCTTCGCGCGGATCTCTTCCCAGAGAATGGTATCGGCTTTGCGCAAAACGGACAGGCGTTGCGGCGTCACTTCACCGATAATGCGAATGGCCAGTCCGGGACCCGGAAAGGGCTGACGCCAGACGACATCATCAGCCAATCCCAGTTCTTTTCCGAGGAGACGAACTTCATCCTTGAATAAATGTTTCAGCGGTTCAACGAGCTGCAGATTCATTTTCTTGGGCAGTCCGCCGACATTGTGATGCGATTTGATGACGGCGCTGGGGCCGCCAAAGGCGGAGCGGGATTCAATTAAATCGGGATACAGGGTTCCCTGGGCCAGAAATTTGACATCTTTGATTTTGTGCGCTTCCCTGTCAAAGACTTCTATGAAAGTGCGGCCGATAATCTTGCGTTTCTTTTCCGGATCGGTCACGCCTTTTAACTTGCTTAAAAATATTTTCCCTGCCCGGGCGAAGCGCAAATTGATGTGCAGATTCTTTTTAAACATCTCCATGACGCGCTGGGCCTCGCCTTCTCTCAGTACGCCGTTATCCACAAAAACGCAGGTCAGTTGTTTTCCAATTGCTTTATTGAGCAGGACCGCCGCAACGGAAGAATCAACGCCTCCGGAAAGACCCAGCATGACTTTTTCGTTGCCGACCTGCTGACGGATTTCTGCCACGGCATGGTTGATAAACGATTTCATCGACCACGACTTTTTGCATTGACAAATATCGAAAAGGAAGTTGGAAAGCATCTTTTTGCCTTCCTTGGTGTGGACAACTTCCGGATGAAATTGCAGGCCGTAAAAATTACGCTTCGTATTTTCCGTTGCCGCCACCGGCGTGTTGGCGGTAACGGCCGTGATGGTAAACCCGGCCGGCAGCGAACCGATGGAATCACCATGGCTCATCCAGCACTGCGTTTTTTTCGTCACGCCCCGGAAAATCCCTTTTTGCTTTTTAATCAGAAGTTCGACAAATCCATACTCCCGCTTTTGGGAGCCGATGACCTTTCCACCCAGTGAATCAACCATGTATTGCAGACCGTAACAGATTCCCAGAATGGGGATGCCCAGATTGAAGATGCCCTTGTCCACGCGGGGAGCGCCCTTGCTGTAAATACTCGCCGGGCCGCCCGATAAAATTATTCCTTCGGGATTTAACGATTTTATTTCCCCAAGAGCAATGCCGGGCGGTTCAATCTGGCAAAAAACATGATTTTCCCGCACCCGCCGGGCAATCAACTGGTTATATTGTGAACCGAAATCGATGATGAGAATCATTTTGTTTGTCCTCAATTCGTTAATTTATTTTGTGCACATGAATCAAAATATCTTTGATTTTTATATACTGATATTGAAAAAAATTAGCAACTGTTCATCTTGGCGCGAAATAAATTTATTTTGGTTAAATTAATACAAAAATGTTACAAATCGTCAGGACGTATCTTTCAAAAACGTTTAGATTCGGATAATCACGGGTATGAACCCCAGGGCAAGCCCTG
>CAYZLL010000022.1:0-19859 GCA_964479225.1 uncultured Smithella sp.
TGCCCAATTTGTGCGCGAATCTTCCTTCCGGCAAGGCGGGAATGCTGCTGAAATTTACGGGCCCGATTTTTTCACCCCAGGGCGCCTGCGCTTCGGGAAATCACGCCATCGGCATCGGGTCAAGAATGATTCGCGACGGTGATTGCGATTTTGTTCTGGCCGGCGGAGCCGACACACCCATTCTGCCTGAACTCATCCACGGCTTTGCCAACATGAATGCCACGATCAAGGTGAATCCGAAAGATCGGGCTTATGACAATCCTTTACAGGCGTCACGTCCGTTCAGCGCTGACCGCAAGGGATTTGTTCTTTCCGAAGGGGCCGGTGTTGTCGTTCTGGCGGCTGACGAGGCTGTCAAAGCCCACGGTCTCAAACCCCGGGCCGAAGTTTTGGGCATCGGCTGGTCATCGGATGCTCATCATTATACAAGCCCCAATTCGCCGACCATTATTCGCGCCATCCGGGAAACGATTGAAGATGCGGAATTGAATCCGGAAGATATTCAGTATATCAACGCCCACGGGACATCCACCCCCAAAGGCGACAGCACGGAAATAAAATGTCTGCGCGAGGTCTTCGGAAAAGGAATTGCAAAGATTCCTGTATCGTCCAACAAATCGCAACTGGGACATACGCTGGGTGCTACCGCGGCCATTGAAGCGGCCCTGACGATTGAAGGTATGAAAAAAGGAATGATTCTGCCGACCATCAACCATTTGCCTGATCCGGAATTTTCGGATATCGATGTTGTCCCCAACGAAACCCGTAAACATAAATTTGAAATCGCCCTTTCCAATGCTTTCGGTTTCGGCGGAACAAATTGCTGCGTAATTTTCAGAGGAGTGTAGGCATGAGACCCAAACCTTTTAAGCCGGAAATATACAATCACGACGAACACTACGTACGCGACCTGACATCCGGTCTGGTCTGGCATCGCTCAATGTACAGGGTTTTGTATATTGATACCGATCGCTCACAGGTTGTTTATCATTCCAATTACCTGCGTTACTTTGAATTTGGCCGGACTTCGCTGATGCGCGATATTGCTTATTCCTACAAAGAAATAGAAGACAGCGGTTATGTTTACCCCATTTACGATATGGGGGTCAGTTTTTATCAGCCGTTGTATTATGACGATGTCATGTATGTTCACACACGACCCGTGAATCTGGAGCGTGTGCGCTTGCAGTTTGACTATCTCATCACGCATGCGGAAAAAGGGCATATCATCTGTATCGGTTTTACAAAACATTGCGCCTTGAATCTGTCCGGTGTTCCCGTTGCCGTGGATCCCAAAACGGTTCAATTATGGAAAGCTTTTCCGGCTTAAATCAGCAAAAAAGATGTTTTCTGGATATTGAAATATATCCTTATCTGCGGGATCATCACCTCGAGGGGAAAACCATTCTGCCCGCTGTGGAATCTCTGGTGATTCTCGCCCGGGCCGTGCGATCGTCTTATCCGCAGATGCCGGTAACTTATCAGCAAGGTGCTGCCTTTCATCGGTTTCTGCCGGTTGCGCCGGATGTCAAAAGCCAGCCGGTCATCATCAAGTTTGAATCGTCGGACGATGGTGCTGTCACCGCTTCACTTTGGACTTCCTTGAAATCAAAAACAGGGCATGTCAGTCGCGAATTGGAGCACGCCAGAGTATGCTTTGTCATTGCTGATTCCCCGGGACACTCGACACCTCCTTTTCATGCCATTAATAAACAGGGGGGAGAATGCATCAGCATACCCTCAGCCACCGTTTATCGAGAACTGGTTCCTTTTGGCGTTGCTTATCAAAATATTATCGGGGATCTTTCGATTTCCACGGAAGGGGCCCTGGCTTATATTTCGGGCGGCCATAACGAGGTTGACGAAGATTTTCTGGGTTCGCCTTTTCCTTTGGATGCCGCGATGCACATGGCCTGTGTCTGGGGACAGCGTTTTGCCGGTGTGGTGGCGTTTCCCGTTGGATTTGAAAAAAGAATCATCTATCAGAAAACAAAAAAAGGCGGAGAGTATCTGGGACGAATTGTGCCGGTATGCGTTACGAGCGAATCCTTGATTGTTGACGCGTGGATTTATAAAGAAGACATCCTTTGTGAATTTGTCAGCGGCATGAAAATGATGGATGTAACCAGAGGGCGCGTTCGTGCGCCGGAGTGGATTGTTGATAGAGAATAGCGAATGATTAAGACATTTTTAATTTTTCTTTTTGCTTATCTTGCAGGATCGATTAATTTTGCGATAATTTTTTTTAAATTGACCGGCAGGGAAGATCCCCGTCTCAGTTTCAGCGGGAATGCGGGAACCACCAATGTTTACCGTCAGGCGGGAATGGTATGGGCGACGGTAGTTTTTTTGCTGGATATCGGCAGGGCCTTGGCGGTCGCGCTGGCAGCAATTTATTTTCTGGAAAAAGCTTTTCTTCCCTGGGCTGGCTTTTTTCTTGTTTTGGGAAACAGCTACCCATGCTTCCACGGTTTCCGCGGCGGAAAGGGCGTGGCCAACTATTTGGGGTTTACACTGCTCGTCGCGCCGTGGGCAGCCATTGCGGCGGCGGTTATCTGGCTGATCGTTTACTATGGAATGGCGAGAGTACCGTTTATCGCTTCTTTTTTTATGATTTTTACGCTGGTTTGCGGACAGATTATCGCTCTGGGCTGGCAAGCGGTCGTCATCACAGGCGCGCTGGCGTCTTTTGCGCTTATCGTATTCAATCACCGAAAAAATATTGCCGATTACCAAACAATTGCCGGCAGCGGTGTAAACTGAACGTTGATTATTTTCTGCTGTTCAGCCGCTCGTCAAATTCTTCCTGTGTAAAATTGTATTCCTGCGTTCCGTAACTTTCCACGGAAAAAGAAGAACAAACGCTGCCCATCCAGGCGCACTGTTCGATATCCTTGCCGTGCAAAAGCCCGCTTAACAAACCGCCACGATAAGAATCTCCGGCACCCGTCGGATCAACGACTTTTTTTACTTTGAAAGCAGGAACGGAAATTTCTCTTTCCCGTGTGGAAATCTGTGAGCCCAGCTCTCCCAGTGTCGTGATAATTGTTCCGGCCATTTTTAATAACGTGTTTTTATCCAATCCGGTTTTGCTGATGATCAGACTTAATTCGTAATCGTTCACGATTAAGATGCGGCATCCTTCGATCGCCTGGATCAGATCTTTTTTGTCCCACATGGGAAGAGATTGTCCGGGATCAAGGATGTAATCGATTCCCCTGTCCTTACAGGCGGCCGGATAAATGACCATATCTTCGAAATTGCCGGGCGAAACAATGACGATGGTATTCTTGGGATTGAATTTATCAAAGTCCAGTGTTGACTGATATTTCATGGCGCCGGGATTGAAACCGGTAATCTGATTATCGGCTTTATCGGTGGTGATGTAAGCGCCGGCAGTAAATTCGTCAGCGATGATTTTAATGCCTTCCGTGGAGATTTCGTGTTTAGCGAGCCATTTGAAATATTTCTGATAATCATGACCGATGGTGGCGCAGATGAACGGATTTTCTCCCATCAATTTGAGAGCGTAGGCGATGTTGCCCGCCGTGCCGCCGTATTTTTCCTTCATGCCGTTGACCTGGAAGCAGACATTCAGCATATGGATTTTGTCAGGCAGGATGTGGTCGGAGAAATGTCCGGGAAAATCCATGATCCTGTCATACGCCATTGAACCGGAAACAATAATGTTCATAAAAGATCCTTTTATATATTAAAAATGTCGTTTCAGCGGGGAAGAATATAGGTAATATTCATGGGGGTGTCAATGAGATTTTGGCTCAAGGAGTCGGTTTTTGTTGCCCTCTTGTTAGCCCAGAGAACTGTTTGCGATTTGTGCAGCGATGGAACGCACATTCTTCATCGCCATATCCGTATCGATGGTTAACAGGCGTCGGTCTTTCATCACCATCCGGCCGTTGATAATACTGGTTTTAACGTCCGCGCCGCGTGCCGTGTAAACTATTTGTGAATAATAATTATAAAGCGGGGTCAGATGCGGTTGATTCATATCCAAGATGATGATGTCGGCTTTTTTGCCTGTTTCGATAGAGCCAATGAGTTGATCCATCCCCAATACTTTTGCTCCACCCATGGTGGCCATCCTGCAAACGGTTTCCGCGTTCATAACGGTGGGATCAAGGGATGTCACTTTATGCACTTTTGCCGTTGTGTCCATTTCCCGAAACATGTCCAGATCGTTATTGCTGGCGCATCCATCCGTGCCCAGTCCGACTGTGATTCCTTTTGCCATCATTTCAGGAACATGCGCGACGCCCGCCGCCAGTTTCATGGAGCTTTCCGGATTGTGGGAAACCTTCACCCCGTAATCGGCAAAAATCCGGATGTCTTTGGTGGTCAGCCAGTTGCAGTGCACAGCAATGGTTTGTTCATCCAGAACACCCAGCTCCAGCAGATGTTGCACTGGCTTTTTACCATAGCGTTGCAGAATGACGTCATTCTCGTCTTTGTTTTCCAGCAGGTGTATCAGATACAGAACGCCCGCATCGCGGGAAGCTTTCTTGACACGGACAAGCGTTTCCGGTGAACAGGTATAAGGAGAATGACAGAAATAGGCCGGCGTAATCAGCGGAGCTCGGGGCAGCCATTTATTTAGAAAAGACTGAGCAGAAGCCATTGTCTTTGCAGCGGTCTGCTCGTCCTTCATGATAAAATCGGCAAATCCCTGTCCGACAACGGCGCGCATCCCGGCAGCCCGGACGGCTTCGGCGATGCTGTCTTCAAAGAAATATCCGTCGCAGAAGGTTGTCGTACCGGAGAGAATCATCTCCGCCATGGCCAGCGTCGCGCCATCGTAAACCATTTTTTTGCTGACGAATCGCTGTTCTGCCGGCCAGATGTTTTTTGTCAGCCAATCCATGAGCGGCAGATCATCCGCCATGCCCCGAAAGCACACCATCGGCAGATGAGTGTGCGTGTTAACAAGGCCGGGCAGGACAACGCATCCGGAGGCATCGATGGTTTCCTTCGCTTGATTGCTGGAGCGGTCAACTTCATTATTGCCGCCCACCGCAACGATCATGCCGTCTTTGATGCCGACAAAGCTATCTTCGATAATCTCCATTCCGGCGGACATGGTTAAAAGGGTTCCGCCGGTAATCATTATATCAAATTTATTTTCCTGCATTAGCGACCGTCGTTGTGGCGGTTTTGCTGCCCGACATGTTACATGTTGCGGTCACGTCCAGTTTATCTCCCTGGGCAGCATCAACTTTGTAAGTATATGTAAAAGGAACATCTTTCGGTTGTGTGTCATAATTAGTTGTGCTGACAATGGCGTTGTTTTTCTTTATTTCCACGGTTTTAATGTGATGCATACCGGGAAACATAGATTTGTGCGTAATTGCAACTGAAAGCGTTTGTGAGGCGGAGTCATATTTAATGGTTACATCCTTAGGGGCGTCGGCAAAGGAGATTTGTGGAGCGGCAAAACAAATCAAGAAAACAAATAAAGAAACGATACAAAGAAATGTTGCAGTTGCGGTGGTTTTTTTCATGGCAGACCTCCTTAAAATTTAATCGGTAATTTTTAACGCTGAATGATAATATATTAACTGTCTAAATAACAGTAAAAAATAAGTTGTTGAAAAATTACCAGCAATTAGCTAATCTTAGCCCAAAATTTACAGATATCATTAAATTTAACCTTCATCATGAGGTGTTTATGAGCGCATTACTCCTTGCCCGACTTCAATTCGCCTTTACCATATGTTTCCATTTTCTGTTCCCGGCGATGACGCTGGGGACAGCCCTGATCATCGTGATATCCGAAACGCTTTATCTGATTAAAAAAGACGAGACCTATAAAAAGATAACGGATTTTCTGGTCAAACTGCTGGGATTAATATTTGTGATCGGCGCGGCAACCGGCATTGTCATGGAATTTTCTTTCGGCACCAACTGGTCCGGATATTCGCGGGCGGTGGGCGATATTTTCGGGCCGATACTGGCCGCTGAAGGCGTCCTCGCATTCTTTCTGGAGTCGGTCTTTCTCGGAGTGCTTCTTTACGCCAGAGGCAGGGTTTCACCAAAAGTTTACTGGCTTGCCGCGCTGCTGGTTTTTATCGGTGGACATCTTTCCGCCTTCTGGATCGTCGTCGCCAATTCCTGGATGCAGACTCCCGCCGGTTACGTCATCGGTGAAGGCGGCAAAATTATTCTGGGAAATTTTGGCGATGCCGTTTTCAATCCATCGACAGTCGTCCGGTATGTTCACACGATCATCGCTTCGTGGGTAACAAGCGCGGTCATGCTGGCAGGCATTGCCGGCTATTACGTCAGAAAAGGACTGCACGGCCAGACGGCCAGGACAATGCTGAAAATCGGCATCATTCTTTTTGCACTCACACCGCTTCTTCAACTGGGAGCGGGGCATGCGCACGCGGTAAAAGTCATCAATATGCAACCGGAAAAAGCCGCAGCGATGGAAGGGCATTTTAATACAACCCAAGGAGCTCCCATCTATGCTCTGGGGTATGTTGATGTAGAAAATCAGAAGACCTATGGAATATACATTCCCAAAGGATTGAGCTTTCTTTACAATTTTGACTGGAACTCGGAAATAAAAGGATTGAATGATTATCCGAAAGAAGATTGGCCGCCGGTGAACTTTACATTTCAGGTTTATCACATCATGGTGGGAGCAGGTATGGCAATGATTGCTCTGGGACTGCTGGGAGCTTATCTGCTCTGGAAAGGCAAACTTTACGAGAACAAGCCGTACCTGTTTATTTTGCCTTTCCTGATTCCCCTGCCGCATATTGCTCATGAAACGGGATGGATAGCGGCGGAAGTAGGCCGCCAGCCCTGGATAATCTATAAGTTGATGAAAACATCCCATGCCGCGTCAATCGTCGTTTCTGCGGGTGAAATTACATTCAGCCTGATCATGTTCTTCCTGATTTATCTTCTTCTGGCGGCAATGTTTGTTAAAATATTTCTGAAGATCGTTCAAAAAGGTCCAGCAGCGTAATGGAGATGAATAAAAGTAAAGAATGGAAAATTAATAAAACGGTTCCCTTTTTATAGAAGTTACGGAGGAGTAAATGGAAAACATACTGAACTTTCAGACACTTTGGTTCGTGCTGATTTTGGTGTTACTGATAGGTTATTCTCTGTTGGATGGATTTGATCTGGGCATCGCAACGCTACTACCTTTTCTCGGGAAGACCAAAGAGGAAAAGGATGTTCTAATCAATTCCATTGGTCCGGTATGGGACGGTAATGAAGTCTGGCTGATAACCGGCGGCGGCGCTTTGTTCGCAGCCTTCCCTCACGCTTATGCGACGGCGTTTTCCGGATTTTACATAGCCATGATGCTGGTTTTGTTTGCTTTGATTTTCCGTGCTGTTTCGATGGAGTTTCGTGCTTATGATGAAGCGCGTGCTTTAATTTGGGAAAAGGCTTTTATTGCCGGCAGCGCTCTGGCGGCTTTATTATTCGGCGTGGCGCTGGGCAATGTGGTTTACGGCGTGCCGCTGGATAATAGAATGGAATTTACCGGAAATTTTTTTACACTTCTCAGACCGGTGCCGCTGATATTCGGCATTACCGGTTTTGCTGCTGTTTTGTTGCAGGGCGCAACCTACGCCATCATGAAAACGGAAGGAGAATTGAGAGAGAGAGCTTTTCGCGTGGTTAATATTCTGACAGCGGTAAATCTTATAACCGCACTTGTTTATTTTATAACCATTATTTTTGCCTTTGATGATATGGCCACAAACTGGATGTTCTATCTGGCTGTTTTGTTTACCCTGCTGTGGCTTTCAGCCATTTTCTTTTCCGTCAAGCATAAAAACGATTCCGCTCCTTTCTGGGAATCATCATTTGCTTTTATCGGTCTATGGATGGTCGCTGCGGCGGTTCATTTCCCGAACCTGATTAAAGCCAGTAACGACCAACTGCTGAATATTACAATTTACAATAGTTCCACCAGTTTGCAGACATTGAAGTTAATGAGTGTTATCGCACTGGTCGGAATGCCGATCGTTATTGCCTACACCATTTTTGTTTATCGTATTTTTAAAGGCAAGGCGAAAGCATCGGTTCATTATTAAAACCGGTTGACGAAAGTCAATCAAATTGGTAATTGAATTTCAAAAGGGGTGGTTCGGCACGTGCCGGATCTGAGATTATACCCGTTGAACCTGATCTGGGTAATGCCAGCGGAGGGAGTGAGTTAGCTGTTTAGAAACCCTTCCCGAAATTGCCAGTCGGGAAGGGTTACGTATTTTACGTGAATAACAAACAAGGAGTGGGCAGATCATGAAGATAACAGCGGAAGAAATTTACCAGTCGATAGAAATGATTCGTTCCCAAGCACCGGTAGTACACAATATTACCAATTACGTGGTTATGAACAACACGGCCAATGCGCTTCTGGCGATTGGCGCTTCTCCGGTGATGGCGCACGCTGAAGAAGAAGTGGAAGACATGGTAAACATTGCCTCAGCGCTGGTCATCAACATTGGTACCATAAGTGAACACTGGATCAACGCCATGTTCAAGGCGGCGCGTCAGGCAGGGAAAAAGGGCATTCCCGTTATTCTGGATCCGGTGGGCGCGGGAGCCACATCCTACCGGACGAAGACAGCCAGAGATTTAATTGCCGCCAATACGCCTGCAATTATCCGGGGGAATGCCTCAGAGATCATGGCCCTGTATGATGATCAGTCCAAAACAAAAGGGGTGGACAGTGCCGCTTCTTCAGATAAGGCGATGGATACAGCACGAAAATTAAGTGAAATTCATCAGTGTGTTGTTTGTGTCAGCGGGGCGGTTGATTACATTATTGATCGGGACAAAGTTGTAAAAATTAAAAACGGCCACCCGATGATGTCCAGCGTGACCGGATTGGGATGCACGGCGTCGGCTTTGTGCGGAGCCTTTGCCGCGGTGGAAAAATCATCCTATAAGGCTACCGTTGGCGCAATGGCTGTCATGGGTGTTGCCGGCGAGATGGCCGCCGCAAAGGCCGCCGGGCCGGGAAGCCTGCAGATGCATTTTCTGGATTGTCTGTATCGCCTGTCGCAGGATGATCTTGCCCGTTTTCTGAAAATTGAGGTTTAAAGATGCGCGGATTGTATCTGGTGACAGATCGGGGATTGTGCGGGGGAAAACCGTTGGCGGAAGTTATTCGGCAGGCGGTTAAAGGCGGTGTGTCCTGTGTGCAATTGCGCGAAAAAGAAGTGTCCACGCGTTTCTTTGTCGAAGAAGCCATTCAAATCAAGAATATTTTGCAACCGTATAACGTTCCACTCATCATCAATGACCGAGTTGATGTTGCTCTGGCCTGCGCCGCCGATGGCGTTCATATCGGTCAGGAGGACATGCCTTATGAAATTGCGCGCAAGCTCATGGGGCCGAAAGCGATCATCGGTCTTTCTGTGGAAACATGGGAAGATGTTTTGGCCAGTCAGAAACTGGACGTGAATTACATCGGCGTCAGTCCTGTTTTCGCCACACCGACAAAAACGGATACAAAAGGCGCGTGGGGACTGGAAGGGCTTCGACGGATCAAAGATTTCAGCAGGCATACGCTGGTTGCCATCGGTGGAATGAATCTATCCAATGTCCGGGAAGTTCTGGATGCCGGGGCCGACGGTGTTGCTGTAGTTTCGGCGATTTGTGCGTCGGTTGATCCCGAAACGGTGGCAAAAGAAATTGATGCGATCATCCGTGCAGGCTAAAGTGAAAGGCCCATCAGGAAAAAAATCATGATGGGCCAGTGTTGCTGATGGAAAGCTTTTTGATGCAGCTTAACCGTTCTGATTTCTCT
Organism: uncultured Smithella sp.; assembly: GCA_964479225.1. Lineage (GTDB taxonomy): Bacteria > Desulfobacterota > Syntrophia > Syntrophales > Smithellaceae > Smithella. The sequence goes on from CAYZLL010000022.1 coordinate 9,797, forward strand.
TAATGGATTCCAGGGCTCTTTTTGCGGCGTATTTGACTTCCGTCGGATAAGACGATATCCCTAAAAAGGATTTTGATTCTACGATGTCGGAAAGAACCGGTATCGCGTCCGATGAACCAATCGCTCCCAGAGCGTTGCATATTTTTTCCTGAAAAGTGAGTTGCTCGTTCTTATCTGCTGCTGCCTTGTTTTTGAGCATGTCCAACAGGCTGGGCACCGCTTCCGCACATTTAATTTTACCGAGCATTTCAACGATGTTCAATTTTAATTCCGAATCGATCGTTGTCAGAACGGACAAGAATAAGGGCCCCCGTTTGTCTCCTCCGATTTGACTGATGCTTCTAAAGGCCTCCATCCGAACCCGTTTATCCTTATAAAGCAAAAGAGGTTTCAGTACATCGGTGTCGTTTCCGCTGCCGATACGCCCGAGGATATAGGCCATATTCCGTAAAAAATACCAGGGTTCATCGGTCGTCATGCTTTCTCTAATAGCCGGTATCGACTTTTGCCCCATTTCTTGAATAATATGGATGGTGCGAATGCGTTCTTTACTGTCCTTGGCATTGCGGACTGTATCCAGTAATTTTCTAATAATCAGATCGTCGCCAAATCCAGCAAGGATATGAAAGGCATCCGTTGTTTTATTTTTTTCGCTGACATTGATTTCTTTAAACAGTAAATTAATATTGTTTTCCGATGCCAGATTGCGGAGGACACTCAGGGATGTTGCCCGCACCTCATCATCTTTGGGTAACTCACCGGAATTGATTCTACTGAAAATAGATATAAAAGAATTTGCTTCGGCAAAAAGTCCGCGATGAATGAAGTCTTGAACAAGTTTTTGCAACCGTTCAATGATGGTTTTATATTCCGGCGTTACGACCGTTTCCGTTTCGAGCCATTCCAGCACTTGTTCCGACAGCTTCTTGATGACATCCCTTTGTTCTTCAGAAATAAACGATTCGATGCTGCCGTCCATGTCGCCCAGACGTGTCAAGGCTTTAGCCATGTCGGCAATACTTTGCGAAACAGGATCATTCTCTGTTTCCATCTGAAGCTCCAAATGCAAATCAGGCAATTCATTATTGCTGATCTTCAGCGGAGCAGTCTCCTCAATTTTCTCAATCGATAAAACCAGTTCTTTTCTCTCCGTTTGAATATGGAATACGTTGTTTTTTTCCATCAACTTAGCCAACCCGCCCTCGGCATGTAACTGTTCGGGATTTCTGGCAATAAGTCTTATAAAAAAACTAAGCTCATCCTTGGACAATCCTCTTGTGAAAGAAATGCTTTGCAGGCTGAACTCCTGCATAATGTTTAACAGATTTGCAATATGCAACGATTCCTGATCTCTCTGCTTTAAAAGTTCACCGCAGAGTAAGGCTTGATTTCCTGATTCCGAAAAAATCAGAGGAGAGACTTCCCGTAATATATCCATCAGGTACAAATAAATTCTCTCAATGGAATTGGTAATGACAGGACTGTCAGACGTGTAGGTGTGCACATTCTTGATGGCCGTGTGCACGTTAACAAGAACGTCCATGGCCTTTAATTGCATTTCAAAATTCAAAATGATGTCCTCCCCGACAAGCATTGATTTTCTTAAGTAATGGCTGAAATCAGCTTGTTTATCTATAAGTAATAATTTGATTTTTATATAACATTTTTTTGTGCTGAAGGCAAATATCCATTTTGGTGTCAAAGAAAATGCAGGTTATTTTGTTTCTGTGTGATAATTTGTACGAATAATCAATTGACACAATTTACTTTTTTATGCCAATAAACACAATGTTATATTTCAAGAATATAACATTGTAACACAATTCGTAAATATACGGCTCCATAGCCGTAAAAAAATATTTTTTCCATTACAAAGGAGCATAAAATGAAGACAGAAAAACTCGATGCGTACTACACGAAACCGAATAACCTGGTCGAGATGTTTGAAGACAGTTTGGCAAAATTTACCTCCAACGATTTATTCGGCACAAAAAACAAAACAACTAATCAATACGAATGGGTAACCTTCGCTCAGGTGGCCCAACGAGTGAACAATCTGCGGGGAGCCCTGCATAAACTTGGTTTACAGAAAGGCGAAAAGGTTGGCGTTATTGTCGGCAACTCTGTGGAATGGTTCGTGTGTGTCAATGCCACACATGGTCTCGGTGGAGTTTTTGTGCCCATGTATGAAAAGGAGCTGCAAAAAGTGTGGCAATATGTCATTAAAGATGCCGCGATTAAATATCTTTTTGTCAGCAATCAGAAAATTTATGACACCATAAAGAGTTTTCAAAAAGATATCCCGACCCTGAAGGACGTATTCCTTATTTATGGCGAGGGAGAAAATTCTCTGACTGCTCTGGAAAAAATTGGTAAGGCCAATCCTGTGCCTTCCTACAAACCGCACTGGTCTGAAACCGCTTTTATCATCTACACATCCGGCACTACCGGCGATCCGAAAGGCGTATTGCTCAGTCACGGTAACATGACACACAACGCCAAAGAGTGTCACGATACTTTTGATGTGGGGGAACACGAGATCGGTTTAAGCATTCTTCCCTGGGCGCACAGTTTCGGCCTGACCGCCGATTTGCATGTCTTTATCATCGGTGGCTGGCAACTCGGATTTGCTGAATCTGCCGACAAACTCCTGATCAATTTCGGTGAAATCAAGCCCACCCACATGAACGCCGTGCCCCGTGTCTTCAACATTGTTTACGACAAAATCCAGCAGGGTGTGGCGGCGGATCCGGAAAAAAAGAAAATCTTTGACGCGGCTGTAGCCGAGGCGATCAAAAACCGGGACCTGAAAGAAAAAACAGAAGAATTTAAATTCTATGACGCAGTGGCCTTTTCCACGGTTCGGAACATCTTCGGCGGACGTTTAAAACAGGTCGTTACCGGCGGAGCACTAATGAAACCGGAAATTGCGCTGTTCTTTGACGATGTCGGTGTGCCCACATACAACGGCTACGGTTTGTCGGAAACGTCGCCTGTTATTTCAAACAACAGTCCCAAACGAGGCAATAAATACGGCACGGTCGGCAAGGCTTTCAAGGACACGAATGTGGTGATCGATAAATCCAATGTAGGCAAAGACAGCCCGGATGGCGAGATTATCGTTTACGGCGCGCAAGTCATGCAAGGTTATCATAACAAACCGGAAATTACCAAAGAGGTGATGATGCCCGATACGTGGAACGGTTTGCCCGGTGTCAGGACAGGAGACCGCGGTTGGCTTGATGAGGAAGGTTATCTGCATATCACCGGACGCTTCAAGGATGAATATAAACTGGAAAACGGCAAGTACGTTCATCCCGAATCCATCGAAAACGAGATTAAGCTTCTCCGCTACGTATCCAATGTTATTGTTTATGGCGAAGGCCGTATATTTAACGTGGCGCTGGTTGTTCCGGATTTTGAAGCACTCAAAAGCGATTCACATACTTCTGCCTGGGCGCAGGGTAAACCTGACGAAACGATTGCCAATAAAGAATGCACCGATTTCATTTCCAAACAGATAACCGATCATTTGCGCAAATCCTTCGGCGGCTATGAAATACCCCAGAAATTCCTTTATGTCACAGAAGACTTTTCCGTGGATAACGGAATGCTGACCCAGACGCTGAAATTGAAGCGTCGCAATGTTATGGAAAGATACGGCGAGAGACTGCGCGCTCTCTATGATAACGTGTAAATTTACAGCAGGACGAACGTCATTGAAGAAGGGAAAAAAACGATCATGAAGAATGAAAAAGGTATTTCAACGTGGGCTGTTATTTTGATTATTGCGCTGCTGGTTGCCGCCGGTATTGTGTGGTCAAAATATTTTGCCGAGCCGACAGCCACGGTGATGATGCAGGGGGCGGACCAGGCCAAACCGGCTTTGGAAAAAGCTCATCAGGCCTCCGACACGGCAGACCGTGCCGTCAAGGCGGCCGAAGAAGCAACAAAAAAAATGAATGAAAATGTCGGTCAATGAAAAATGATAGGACCTGATGCGAACAGACATCAGGTTACAAAATTACCGTCATAAGGAGCAAAAAAAATGAAAAAGAATAGAATCGTCTTCCTGTTAGCCCTTTTTTCCCTTCTTGTTTTTATGGGTGTGCCGTCAGAACTCATATCGGCAGATAAAAATCAAGTGCAAAAAGAAGTCAAGCAGACTTTAAAGCAGGAAGTCAATAAACCTGAAAATCCTAACCCCACCGCCAAAATAACCATCAAGATCATTCCTTCTATCAATAAAACCTATGGATACGATATTCTGGTGGCCGGCAAGCCGATGATTCATCAACCGAACATTCCGGCAATACCGGGGAATGAAGGATTTAAGACAAAGAAGCAAGCGCGAAAAGTTGCCGGGTTTGTGGTGAGAAAAATCCAAAAAAACGAAATGCCGCCGGCCGTTACGGTTGAGGATCTGAAGCGGATGAAAGTATTGAACTGAAAAAAAATAAAAATAATTCTTGACAAATATTTCTGGTCGCATTAAGTACTGCGCCATTAAAAGACGGGAATTTCACGATGGACAGAGCAATGAATGTAAAAGTTAATTTCAATGGTTATTGGTTTTATACCTATTTTACATCGGTCTGCCTGTCGCTGAGGAGAACGCATTAAGGTTCAATAAACCAAAACAGCCACGGGTAGATCGAAATCGCCCGTGGCTTTTCTTTCTTAAAAGCCGGGGCGGCCAAAGCGCTCTGGCTTTTTAATTTTCAGGAGGAAAAATTATGATTATTGTCATGAAAAATCACGCGACGGAAAAACAGATTGAAGATGTGGTTCGATGGATTGAATCCGTTGGGTACAAAGCGCATCCGTCCATCGGTGTGGAAAGAACGATTATCGGGGCGGTGGGTGACAACCGGGGCAAAGAGATTCTCCGGTACGCCGAATCCCTGCCGGGTGTTGAAAAAACGATGCCGATTTTAAAACCCTATAAACTGGCCAGTCGTGAATCGCATGAAGGCAATTCCGAGATTGCCGTTGGTGCGGTTAAAGTCGGGGGGGCGGATTTTGTCGTGATGGCCGGTCCCTGCGCGATTGAAAGCGAAGAGCAGTTACTGCAGACCGCGTATGTTGCCAAAAAAGGCGGCGCGCAGATTCTCCGGGGCGGCGCCTTCAAGCCGCGCACATCGCCCTACAGTTTCCAGGGGATGGAAGAAGAAGGTCTGAAGATCTTAAATAAGGTGAGCGCGAAAACCAGTCTGCCGACGGTGACAGAGGTTGTCAATCCGGCGGATGTGGACCTTGTGGAAACGTATGCCGATATGCTCCAGATCGGTGCACGGAACACGCAGAATTTTGCTTTGCTGAAAAAAGTTGGTCAATCGCACAAACCGGTACTCTTGAAAAGAGGCATGAGTACGACGATTGAAGAGCTGCTGATGTCGGCAGAATATATTCTTTCTGAGGGTAATCCCAATGTCATTCTTTGTGAACGCGGGATCCGGACTTTTGAGACGGCGACGAGAAATACGCTGGATTTGAGCGCTGTTCCGGTGTTGAAGGAGCTGACCCATCTGCCGGTGATTGTTGATCCCAGCCATGCCGCCGGCAACTGGAGATATGTCATTCCGTTGTCCCGTGCGGCTGTCGCTGTGGGCGCGGACGGCATTATCGTGGAAGTGCACCCGGAACCGGAAAAAGCTGTTTCCGACGGAGCCCAATCGCTGAAACCGGAAAAGTTCTATCAGCTCATGGAGGAATTAAAAGCGATTACCGCCGTCATGAAGCCCTAAATTACACCCAGATATTTCCGCGGAGGCGGGAAAACGGAATAAAAAAATTTAATTGGATTTTCTTGCAGACTTGAAAGGAATTGTACCAATATGCGAACGGTAAAAGTTAATCTGGACAGGAAGAGTTCATCTTCTTATGACATCCGCATCGGCAAAGACATCATCGACAGAATGATTTTGCTGATTGCCAAGAATCACAAAGCGGAACGTTATGCGGTGATTACCGATGATTGTGTGAGTCGTCTTTACGGTAAAAAATTTCTGTCCGCTTTGAAAGATATCGGATTAAACGCTTCACTGATTGAATTTCCCGCCGGTGAAGCTTCCAAAAACATCAATACGGTGATGAACATTACGGGCAAATTGATGGAAATGGGAGCCGACCGGGAAACCTGTCTGATCGCTTTGGGCGGTGGTGTTGTCGGTGATGTTGCCGGCTTCGTCGCTTCCATCTTCATGCGCTCTATTCCTTACATCCAGATTCCCACGACGCTCGTCGCGCTGGTGGACAGCAGCATCGGCGGTAAAACAGGCGTTGATCTGCCGTACGGCAAGAATCTGGTGGGCAGTATTTATCAACCGGCGGCTGTGTTTGCCAGCTTGAATTTTCTGGAGACGCTGCCGGAAAAGGAGTTCAATAACGGGCTGGCGGAAATCATCAAGTATGGCATTATCGATGATGACAGGCTGTTTTGCACGCTGGAAGACAACATGGAGGCGATCAAAGCGAAAGATCCGAAGCTGTTGCTCAATGTTGTGGAGAACTGCTGCCAGATTAAAAAATCGGTTGTGGAAATTGATGAAAAGGAAGAAGGTTTGCGGCGTATCCTTAATTTCGGCCACACGCTGGGACACGCCCTGGAATCCATTTCCCAGTATTCAATTACGCACGGCGAAGGCGTGGCGATGGGTATGGTCGCCGCGTCGCGCATTTCCGAAAAAATGGGCTACCTGAAAAGCACGGACTCGGCGCGTATTGAAGCGCTGATCCGTCAGGCGGGACTTCCCGTGAAAATACCGAAGTCACTGGATCGGGAGCAAGTCATCGCTCAAATGAAAATGGATAAAAAGAAAAAAGGTGATATTGTTCATTTTGTTTTACTGAAAAAAATAGGCATGCCTTTTATTAACGGGAATCTTGAACACAAACTGATTGCCGCAGTGCTGGAGGAGATGAAATCATGAAGCCGCGCCGGTTGGAAATTTTAAGAGGAAAAATGAGGGATAAGGACAGGGAAATTGTCCGGCTGCTCAATGAAAGAGCGCAGGTATCCGTTCAGATCGGCAAGGTAAAAGGTGAGGGCGGAATGCAGGTTTATGATCCTGCCCAGGAAGCGAAAGTTCACGATTACCTGAGGGAAGTGAACGCCGGTCCATTGCCGCCGAAAGCTTTGACAACCATTTTTCGTGAGGTCATTTCCGCTTCACGCGATTTACAGAAACCAATGACGATTGCTTTTCTCGGGCCGGAAGCTTCTTTTTCCCATCTGGCGGCGCGTCTGCATTTCGGTGAGTCCAGCATTTTTTTTCCTCAAACCGGAATTTCCCGTGTCTTTGACGAAGTGGAAAAAGGATCGATCGACTGGGGTGTTGTTCCCGTGGAAAATTCTCTGGAAGGTTCGGTCAATGTTACACTGGATCGCCTCATTACCACGCCGCTGAAAATCAGGGCGGAGATATATTTACGCATCAGTCAGTGCCTTATCTCGTCAGCGAAAAGCATGAAAGACATCAGGAGGATTTATTCGCATCCCCAGGCGCTGGCCCAGTGTCAGGTCTGGCTGAGGACAAATTTCCCCAACGCTGTTTTGAATGAAACAGAAAGCACGGCGGCGGCGGTGCAAATGATCAGGGGAAAGAAAAATGAAGCTGCGATCGGCAGCTCCCTAGCCGGCAAAATTTACGGAGTCCATCTGCTGGCGGAAGGTATTGAAGATAATTCTTCCAATATGACCCGATTTCTGGTGATCGGCAGCGGAGCAAGCGACGCCACGGACAATGATAAAACATCTTTGATCTTTGCCACGCCTCATTCTCCCGGCTCGCTGCACAGCGCACTGTCGGCCTTCGCCAAACGAAAAATTAATCTGGCCAAAATAGAATCCCATCCGGTGAAAGATAAATTGTGGGAGTACAGTTTTTTTGTCGATCTGATCGGCCATGTCACGGACAAACATGTCAAAAGTTGTCTGCAGGAATTGAAAAAGAAAACCACTTTCCTGAAAATATTGGGGTCCTACCCGAAAAGTGAAGGCGCGCTATGATTTGCATTCCTGTGACATCTCCCGGTACCAGGGAAGTGGTGCACGCCATTGAAAAAAGCTGCCGGTTTGCCGATTTCATCGAATTGAGAATGGACTTAATCGGCCAGATTGATCTGGCTGAATTGATTGCGGCCGTTCGCGATAATTCCGATTCTGTTCAAATCATTGTCACGTGCCGGAAGAAGGAGGAGGCGGCTGCAGCCGGCACTGCGGCGAACGTGAAAAAAGCTTTTCGAAGTAAAAAAGTGAAAATAGCGCTGCTTAGGGAGGCCATTGCATTAGGCGCCGATTTTATTGATATTGAGTTGGCCGAAGGAGTCGCTGCCATTCATGAACTGAAATCTTTATGCGCCCAGCAAGGCAATAAAACCGGCATGATTATTTCTTATCACCATCTTCAGGAAACGCCGCCTCTGACGGAGCTGAAAAAAGTATTTCAGCAATGCGTAAAGTTTAAACCGGCCATTGTGAAAATTGTGACCACGGCAAAGAAAATTGAAGATAATCTGATTACCCTCAATTTGATTTCTTTTGCGCGTGGATGTTCTCAAAAAATAATTTCCCTTTGCATGGGAGAAAAAGGCGGCATCAGCCGCGCCATTGCTCCTTTTATGGGCAGTTATTTGAGTTTTGCCACGCTGGAGCGTTCCGGTCAGTCCGCACCCGGACAGTACACGGTTCATGAAATGAGTCAGTTTCAGAACTGGTTCAACGGCAGTCAGCAGACAGTGCCGGCGTTGTCGTTGCAAAAGTTGCCGCCGAAAAATTTTGTTTTACTGGGCAATCCGGTGGGTCACAGCCTTTCGCCCTTGATGCATAACGCGGCCTTGCAAAGAATGGGCATTGATGAAAGCTACAGTGCGGCCTGCGCTCAGGATATCGGCGGGGCGGTGGCCGGCATCAGAGGGATGAATATTCACGGCGCCAGTGTTACCATTCCGTTTAAAGTCGCGGTGATGAAATATCTGGATGACCTTGACGATGATGCTCTGGAAATCGGCGCAGTGAACACGGTTGTTAACCGTGACGGCATCCTGACCGGTTACAATACCGATTGGCTGGGATTAACGCTGACGCTGAAATCGGCCATGACCATCAAAAATAAAACTTTTGTCATTGTCGGCGCGGGCGGAACCGCGCGGGCGGCAGCTTATGGAATAAAAAAGGAAGGCGGAATTCCCGTCATCGTGAACCGCACGCCCGAAAAAGGAAAGATGCTTTCCGGTAAGTTGAATTGCTTTTTTTATCCCCTTTCGGAAGCAGGCAGGATCAAGGCCGACTGTCTGATTAACACCACGTCGGTGGGCATGTATCCTCATCAGGATAAATCACCCGTGAACGCCACGGCGCTCGCCGGTTATCAATATGTCATGGATGTGATCTACAATCCGTTGCGTACGAAATTACTTAAAGATGCCAAGCGCCAGGGGTGTCATATTTTCTCCGGCGCGGATATGTTTGTCCATCAGGGCGCGGAACAATTGCGGCTGTGGACAGGCAAGGAGCCGCCCCGTACGCTGATGAAAAAAGTAATATTGGAGAGGTTGACAAAAAAGTGAACAGAGACAATGGCCAGGTTGAAAAAAAGATGAAGACAACGGTTCGGGTTCCGGGCTCCAAGAGCCTGAGTCAGCGGGCGCTGGTGGCGGCTGCGCTGGCCGAAGGGGATTCTGCCATCAGCAATGTTCTGGTTTCACAGGATACAACCTATTTAATCGGCGGATTACGTGCGCTGGGTGCAACCATCACAGAAAATGAAGACGGGTTTTACGTTGCCGGCACTGGCGGTAGATTATCAGGAAGCGGTCAGGAATTGTTTCTGGGAAATAACGGCACAGCGCTCCGGTTTCTGACGGCACTGGTTTGTCTGGGAGCCGGAAAATACGTATTGACCGGAGAAAAACGTCTTTGCGAAAGGCCGGTGGGCGCTCTGGCTGACGCGTTGCAGGAAATGGGCGTTGATATTCAGACGAATAATCATTGTCCGCCGGTGCGAATCACTGCCAACGGACTTGCCGGAGGGAAGGTGACGCTTCGGGATATTGAAAGCTC
>CAYZLL010000022.1:19959-23327 GCA_964479225.1 uncultured Smithella sp.
TCACTGCCAACGGACTTGCCGGAGGGAAGGTGACGCTTCGGGATATTGAAAGCTCACAGTATGTGTCGGCATTGCTTTTGTGTGCACCCTACACAAGAAAAGGCATGGATTTAAATCTGGAAGGAGGCGTGGTGTCCACCCCCTATATCGACCTGACGATTGCCGTGATGAAAGATTTCGGCGCGAATATCCGTCAGACGGCTCAATTTGAATACCACGTGAAAGCCGGTGAGATTTATCGGGGACGAAAATATTTTGTCGAGGGAGACGCTTCCAGCGCTTCTTATTTCTTTTTGGCGGCGGCGCTCCAGAATAAGACAATCAGGATCGAGGGCATCAGCCGGCAAAGCAGACAGGGTGACATTAAACTGCTGGATGTGTTCGAAAAACTGGGATGTGTCGTAACGTCAGGAGAAACCTGGGTGGAAGTGACCGGAGAAAATCTTGCCCAGGGCGATTTCTCCTTCGACCTTAAAGATATGCCGGATATGGTGCCCACGCTGGCGGTGCTGGCGGCGTTTCGCGAGGGACAGACCATCATCAACAATGTGGCGCATTTGAGAATTAAAGAAAGCAATCGTCTGGCGGCCATCGTTGCGGAATTGAACCGCGTCGGTATTGAGGCCCGCGAGTTGCCCGATGGCGTGGTGATTGGGGGTGGACAGATGCGTCCGGCAAATATAGAAACCTATAATGATCATCGTATTGCCATGTGCTTCGGCATTGCCGGCCTAGTTGTGCCCGGCATCGAAATCAGCGACAAGCGATGCGTTGATAAATCGTTTCCTTCATTCTGGGAGGAATTGAAAAAACTATGAAGATTTTCCTGATCGGTTACCGGGCAACCGGTAAATCAACCGTTGGCCGGATTCTTTCCGGTAAACTGAACGTGGCTTTCTGCGATACCGACACGATCGTCGAAGAAGCCGCAGGCATGTCCATCAAGGAAATCGTGGCGCTGGAAGGCTGGCCATCTTTTCGGATGAAGGAAAAGGATGCTGTGCAATCTCTCGATTTAAAAAGTTCCTGTGTTGTTGCTACCGGCGGCGGCGTCATTCTGGATAAAGAAAACGTGGATTTTTTTAAACGGTCAGGCCTGACCGTATGGTTGAATGCTCCGCTTCAGGACATTATCGAAAGACTGAAGAGGGATGCCCTGAATGAAGCAAAGCGTCCCCAGTTTACAGCAGGAAATATCATTCAGGAAACGACAAACATGATGAAACAAAGGCTTCCTTTGTATGAGAGCGCAGCCGATTACACGGTGGATGCTTTAAACAAAAAACCTGAGCAGATTGGCGAGGAGATTTATCAGTATTTGCGTAAATCGGGATTTTTAGATAAAACGAAACAAAATAAACATTGAAAAAGGGTATTTGAATGTCCGGCAATACAATCGGCAGTATTTTTCGCGTGACCACCTGGGGAGAATCGCACGGGCCCGCTCTGGGCGCGGTGGTGGATGGATGCCCTCCGGGACTGGCCTTGGATGAATCTGATATTCAGCAGGCGCTGGACAGGAGAAAACCATCGAGTTCTGTTGCTTCAACGACGAGGAAAGAAGGTGACCGGGTGGAAATTCTTTCCGGGGTTTTCGAAGGGAAAACCACCGGCACCCCGATTTCGTTATTGATCAGAAATGTTGACGCGAAATCTACATCCTACAATGACTTGAAAGACGTTTTTCGTCCCGGACAGGGAGACTTCACTTATCTGAAGAAATACGGCATTCGTGACTGGCGGGGTGGCGGAAGAGCCTCCGGCCGGGAAACAGCCGCCCGTGTTGCCGCAGGAGCGGTTGCCGCGAAATTGATTGCCCTGCAAAGGATTGATGTGATCGCCTACACGCACTCCATCGGTTCAATCTCCCTTGACCACCGTAAAATGCCGGCGGAAAAAAATTTAAGAAAGTCAGTGCTGGAAAATGCTCTGTTTTGTCCCGATGCTCAAGCGGCGGAAAAGATGGAGAGAAGGCTGGCTTCGGTCCGCACAAAAGGAGACTCGCTGGGTGGGGTGGTGGAAATTATCGTGCGAGGCTGTCCGGCAGGGCTTGGCGAACCCGTTTTTGACAAAATGGATGCCGATCTGGCCAAAGCATTGATGAGCATCGGATCAGTCAAGGCGGTTGAAGTGGGCGATGGTTTCCTGCTGTCCGGTCTGCAGGGATCGCAGTCCAATGACCAAATGACCCGAAAAGGATTCCAAACCAATCACGCGGGAGGAATTCTTGCCGGGATCACCAGTGGCGAGCAGATTGTTTTACGTGCGTACTGCAAACCGATTCCGTCCATTGCCAAACCTCAGCGTACGATTGATGCCCAAAGAAAAGAAAAAATCATTGAGATTCAGGGTAGACACGATATTTGTGTCCTGCCACGCGTCGTGCCGGTATGCGAGGCGATGGTAAGCATAGTGGTGGCAGACCATTTGCTCCGGCAGAAAGCGATTGGCAGATGAAAAAAATAAAAATAGGCATCATCGGCGGCACCAACGGCATGGGTCAATGGTTTGCCCGCCTCCTCAAAAAAGAAAAATTCACCGTCCATGTATGCGGCAGAAAAACCAGACTGCAAATCAATGATCTGGCCAGGCTCTGTGATGTGATTGTTGTTGCTGTGCCCATTTCCGTTACGGCTGAGATCATCCGGCAGGTCGGCCCGCAACTCAACGGTGATCAGCTTTTGATGGATTTGACGTCACTCAAGAAAGAACCGCTGAAACTGATGCTGACTCATTCTGATGCGGAAGTCATCGGCTGTCATCCACTGTTCGGGCCTCAACTGAAAGATGTTGCCGGGCAGAATGTGATTTTGTGCCCGGGACGCGGGAAGAAGTGGTTGATCTGGCTAAAAGACATTTTCAAAAAGAGCAAACTGGCCGTTTGGGAAGCCACTCCTGAAAAACACGATAAAATGATGGCCATTATTCAGGCGCTCAATCACCTCAATACAATTTCTCTGGGGATGGCGCTGGCTGGAACGAAAATTACACCCGCGGAAATCAAGAAATTTTCTACGCCGATTTTCCGGACGAAGATGGATATTATGAGAAAAGTTTTCATGGAAAGTCCGGCATTGTATGTCGATATCATCACGGGCAATCCCCACACCGGTCATATGCTGGATATCTACGAACAAGCGCTTCAGGACATTCAAGCAAAGATCAAACAGGGTAGCCGATTGGAATCAACATCAGCTCTGACAAAGGCAGCGAAGAAATTATGGAAGCAAAAATAAATAAAGTCGCTGAGATGATCGCAGCATCGAAACGGTTGGTGGTGTTTACCGGCGCCGGTATCAGCACGGAATCGGGTATTCCTGATTTTCGGGGACCGGGTGGTCTCTGGACAAAGGTTGATCCGGAAGATT
>CAYZLL010000023.1:0-22982 GCA_964479225.1 uncultured Smithella sp.
TTTGTCATCACCGACAAGGCGATGGTTGCGGGAGCGGAAACAGCGGGCGGCGAAAATGTTTCCGAAGATTTGCGGATGCAGTACCGGTATCTGGACATCCGCCGCCCTTCCATGCAAAACAATCTTTTACTGAGACACCGGATATTTCAGTGCGTGCGGCAGTTTCTCGATTCGCGCGGATTTGTAGAGGTGGAAACGCCCGTGCTGACAGCAAGCACACCGGAGGGAGCACGCGATTACCTCGTGCCCAGCCGTGTTCATCCGCAGAATTTTTATGCGCTTCCGCAGTCACCCCAGCTTTTCAAACAGCTTTTGATGATCGGCGGACTGGAGCGCTACTTTCAACTGGCGCGCTGTTTCCGTGATGAAGATCTGCGTCCCAACCGTCAGCCGGAATTCACGCAACTGGACGTTGAAGCTTCTTTTATCGACGAGGAATTCCTTTATGATCTGATTGAAGAGCTAACCGTGAAAATGTTTGCCATTGGCGGCATTGAATTGAAACGTCCCTTTCCGCGCATGACGTACGCGGAAGCGATGGATACAACCGGTTTAGACCGTCCCGATCTGCGCTTCGGCCTGCGCTTTGTTGATGTCACGAATGTGTTTTCTCATACCCAATATTCTATTTTCCGCCAGATTATGCAGCGTGGCGGTTGTATCAAGGGCATCAATATCAAAGGCCAGTCCGAAAAGCTCAGCAAAAACGTTCTGCAGAATGAATATGCCAAGGAAATCGCCCCTTCGTTCGGCGCCAAGGGCATGACCTGGATGCGTGCCGAAAACGGCAAACTGGAATCCAACATCGTTCAGTTTTTCAGTGAATCGGAACTGGACGAATTAAAACGCCGTTTCGATGTTCAGGACGGAGATGTTCTGATCATGGTGGCTGATCCGTCATACAACATTGTCACGTCCGCGCTGGGACAGTTGCGTCTGCATCTGGCAAACCGTCTGGAACTCATTCCCGAAAACAGCTTTTATCCGGTCTGGATTACAGAATTTCCATTATTTGAACCTACGGATGAAGGAGGCGTCACCTCCAGCCATCATCCCTTCACGGCACCGGACCGAACGGATTTTGATCCGAAAAATATCGAGGAACTTTTGTCCCTGAAGTCACGCGCCTATGACCTGGTCATGAATGGCGAGGAACTGGGCGGCGGAAGCATCCGTATCAACAATCGTGACATCCAGCGCAAAATATTTGCCGCCCTGGGCCTGACGGAAGACGACATGAAAGAGAAGTTCGGCTTCTTCCTGCGGGCTTTTGATTTCGGCGCTCCACCGCATGGTGGCCTTGCCCTGGGCATGGACCGCACCGTTTCCATGATTCTGCAAACGGCTTCCATCCGCGAAGTCATCGCGTTTCCCAAAAACCGCAGCGCTGCCTGTCCGTTGACCGGCGCGCCCTCCGCGGTCAAGCGCGAACAACTGGCGGAGCTGGGGCTTCTGAATCTTGGTGAAAAAGATGTTTTGCCGGGAAGTGCTGAGGGGGAAAATCTGCTGGATCGCGTTTCGTGGGTATCGCGAATCGGTATTGCCGAGAATGAGCGTCCGGTCATGGAAACTGTTCTCGCGCAGGCAGAAAATCTGGCCGCACTGGTTCAGGATCTGGCTGTTTCAGAAGAGCCGATTCGTTCTGTGGCCCCGGCAGCCAGCCGCACTCGTTCCGGGATGGAAGCCAAACGATCGCCGCTTGCCGAAACAGGCCAACTGCTCAAAAGCGCGCCGGCAGTCAAGGGAAATTATTTCAAAGTTGCCAACATTATCGAATAGAGGGAGACATCTCCATGGATTCAATTTTTTTCTATCGTAATTCCGAAAAATCAGCCGATGCAGGCAAGGGTGCCTTGCAGAAACTGAAGGTAGCTGTTCAACCCAACATTTCCGTGAAAGGCTGGCCGACTGAGGCCAGCTCCGCGGCGCTGGCCGGTTTTAAGGCATTGGAAGACGCTGTTGTTGTGGAGCGGCTTTATGGACAAGGCGCGAATATCGTCGGCTCCGTCCAGATGAGCGAATTCGGTTTCGGATTGAAAGACAGCATGGCGGGCAATGCTCTGGGGGAAAAAGCGGCTGATGTTCAATTGATGCTGGACATCGCCGGTGAAGCCAGACTGGCCGCCGCAAGCGCTAATGTTTGCGGTTTCAAACCAAGCTATGGCATTGTTTCACGTTTGGGCTTGGTCGGTTTGATCCCATCCATGGAAAGCTGTGGCATTCTGGCCCGTGATATACAATCCATTCGCGATATTCTGCAAACGATAGCCGGGCCGGAGGAAAGGGATTTTTCACTACCTGACGAAAAGCTGCCGGATTTTTCATCAAAAACAATTGACCCGAAAAAAACGACACTGGGCATTATCGAGGAAGTATTAAAAGACCTGCCCGCCGACAAGCGCAAGGCATTGGACAAGGAAGTTGCTGAACTGAAAAAAGCCGGGTTTCCGGTCAAGGAGTT
Organism: uncultured Smithella sp.; assembly: GCA_964479225.1. Taxonomy (GTDB): domain Bacteria; phylum Desulfobacterota; class Syntrophia; order Syntrophales; family Smithellaceae; genus Smithella. Next base: position 2,462 of record CAYZLL010000023.1, read on the forward strand.
GTCTTTCCCTGATTATTCTCAGTTTATGCTGGTCCATCAGATTGTCGGGTCGGTTGAGGCCTCGTCTTGCACGGGACGTTATGATTCAGTCCGTTATGGACAACGCGTACCGGGCGCCAAAAACTGGAACGAGATGTATCTTCAATCACGCGGTGCGGCTTTTGGAACGCTCTTAAAAAGCTTTTTATTACAAGGAGCGTTTTTCCAGTTTGAACGCTACAGTGCTTATGAAGATGCCTGTCGTCTGCGCGCGCAGCTCGTATCCGAAACGCAGAAACTTTCAGAGAAGGCGGATTTTCTGGTTTTTCCAACGATCAATCCCGCCACATCCGGAACGTTTGATTCGCTCGCGGAGATGTATGTGCAATTTGCTTATACTGCGTTTGCCAACGTTACCGGTCAGCCTGCGCTGCATATTCCTTCAGCAGCCGGCGCGGGATTGCAGCTTGCTGCAAAACGGCTTGATGACGGGCGTTTGCTTGATTTAGGCGACTATCTGCTGGGCAATCGCCAGGGAGGTAAATCATAATGGAATTTGAAGCGGTCATTGGATTGGAAATTCATGTGGAACTCAACAGCGCGACCAAATTATTCTGCGATTGTCCCAACAATCCCGGCGACGAACCCAACATCAACACCTGTCCCGTCTGTCTGTGGTTTCCCGGTGAAGTGCCCCGTTTAAGCCGCGTTGCGCTGGAAAAGGCGGCGCTTTTATGTCTGGGTTTCAATGCTGAACTGCAACCGCGAAGCGCGTTTGATCAGAAGGTTTATTATTATCCCGATCTGCCCAAGGGTTATCAGCTTTCCCAGGCGCATCTGCCCTTATCGCGGGGCGGCTGGATTGACATCGTTGATGAAGACGGCTCCCCCAAAAGGCTGCGCATCCATCACATTCACATGGAAGAGGATGTCGCCAAACTCGTGCATGAAATGGAAGGCAGAATGCCGATAAGTCTGGTGGATTTCAACCGGGCGGGAGCGCCGCTGGTCGAAATCGTCACCGAACCTGATTTCCGCTCGCCGCACCACGCGATGGAATTTCTCAAAGCGCTGCGCACCCAGGTGCGTTACGTCGGCTCCTCCGAGTGCAGCATGGAAAACGGCACGATGCGCGTGGATGCCAACATCTCCATCCGTCCGAAGGGCACCAATCAAATGAACACCAAAGTGGAAGTCAAGAACATGAATTCCATCCGGCACGTGGGCGACGCCATCGCGCATGAAATCACCCGCCAAAGCGCCGCTGTTGCGGCAGGAGAGCCTGTCGTATTGCACACGCGTTTGTGGGATCCGGACAAAAAAGTCACGCTGCCGATGCGGGCTAAATTTGAGGGACCGTGTGTCCCCGATCCGACAGTTCCGGAAATTATTTTATCAAAGCAGGAAATAGAAGATTTGCGCTCACGGCTTCCCGAAATGCCGGCGGTACGGGCTGAAAGATTTGTTCAGCAGTACGGATTTTCTGCTGAAGAAGCGACCTATTTAAGTTCCGATCCGGAAGTGGCGGCCTATTTCGAGGGCGTGATTAAAGTGGGTGTGGCACCGCGCACGGCCATGCACTGGCTCACCACACAACTGCTTCCCGCCGTTAAAGATCGCGGCCAGGAGCTTGGTCAATCAAAAGTAACGCCCGTGCGGTTTGCCGCCCTGTTGAAGATGCTTTCGAAAGATGAAATCAACGCCAACGCCGCCCGCGATGTGCTTGCCCATCTTTTTGACAGCGATGAAACACCGGAAGCCATCGTCAGCGCCAAGGGTTTCAAGCAGGTTTCCGATCGCGGTGAGCTGGACGCAATGATCGACAAGGTTCTGGAAGAACAGCCGGCGGCGGTAGCCGATTTCAGGAGCGGCCAGGGCAAGGCCATGGGCTTTTTAATCGGTCAGGTGATGCAGGCCTCCGGCGGAAAAGCCAATCCGAAAATCATCCGGGAACTGCTCGCGAAGAAACTGTAAGCGATTGGCAAAACCACATAAAATGACACGATGTCATAATCATATTGACTAAAGATGATTTTTTAAATATGAACACGCTTAAATAAGGGTGATGGAGTTCACCTAAGATTAACCGCACATGTTGCTGATAACTCCTGCAGAAAATTAATCTGTAGGAGTTTTTTTTATTATGGCTAATGTTTCAAACCAAATGTCTGTTCCCGAAATCCGTGGTCTTCTGGAAATAATTTCTGATGTTTGCAACCGTTTTCAGATGATTTCTTTGACACGTCAACTGGAAGCCGCGCAAACCTTACTTTCAGAAAATCCCCCGATTGATGTCGCTGTTCTGGGACAGTTCAAGGCGGGTAAAAGTTCTTTTTTAAACAGCCTTCTCCATCAGAGCGTTTTACCTGTTGGTGCTATTCCGGTTACCACGGCTGTAACACGCTTGCAATACGGTCAAAAAGAGCGTGTCCTGGTCAGACATTTTAACGGGCACACGACAGATATACCACTGAACGATATTGTAAAATATACATCTGAAGCTGAAAATCAGGGTAACTCGAAAAATGTGGCGATTGTCGATATTGAATTGCCGTCTATGCTACAATACCCCGGTTTGCGCCTGGTGGATACACCCGGTCTCGGCAGCGTTTATAAATATCATCAATCTGCGTCTGAAGACTGGCTGCCTTCTGTAGGAACAGCACTTTTAGCTGTCAGTTCTGATCGTCCTCTTTCCGAACATGATCTGGAACTTATCAGGGAGCTGACAAGCCATACACCTAACATTATTCTTTTGCTGACGAAAACTGATATGCTCTCGCCAGAACAGCAGAAAGAAGTTGTTGCATTTTTCCAACAGACTCTACAGAGAGAACTTCACAGAACACTGCCCGTTTATCTTTATTCAACTAAAAGCAACACGGAAGAATACAGAAAATGCATTGAAGAAGATATTTTAAAAACAATCTGCTCAAACAGGGATGAAGAATTTCTGCGGATTCTGCGACATAAAGTTCACGCTCTTGCGCAAAGCTGCCTTAGCTATTTGAGAATTGCCCTGCAGTCAGCAACGCAGGCGGATATGAAGAAGGAAAGTTTGCGCTCACAAATTCTTAACGAAAAAGTCAATGAAGATGCAATGCGTGAAGAACTCGGCATTATTTGTCGAGAGCATCAGCGACAGACACGCTCACTGATTGAAACATACCTTGAACAGTTTCGTTTGCCATTGACAAGGAAAACAACTCGGAAACTGGAAATAGACATCGGTTTATGGAAAGGCAATCTCTGGAAATTATCACGGAATTACGAAACGTGGGTTTCGGAAACTCTCTCCGAAGAGATGCGTATGATTTCTAAAAATGAGCATCTTCATTTTATGGGCACAATTCATAAAGCGCACGTTTCTATTTCCAGACATCTGGAAGCTTTCTGCAAATTTCTCGGTGACAACATAGAAAACGTTCTGGGTGTAAAAATGAAAGCGATGGATTGGAAAATTGATGTCATGGAGCCTGATCATCCTGACATCTCATTCACCAAATCTTTTGATATTCATCTAGACCTGATCTGGTTTTTAATTCCCATGTTTCTATTCCGTAAAGTATTTGAACATCATTTTATTTCCGGTGTTCCGAAAGAGGTGGAGATCAACCTGTCTCGCCTTGCCTATCAATGGGAAAAAAGTGTTAACAATGCCATAGAAGCGATGCGCTTTCAGGCAATCAACTATATTCACGAAGAACTCACAACGATAGAGGCCCTGATTTCCGGAACAGAAGGGCAAACCGAAGACATCAAGAAACTGATTGCTCAATTGGAAAAATCATTCGTTTAAATTTCTAAAAAAACGCCATCAAGGAATGATGATGTTGTTTGTCGGAAGAAATATCGAAAAGCTAAAGATCGTACAATCGCTTACTGACGGTCAAAATATAATCCTCGGCGGAAAGTACGGAATTGGAAAAACAAGCTTGATTAAAGCCATAGCCAAAATATTGAGTAATGAGAGAAAATTCATTTTTGTGGATTTCAGCCTAACGCCCTGCAAGATGAGTGATAAGCTAATGAAAGAGTTAGGTCTTTCAACAAAGTTAAAAAACAGTGACAAGAAAATGAAGTATAAATCAATGCGGTACCGCATTGCTCAATCAAAATCATCAAGGCAACAACGGCCTGTCATTGTTTTTGATAATATCGCGAAAGTCACCATTCAAAAAACCATATTGCTTCGTCATCTGATTTTAGAACAAAATTATCAGTACATCGCGATTGTGGAAAATTTTCTGCCGGCAAAAGATTTATTTGAACTTAAAACTCAGTTTGTTCCGTTGGCAACATTAACGCTACGCCATCTTAAAAAAGATGACGTTGAAAATTTATTGCATATTTACTCCGAGAAATATCACTTTAACTGGACAGATAAACATATACACCATTTAGCAGCTTTATCTGATGGCTATCCATTGGGCTTAATGGAAATGCTGAAAAAGAAAAGAAATCCTCAATGCAGCCATCTGTACCATGCTGGCAGATTACAACAGCATCTCTAAAGAAAGATATCGACTAATTCAGCCGCGGAAACCTGAGTCTTGTTTTTGATCGTTCTTTTACCGTCCGCATAGTTCGTTTTCGTGCATTCTTTGTATGCTGTACAATTTCCGGCTTTGTCTGATTTAAATCCATTGCACACGCGCAACACATCGGGTGATATTTCGTCGATTAGCACGATTTTGCCGTCGCCGTATTTCAGGCGGCCCAGTTCGAATTTGCCGTCAATGACGTGCAGCTTTTTGGACGTGAATTCCTGTGAAACGATTTCAGCGATTTTTTTCACCAGTTTCACGCTGTCCGCGATTTCTTTTTTAGTTAGTGCGCCGGTTTCCTCCAGCGCTTCCATCGTGATCAGAATATCGCTGTCTCCTTTTGTCCACGCTTCAACGACCTTGTGAACATTCACGCAGGGCTTGATAAACGGATACCGCCTCCAGAAACTTCCTGTGGCGTTGTTTCGCCAGGTGAACTCAAGGTTTGTCAGCGGAGCAGAACCCGCAAACTGAGGAGCGGCTTCTTTCATGCTTAAGGGGATGGCCGGTTCCACAATCATTTCATTGTCGCTGACGGTTTCAATGTAATGGGTCGAAACGCCTTTGGCTTTGAGCAGTTTAAAAAAGTAGGTGGCAAAGCGGCAGGCAATGGCGCCTTTGCCGGGGATTTCTCCCACTACAACATCATATCCGGGATCGAAAACAACCTTGCCTTTTTCGATATAGCCTGTTCCGCGATCCGTAAAAACAAATCTGTACTTTCCCTTGTATTTTCCACTTGTTATTTTGTAAACATCTTTCGATTTACCCCGATAAACAAGATTTTTTTCTGTCATTTTATTTTTTCCTCCAAGAATTTATTTAAATTCAATTTTTTTTACGTAGGTTTTTCTTTCCTGCTCTGCTTTTGATTATGATGTTTGCCGATAGTGATCATTAAACGATTTTTAAAGATAGCTCCATCAATTGCTCCAAGCTGACGCTGGAAGGAGCATCGGTCATCAAGCAAGACGCTTTCTGCGTTTTCGGGAAAGCGATGACATCCCGTATCGATTCTGCTCTGGTCATAATCATGGTCAGCCTGTCCAGACCAAAAGCCAGGCCTCCATGAGGCGGGGCCCCGTACTCAAGAGCGTCCAGCAGGAAACCGAATTTTAACCGGGCTTCTTCATCGCTCAATTTCAGCGCGCTGAAAACCTGTGACTGCACATCCTTGTGATGGATACGGATGCTGCCGCCGCCGATTTCCGAACCATTCAACACCAGATCATAAGCCCGGGCACGTACTTTTCCGGGATCCGTGGTCATCAAAGGCAGGTCTTCCAGAAATGGAGACGTAAACGGATGGTGGGTAGAAACAAAGCGTTTTTCCGATTCCGAATATTCCATCAGCGGAAACTCTGTAATCCACGTGAATGCCAGCGCCTCAGGATCGATCAGATTCAGTTTTTTGCCCAGATGCAGTCGCAGGTTGCCGAGTGAATCGGCAACGACCCTGCGCGTGTCGGCAACAAAGAAAATAATGTCGCCTTCTTTAGCGTTCATCGCTTTGGCGATGCCTTCCACTTCTTCAGGCTTGAGGAATTTAAAGATCGGCGAAGTCCAGTCCGCTGAATTGACTTTAGCCCAGGCGAGGCCCTTGGCGCCGTAGATGGCGACAACGTCTTTCAGGCCGTCCAGATCCTTGCGGGAAAGAGACGCGGCCTGCTCGGCTTTGATGGCCTTGACAACACCACCGGATGCGGCGACCTCCGCAAAAAGTTTGAATCCGGAATCTTTAACGATGTTGGTCAGATCAACAATTTCCATGCCGAAACGCACGTCGGGATTGTCCTTGCCGTAACGACTGATGGCATCGGCATACGTCAAACGGGGCAGGGGAAGGGTGAGTTCCTTATCCAGACAGGCTTTGAAAATGGCTTTCATCAGCCCTTCCATCATCTTCATGATATCTTCTTCGGTAATGAAAGACATTTCGACATCGATCTGTGTGAATTCCGGTTGACGATCGGCGCGTAAATCTTCATCGCGGAAACATTTGACGATCTGATAGTAGCGGTCGAAACCGGAGACCATCAGAAGCTGTTTGAATATCTGCGGGGACTGCGGCAGAGCATAAAATGAGCCTTTATTGATACGGCTGGGGACAAGGTAATCGCGCGCGCCCTCCGGAGTGCTTTTGCCGAGGAACGGAGTTTCCACCTCGATGAAACCGTTATCCTCAAAATAGCGGCGGGTTGCGGCGGCCATCTTGCTACGCAAGAAAAGATTTTTTTGAATGGCCGGACGGCGCAAATCCAGATAACGGTATTTGAGGCGAATATTTTCAGAAATGTCATCTTCATCAAAGGAGAACGGCGGTGTCTTGGATTCATTCATAATTTCCAGTTCGGAGACCAGAACTTCTATCTGTCCCGTTTTCAGGTCAGGATTATCCATTCCTTCCGGTCTGCGACGCACCTTGCCTTTGACGGCCAGAACGAATTCAGAGCGGATTTTGTGCGCTTCTTTATGCGCTTCTGCGGCATCAGGATTGAAAACAATCTGGACCATGCCTTCCCGGTCCCGAAGGTCAACAAAAATTACACCGCCATGATCGCGCCGACGGTGAACCCAACCCATCAGAATAACTTCCTGACCGTCAAGGGAAACATAAACATTGCCGCAATAATGTGTTCTCTTGTCCTTTGATAAAAATTCAGCCAAAACCGTTTACCTCTCTTTAATAATTTTAATAATAGACTCCGTCAGGCAATCCAGAGGAATTGTCTGTTGATCTTTCGTTTGCATATTTCTTAACAGCGCCTGCTGTTCTTCAATTTCCTTGTCTCCGAGAATCAAAGCAAAGGACGTGTTTAATTTATCCGCCCGCTTGAGCTGGGACTTAAGGCTTTTATCCGCGTAATCCATTTCTGATGATATGCCAGCCACCCGCAGTTGATGGGTCAGGGGAAAAGCCATTTTTTGAGCATTTGCGCCCAGCGCTGCAATGAATACATCAGTTTTATAATTATTGTTTCCGTTCTCCGGAAGACAGGAGACCAGTCGTTCGAAACCGACAGCGAATCCGATACCCGGAACTTCGGGTCCGCCCAGATCACTGACTAGACCGTTATATCTGCCGCCGCCGGCGACGGCATTTTGCGCCCCCAGAACATTCGTTTTGACTTCAAACGCGGTCCTTGTGTAGTAATCCAGGCCGCGTACCATGCGGGGATTAACGGTGAATATCATTTTCAAATCCTGGAGAAGCGATTGGACCTGCGCGAAATGATCGTTGCAGTCAGAGCATAAGAAATCAAGAATGGCGGGGGCTTTGGCGATGGTGACCGCGCAGGTTTCCACCTTGCAATCAAAAACACGCAGCGGATTCGTATGGATCCGTCTTTGGCAGTCGGGGCAAAGATTCTCCTCGCTTCCTTTTAAGAAATCAATGACCGCTTGGGAAAAGGCCGGCCGACAGGCCGGGCAGCCGAGGGAATTGATTTCCAAATCCAGATTATTCAATCCGCAGCTTGTTAAAAAATGCATCATCATAAAAATGATTTCCGTATCGGATTGCGGTTTATCTTCTCCGAAGAGTTCCACATCAATCTGATTAAACTGACGGAAACGGCCTTTTTGCGGCCTTTCGCGGCGAAACATCGGACCGATGGTGAATAATTTCGTTATCGGCTCAGCGGCAGACATATTGTGTTCGATGTAGGCGCGAATGACGGAAGCGGTCGCTTCCGGCCTCAGGGTGATCAATTCTTTGTCGCGATCGGCAAACGTATACATTTCTTTCTCGACGATATCCGTAGTTTCACCGATACTCCGCTGAAAAAGTTCTGTCTTTTCCATGATGGGGACGCGAATTTCCCGAAAACCGAAAGCGTCAAATACCTGGCGCGCAATGGATTCAACCTTCCAAAAAAGAAAAGCGTCCTGCGGCAAAATGTCTTTAAATCCACGAATTGCTGTTATTTTTTCCATAATATTCATCCCCGAAATTAACCGTGAACGTTTAGCATATTCAGTTGTTCTTGGCAATGGAAATGTCAGGACGACCAATGGATGTTTGAATATGTCATTGTTGCGGGACTTCGTTCATCATCAGCCAGTAGAATCCTAATTCTCGTACCATTTCGGTAAAGAGGGTAAAATCCACCGGTTTTCGTAAGTAGCTGTTGCACCCCAGTTGATAACAACTCAGAAGATCCGTCGGTTCCTTGGATGACGTCAGGATGACGATAGGAATCAGTTTTGTTCTTTCGTCCGTTCTCAGGCGTTTCAGGACATCTATGCCGCCAATTTTGGGAATTTTCAGATCAAGAAGAACCAGGATGGGCAGTTCTTCTATGAGGTTGCCGGTAATGCCGTTTGCACCAAAGAAAAAATCCAGCGCGGCCATGCCATCCGTTTTAACGATGATCTCATTCAAAATGTTGTTTTTTTTGAATGCGCGCAGCGTCAGTTCAATGTCATCCGGATTATCCTCGACGAGCAATATATGTTTGTCCTGAACCATTTTAAGAACCTCCGAATTAATCATGCAATATAAAATATACCGTTGTCCCCCGGTCGGGCAGTGACTCAATCCAGACACTGCCACCGTGGCGACCGACAATGCGATTGACGATCGCCAACCCGATTCCTGTACCGGGGAACTCTTCCATCGAATGAAACCGTTGAAAAGGCGCAAACATTTTCTTGGAATGTTCCATATCAAAACCGGCGCCGTTATCACGGATAAAATATACTTTCTTCCCATTCTTGACGGTGTGGCCGAATTCTATCTCTGTTTTTTCTTTTTTTCCGGTAAACTTCCACGCATTAGCCAGAATATTTTCGAGCATGATCCGCATTAATCTCGGATCGGCAGAATCTTCCAGATGGTCATCAATGATGATGCTGGCGATCCGTTCGGGATCAGTGCTCTGTAATTCTTTCAAAATGGATCGGGCGATCGTGGAAAGATTAACCGGCACAAGATCCATTTCCGTGCGGTTTATTCGGGACAACTTCAGCATGTCTTCGATCAGATCATTCATGTTTTCAGTCGCTTTTTTGATTCTGGTCAGATAACTTTTTCCCTGTTCATCAAGTTGTTTTTCGCAATCTTCCAGAAGCGCCTGGCCAAAACCATGAATCGTTCTGAGCGGCGCCCGCAAATCGTGAGATACCGAATAAGAAAAAGACTCCAATTCGGCGGTGCGTTCTTTCACCTTTTGTTCCAGTGTTTCGTTGAGACGAATAATCTCTTCTTCGTACTTCTTCCGGTCGGTGATATCCATGACGGAAATGATGCCGGCAGGTTCTCCGCCAATGATTGTGGTCGCGCCGGAAAGGTCAAGCCATTTAAGCGTGCCGTCTTTAGCAAAAAATCGTAACTGGTAGCGTTTGGGAACAGTTTCACCTCTTTGGCGTTTCAGACCTCTTTCCTGAACGATCTTTTGATCATCCGGGTGGACCGTATCCCAGAAATCTTTACTGAGGAGTTCTTCATTCGAGTAACCGGAAATTTCCGATGCGGCCGGATTCACATATATCCATTTATCCTTTTGATAAAGCATGACGGCTGTTGGGGAATATTCCGTAAGAACGCGAAATTTTTCTTCGCTCTCACGCAGAGATTGTTCTACGCGCATACGTTCAGTGATATCGTGCGCAATACCCCGGAATCCTGTCGCCTTTCCGGTTGAATCCTTTATTAAGGATATGGATCCTTCAATATATCGCAAAGTACCGTCTTTTCTTGTGATCTTGGAGACAAATTCCTTATCGGGTTTCCCTGTTGTGTACACTTTGTGATATGCCCGGTACACATTTTTTAATTCGTCTTCGTCTAAGTACTGCTTACTGCTCATGCACATCAATTCTTCCCGGGAGTAACCAAAAACGCGGACAACCGTATCGTTGAAAAAAGTAAGCTTTCCGGCCAGGTCGATTTCAAAATAGCCTTCCTGGATGTCTTCGAGAATGGTTCGATACCTTATCTCGCTAAGATGTAGTTTTTCGTCCGCTTCCTTGCGCTCCGTGATATCTCGTAAATTGGCAATAATCATTGCAACAGTATTGTTGATTTTCAGGCCCCCCCCCACAATTTCAAAAGTGCGCCAGGTCCCGTTGGCACAACGAATTCGCGCTTCCGCCTTTTCGACTGGAAGTTTTTCATCTTTAAATAAAATTTGAAACATATTGATGAACAAAGGTAAATCATCAGGATGAACATTATCAAAAGCGTTTTGACCTTTCCTGTTTTGAAATTTGTACCCCACTGTTTTTTCCACGGCGGGATTTTCATAAATTATCTTTCCTTCACGATCGATCAGAATAATAACATCGGAAGACTGCTCCGTAATGATGCGGAAACGCTCTTCTTCTGCACGCAGGGCTTCTTCTGCCTTTTTGCGTTCGGCTATATTGATGCCCATGCCGATCACGTATGCTTTTCCCTCGTATTTCAAGATGTTCCCCGACAGTAAATAGGGCATTGCGGAGCCGTCTTTTGAAACAACAGTCATTTCCGCGGTGACTTTGCCTTCCGTAAAAACCTTTTCCATAGTTTTCATGAGTTCACCAAACTCTGATTTCGGGACTAAATCAAAAGGTGTCATATGAATAAGTTCTTCGTCCGAATAACCGCAAGCCATGGAAAAGTCTTTGTTCCATCTGACGAAATGGGATTGTTCATAATCGAACATGTAAAAAGGCGCCGGAAGTGTATCTAAAACTGTATGGCTGAAATTGTATTCTTTTAGGGCTGCCTCTTCTGCAATCTTGCGATCAGTGATGTTCAGGATAATTCCGTCAAAGACTACGCGGTCTTCGATGCGAGTCGGGATAGACAGACCATTAATCCAGATCATCTTTTCCGATTTGGTATAGACGCGACCTTCATAATTCCACCGGGATAACGTATCTACTGCTTCTTTAATGGAGAGCAGAAATCCGTCTCTGTCCTGTTCATGGATACGGGAAAAAAATTCGGAAAAGACGTCATTCATGTCTTCGACTTCTTCCTTGGTCATTATTTCTGCAAATTCATGAAAAGGTTCACTGAGATAGCTGACCCCGTACTCGCCATTGTCCTTCGCGTAGAACTGAAAGATAATGCCGGGTAAATTTTCAGTAATGCCGCGTAAACGTTCTTCGTTTTCCTGTAATTCTGCTTCCGCACGCTTTAAATCGGTGATATCCTGGGTCTGGGTGAGGATATGTGTTTCTCCGGCGATCTTGATGAATGATGCCGAAGTCAGCCCCCAGAGAATTGCACCCTGCCTGTTCCGCAATCTTAATTCCAGTGTCTTTGCTTGTCCTTTTTTCATAATCGCACTGATCAGGGCATCCCGGTCGTCTGTATTGACCCATAAATTGATGTCTGCCGATGTGTGGCCGATCAGTTCCTCACGGGTGTAGCCCAGTGTATTGGCAAAAACTTCATTGACATCAATAAACCGGCCGTCAGACAAATTAGAAATGCACATGGCGCTGGGACTGTCATGAAAAGCTGATGAAAATTTTTGTTCGGATGCGCGCAGAGATTCCTCGGCTTCTTTGCGTTCGCTGATATCCTGAAAACTTTCCAGAAGATAATCTTCGCCGTCCAGATTGATGGGTACAACGGTTTTTAAAATCGGCAAACGTTCGCTATTTGCTTTAAGGAGAATGCGTTCGGAACGGTCGACTTTTTGACCCAAATCGCATATGGGACATGATTTTTCTTCCGCCGCACAAACAAATTTATGGCAGACTTTTCCGATGACGTCTTCTTTGGCCCGATCGATCATCTTCAGGCCGGATTCATTGATGTCGGAGATGACGCGTGTTTTCCTGTTGATCAGCATGATTCCCGAAGGATCATTATTAAAGATTGCCGTTAAGCGCAGATCTTTCTCTTTTAATTCCTGATCCGCTCGTTTGCGTTCGGTAATGTCGATACCGATACCCAGTAAATGAGTTTTTCCTTCCATGGATAGCCTGACTCCCGTGAACAACATGGGAATGAGATGGCCATCTTTGGCAACAAGACTGGCTTCTGCAGATGCGTGGCCCGTCGTCATCACTTCGTTTATGGCATCTTTGATGATGGAGATATCCGATCCTCTGAACCAATCCAGAACATACCGGTCTTTCAATTCTCCGGTTGAGTAGCCGGTCATATATTCATGGCGAACGTTCCAGCGAATCAAGCGCCCGTTTTCATCATACACATAAAGAATCCCGGGAATGCTGTCGAGAATGGCTTCGTTGAAAAAACTGGACTTGATGAGTTCTTCCTCTGCTTTTTTACGTTCGGTAATATCGATGATAAGAGCCTGGAATCCGAGGGAAGGGTCGTCGGGATCAAACAAGCTAAGATACAACAAACCATCAAACACTTCGCCATTTTTACGTTTGAGGCGGGCATCGGCAATTCCGATCCCCTTGCTTATCACTTCTTCATAAAGATATTTGCCGACACGTTCGAATTCTTCTTGATCTTTGTAGCATATAGTGACGGATTGTCCGATAATTTCTTCACGGGAATACCCCGAGATTTCATAAAAAGCAGGATTTGCCTCGGTGAATTTCCGGTCTTTTAGTTGAAACATCCCCACCGGACTGTTTGTAAACAGGTTTTTGAATCTGATTTCACTATTTTTTAAAGATTCCTGAATACGCTTCCGATCGGTGATGTCGTGAACAATTGAATGAAGCACAGGCTTTTGGTTCATAACAACGGCGCTCGAATACACTTCCACATCCCTGATTGAACCATCCGCCAGACGATGGCGAAATTCAGTTTGCAAACTTTTGTTGATGAGCGCCTTCTGCATTTCATTATCTATTTCTTTAGAGCTAAAAGTATTGATATCGGATATTTTCATTTGTTGCATTACTTCGCGTGCCCAGCCGTAATATTCAACCGCTGCCCGATTGGCATCGAGAATCATTCCTGTTTCCGGATCGATGAGTAACTTTACCGCAGCATGATCCTCAAAAAGTCTTCTGTAGCTCTCGCGGCTTTCTTGCAGTTCATCTTCTGTTTTTTTACGTTCGGTATAGTCAAAAGCAATCCCGCGGAAGCCGATCGGTTTAGCTGATGAATTTTTGCGCAGCTGGATGGAGGCTTCGATATACCTTTTTTCTCCGTTTTTTCTTGTGATGTAATAACCGATTTCTCTGATGGGCTTGCCTGTCTTGTAAATTTGGTTATATATTTTAACAACTTTTTTTCTGTCGTTAATATGAATATATTGCAAACCGTCGCTTCCCAGGATCTCTTTTTTCGTATATCCGAGAGCACGGCAAACAGCCTTATTGCAAAAAGTATATCGACCGGTCAGGTCAACTTCGAAAATTCCTTCCTGAAGATTTTCAATAATGTCCCGGTATATCTCCAAATTAGATTCTTTTGTTGAATTTACAGCCCGCTTGGTTGATGGAGATTTCGGGGCAATTTTGCTTTTTACGGTTTTAGGGGATTTATTGATTGAACTTTTTTTAGGGGAAGTCATCGTCTTTTGCCCTTTCGGGAAAGCGTTAATTATGGCAAATGCTTAATTTACTTATGGTTAAATTATAATCGTATAAATCATAAAGTCAATGGATTATTTGTTGGGGGTTTGTAAGAATTTTTGCACGCGCAGATTATTTCCATCCGTGATAAAACTTATCGCGCCATCCTGATCGGTACGGAAAATTTCCGCTTTCGCGTTTTTGTATCTTTGGAGAATAGCGGGATGAGGATGCTTGAACACATTTGCTTTTCCCGCGCTGACGACCGCATAACGACAGGAGACGGCTTTAATAAAATCCATGCTACTCGAATGAATTGAGCCATGATGCGGTAGCATTAAAACATCACTTTTAAGATAGATACCGGATTGAATCAGGCGTTGCTCAATATCGGTCGAAATATCGCCGGGGAGAAGAAAACTTATTTTGCCAAAAGATATTTTAAGAACCAGCGAAGCGTCATTGACATCGTCGTAGGAAAAATCATTTTTTTGCCGCAATAAATCATCGGGAGGCCATAATACTTTGAATTGAACTCCGTGAATGTCCTGTTCTGGAAATTGATCAGAAAGGAGAAGTGTTTTTATTTGATGGGCCGTGACAGTTCTTTCCCACTGGGGGAAAATTACGGGATCAACCGGTAACTCGGTTTTCCAGACATTCCGAACGTTGAAATTGTTGAGAATATAAATCAGGCCGGATAAATGATCGGGATGAGGATGCGTAAGGATCACCGTGTCAATTTTATTTATTCTCTTCGCATAAAGAAATGGAGCAATAACACTTTTCCCTATGTCGAATGAGCTTTTTGAAAATCCGCCACCGTCAATCAACATAGTTTCTCCACCGGGTAACTGCACGAAAGCAGAATTTCCCTGTCCAACGTCGATGAATGTTATTTTTAAATCAGATGAGAGTTTGTGATGGACTGAAAAGTAAACCATATCGGCGACGGAAATAAAAAAGGCCATGATGAGTAAATATTTAATTGCTGCGTAGCGAAGAGAATCCCCTTTTTTATTCTTCCAATGATCCAGAAGCTGAAAAAAAAGAAAGAGCATCAAATAGAAAAGAGCAATTTCAGCGAGATTGGGTTTGGCAACGGATATGGATGACCAGGAAAGATTAGCGAGATGATTAATCACGTTAATGGATATCTGTGTCAAAAAAGATGCCAGTTGAATAAAAAAACCGGAAAGGGTCGGGGAGAAGGAGAATAAAATGAAAAACATCGCAACAGACAAAGTCAGGGTGCCCAGAAGAGGAACAACAATCAGGTTGGCGAAAATGGTCACCAGAGACACCCGGTCAAAATAATAAATGATTAACGGCAGCGTTCCCAGGGTTGCCGCAATGCAGACAACGACAGTCATTTGAATGTAATGCATGACACTTTTCAGCCAGAGCGGCAGCACAGACCGGTTATCGAAAAATGAGCAATTGAGTCGCGGAACGATATAGATGATCGCTAAAACGGATGCAAAAGAAAGCTGAAAAGAAATGTCAAACAGCGCTTCCGGTGAAATCGTCAGAATAATTAAACCGGCAAGAGCGAGCGTATTATAAAAATCTTTTTGTTTTCCGAACAGCAGGGCGAGCAAAAAAAATAACGCCATCAAGGTAGCCCGTACAACGGTAACGCCCATGCCCGCGATGAGCGCATACAGCAAGACCATTAAAAAAGCCGTTGCCGCTGCGATTTTTATGATATTGAATTTCAACATCATCCATTCGGACGATTTTAAAAGAAGAAAAATGAGAAAGAAAGATGTTACCACAACCATGCCGACATGCAGGCCGGAGATAGAGAGGATATGTGATGTTCCGGTTTTGCTGAAGTTGTCCCTGATTTCAGCGGGAATTTCATTTTGATTGCCGAGCGTCATGGCTTCCAGAACTTCTCTTGCCGGCGAAAAAGAGTTTTGGACAATGATTTTTTTTAAATGCTGACGGAACGATTCCAGTTTGAGTCTCAGATCGCCGGCATTATTTTTTCTCAGCAGAACAATTTCTGAGGCGTCGTTGACGTATCCGGAAACGTAAATTCCCTGAAGATTCATACAACGTTCGTAGTCAAATCGTCCAGGATTGTTAAAGTTCTGGATCTTTCTTAAATGAGATTGAAAGCGAATAAAGTCACCATACCGGAAATTTAAATCCGGAGGAATGGCCAGGCGAATAATCCCCGCTGTCGGAAGATATGATTTATCTTTCAAAATACGGATGCAGCGTACGGCTAAAACATCTTTTTCCTGATAGCTGACAGGGCTTTCTTTAACGATGCCTTCCACGGTGACTTTGCCCCCGTTGATATAATTTAATACTGTCAAATCATCTTTAAAAAAATAGGTTTGTTTTTGAATGTTGAAAAATCCCAGAAGAAAAATCAATCCGGCAAGGAAGACAAATGCGGTTAAAGACCATTTCTTTCTGATGCTAAGCGGAACGAAAAGCAAAGCGACGATAGTCAGCGTCAAAAGCAGATTAAGGGACAGTTTGAAATAACTGCCGGCAATAATTCCCGTTATGAATGCTGTCAGTAGATGTAGCAACGGCCTGCGCATGTTGATGTTGCCTTTAATCGGAATATTGTAAATTTATTCGCCAAAAGTACTAAAATAATATAATATGTTAACAAATTAATCACGTCACAGGGATTTCAATGACTATAGCGCATACGGACATCTCGATAAAAGAAAAATATTTACGTCGGACATTCCTTCTCATCATTACCAGAATCATCATCATAACCATTTTTCTCGGCATTACGGTTTTTGTCGATGTTAAAAGAGATTTATTCTCTTTATCTTATATCACCATCAATTATTTTTATGTTATTGTTGCCGTTATTTACCTGTTTTCTGCTATTTATATTGTTCTTTACAAATTCAAGGTAAATTATCAACTCAATATATACTTACAGATCACGGTTGATATTCTTTCTATTACTTTCCTGATATTGATGTTCGGCAACACGCAAATTGATTATTCTCTTTTTTACACGTTGATCATCATTTATTCGGCGATTTTCACCGGACGCAAAGGCGGATTGCTGGTCGCTTCCATCGCCAGCATTTTTTATGGTTTACTTCTGAATCTTGAATTGTATGATTTAATGCCTTCTTTTTCCGCCGTGCATGACAATGAAAAAAGGGATTTTGCAGATGCTTTCACCAATTTAATGGTTCGCATTACTTCTTTCTATGTTCTGGCTTTTCTCGCCAGTTTTATCGTTGAGCAGGAAAAAAAGACTGCGACCCTTCTTGAAGAGAAAGCATCAGAATTTAATCAGTTGGACCGGCTTTTCCGCAGCATTGTCGAGTCCGTTTATACCGGTGTTATGACAATTAACATGAACAACATTATCAAAACTTTCAACAATGCCGCCGAGGAAATGACAGGATTTTCCAGAGATGCTGTTCAGGGGCGCAAACTGGATGACGTGTTTCCGGAATTTGTGCCTTTTCTTACGGATGAAATGATTAATCAACAAATGAACAATCGCATTGAAATGGCGATCAAAGGCAGGGCCGGGAACAGGATTAATCTGGGGGTGTCTGTTTCTCCTCTGAAGGGAAAATACGAAAAACGCATCGGAAATATTATTGTCTTTCAGGACATAACGAAAATAAAAGAGATGGAAAAGGATTTGGAAAAGTCCCGGAATATGGCTTTAATCGGTGAGATGGCGGCAGGGTGGGCGCATGAGGTTAGAAATCCGCTGGCGGCGATTACCGGTTCCATTGAGCTTTTAAAGCAGGGGATGGAACTGGAAGGCACGAATAAACGATTAATGGAAATTGTGCTGCGCAGCAAAGATCATCTGGAGACTTTCGTCCGTGATTTTCTTTTGTTGGCCAGGCCGGTTCCTGCTAACCGTGAGCCTGTTGATATCAACGGGCTTATTGAAGAAATTCTGGAAAGCGTTAAATTAAACAAAGACTGGATTCATCAAATAGAAATTAAAACAACTTTTTGTGATAACGCGCAGGCCTTTGCCAATAAAGAGCAGGTGCGGCAAATTATTTATAATCTGGTGCTCAATGCTGTTCAGTCCATGGGAAAGGATGGAATTTTATCGGTAGAAACAGGCAAGGTTCAACTGAATGATGGAAATGAATACACCGAGATTATGATTTCAGACACGGGATGCGGCATTGCCGAAGATGATTTGGAAAAAATCTTTGAACCTTTTTTTACGAAAAAAGAAAAAGGAACGGGTCTGGGATTGTCCATTGTCAATCATATCGTTGAAGGCTACAATGGAAAAATAAAGATAGAAAGTATGATGAATCAGGGAACGATATGCCGGGTATGGCTGCGGATTGAAGACAAAGGAAAGCATTGAAGAAAAATAGGGAGAATTTATGGTTAAGATTTTAGTAGTCGATGATGATCCGAATATGCGGGAAGTCATGGAAATCATGCTGCAGAAAGAAGGGCATGATGTCATCAGCGAAGAGGAACCTTTAAAAGCGGTTGAGTTATGCCGTAAAAAAGTCTTTGATCTGGTCATCACCGATTTAAAAATGCCCAAAATCAACGGCATTGAGTTTCTCAAGATCATTAAAGACCAAAGTCCTGATATCCTTGTCATTCTTATTACCGCGTATGCTTCGGGAGAAACCGCTATCAACGCCATGAAAGAAGGCGCCTATGATTATGTGGAAAAGGGCTTAAACTGGCAGGAAGAACTCAAAAGAGTTGTGCGCTCGGCCCTGGTCAAAAAAGGCTTGATTGAAGATGATCCGCTTAAAGAAGAAAACGCTAAAGAAGCCAAAGAAGAAAATTCGTTTTGCGGCATGATTGGAATAAACCGGGAGATGCGTAAAATATACGATACCATTAAAAAAGTGTCCAATACCCCGGCCAATATTTTAATTTTAGGTGAAAGCGGCACAGGTAAAGAACTCGTCGCCAGAGCCATTCACGAAAATTCCTCTCGCGCCAAAATGCCGTTTATCGCCATTAACAGCGGCGGGATACCCGAAAATCTTCTGGAAAGCGAACTTTTTGGTTACATGAAGGGTTCTTTTACCGGCGCTTACGCCGACCGGCAGGGTTATTTTGAAATGGCACGGGGCGGGACCATTTTTCTGGATGAAATCGGCGAGTTGTCAACATCTTTACAGGTCAAGCTACTGAGAGTTATTCAGGAAAGAACATTTCGTCGCATTGGCGGCGCGGAAGATATCAAAGTCGATGTGCGCATTATTTCAGCTACGAATAAAAATTTACAGGAAAAGGTTAAAAAAGGAGAATTTCGGGAAGATCTTTACTATCGTTTAAATGTCATTCCCGTTTTCATTCCGCCATTAAGGGAAAGAAGGGAAGATATTCCTCTGTTGATCAACAGTTTCATCGAAAAATACTCGAAAATGTTTGGCAAGCAAATCAGCAATATTTCTTCATACGCCATGGAACTTTTGATGAACTATGATTTTCCAGGCAATATTCGTGAGCTACAGAACATCATTGAACGCGGCGTCGCCATGGAAAGTTCCAATATCATTCTACCGGAAAGCCTGACCTTCGGCACGCCTAAGTTTGACATGGACATTTCGGATAACGGCATAGATTTAAATTTTGAACTGGACAAAATTGAGAAAACGCTGATTGAAAAAGCTTTGCAAAAAACGAAAGGATCCAAAAAGAAAGCCGCAGAATTATTAAAAATATCTTTTGATTCGCTTCGTCATCGCATCGATAAACTGGGAATTGAATAGATGTAAATAACCGTGATGATGCGTCGTAACGAAAATAAGGTTCACACCGTAAAATATATCTTTTTTCTTGACATTTCCGTCATTTTTGCTTTATATCCGTGGGCAAAGAAGAGGTTCCGGAAATGTTAAAAAACATTTTTTTAAAAAAGGCAGTCTATTTTTATTTTTTTAGCTTTATCGGCTTAAAGGTCTGCCTGATAGATTCATGACCATTAAAAAAGGGAAATGAACCGTGGGCAGTTAAATATCCCACGGTTTTTTTTTGCCATTATTAAGGCAAGTTATTCAAAATAATAAAAAGAGAAGGGGAGAAGGAGAAGATGAAAGGTAGATTATTAATAACGATTTTATCAGCAGTTTTCCTGATGGCAGGTGTCGGGAACCTACAGGCCAAGACCATCAAGGTCGGAGCAGCCATCAATCTGACAGGACCTGCGTCAACCTGGGGACAGTTTCATGAAAAAGGCCAGCGTGATTATTTCAAATATGTCAACGAAGTGAAGGGTGGCGTTTACGGAAACAAAATTGAGATGATCACTGTCGATACGGCTTACAAAGTTCCTGAAGCTCAGGCAGCCGTCAACAAGTTCGTACTGCAGGATAAGGTGGATATGATTGCTACCTGGGGCGCCGGTGAAGGACTGGCCGCCAAACCGATTATTCAGAAATACAAAGTGCCGGCGATTAATTATTCCACCAGTTGGGAAATTCTGGAAAAACCGGTAGATTATATGTATCTGCCCTTCGGGAGCTATAAAATGGATTGTCAAGCCGTCCTGGAATATATTAAAGCCATTCATAAGGGCAAAGAAACACCGAAAGTCG
>CAYZLL010000024.1:0-22858 GCA_964479225.1 uncultured Smithella sp.
TTCTGCAGCATTTTATCGAAACGCGCTTTCTCCACGTTTAACACCTTGCCGCGCAGAGGCAGAATGGCCTGATTCTTCCGGTCCCGGCCCTGCTTGGCTGAACCGCCGGCGGAATCTCCCTCCACCAGATAGATTTCACTGAGCGCCGGATCCTTTTCCTGACAATCAGCCAGTTTGCCCGGCAGCGCTCCGACTTCGAGAGCGCTCTTGCGTCGGGTCAATTCACGGGCGCGTCTTGCCGCGTCCCTGGCGCGCGCCGCTTCCATGCATTTATTGAGAATCTGTTTGGCGATAGACGGGTTTTCTTCCAGATAACTGCCGATCTTGTCGTATATAATGCCTTCCACCAGGCCCCGGACTTCGGAATTTCCCAACTTCGTTTTCGTCTGACCTTCGAACTGCGGGTTGCGAACCTTGACGCTGATAACACAGGCCAGTCCTTCCCGCAGATCCTCGCCGCGCAACGATTCCTTGCCATCCTTGATGAGTTTATTATTAGTGGCGTAGTTATTAAAAACACGGGTGAGGGCGGAACGGAATCCGATCATGTGGGTGCCGCCTTCCGTGGTATTAATGCTGTTGGCAAAGGAAAAAATGTTTTCCAGATACGTTTCATTGTATTGCAGGGCAACTTCCACGGAACAATCTTCCCGGGAACCGGAAACAAAAATCGGATTTTTATGCAGAACTTTTTTATTGCGGTTTATGTATTCTACAAATGAAACTATGCCGCCCTTATAAAAGAATTCACTCTGCTTATTGGTGCGTTCATCGATCAGAATGATTTTGATACCGGAATTCAAAAAAGCCAGTTCCCGTAAACGATTAGCTATAATATCGTAGCTGAATTCTGCTTCTTCAAATATTTCATCATCCGGTAAAAAGGTGACTTTCGTTCCTTTGCCTCTTGTTTTTCCGACCATTTCCAGAGGACCATCCGGAACACCGCGTTTATAGGTCTGCATGTAAACATTGCCGTCGCGCCGAACTTCCAGTTCACAGGTTTTAGAAAGAGCGTTCACAACGGAAACGCCGACACCATGCAACCCGCCGGAAATCTTGTAAGAATCATTGGAAAATTTACCACCGGCGTGCAACTTGGTCATGACAACTTCCGCTGCCGATACGCCTTCTGTTTTATGAATATCGATCGGAATACCGCGGCCGTTATCATCAACAACAATGCTGTTATCCACTCTTATTTTGACTGTAATTGTGTCGCAGTATCCTCCGGTCGCTTCATCAATGCTGTTATCCACCACTTCATAAACAAGATGATGAAGCCCTTCCTTACCGGTTGATCCGATATACATCGCCGGTCTTTTGCGTACCGCTTCCAGCCCTTCTAAAACTTTTATACTATCCGCATCATACTTATGTGTCATATTAAACTTTCAACTTCCTCTCTGTCACTATATTTTCAGGGGCATCACGATGCATAAATAATGATCATCTTCAGCCTGTTTAATCATGGAAGGTTTTAATCCCATGCCTACTTCAAAAACGATATTCTCTTTATTCACAACCGATATGGCATCAATTAAATAATTCACATTAAATCCGCTGTCAATGGCTTCTCCATCGTAATCAATGTCGATTTCCTCCGTTGCTTCACCAACATCCAGATTTGTGGAATTTAATGTCAGTTTACCTTTGGAAAAAGAAAGAATCACCCCACCGTATCTTTCCGACGAAACAACACTCATCCTTCTTAAGGCATGAAGGAAAGATTCTCTTTCCAGGGTCACACTGATGCCCTTTTCCGCAGGAATAACTTTTTTATAATCGGGATAATCCGCATCCACCAGACTGACTTTTAAAATTGTATTTTTTGTTTGCAGAATAAACATATTTTTGTGCATACCTATTTTTAAATCTTCATTTTCATCGATAATTCTTTTAATTTCCATTAATCCTTTCCGGGGAATAATCACACCTTTCCCCGCTTTAAAAAAATGCCCCGGTGTTAAACTTTTAGCTAAAGCCAGTCTGTGTCCGTCTGTCGCCACCATTCTCAATAAATGGTCCACACCGTCCATTCCTTCTTCCAGTAAAACGCCGTTTAAGTTTTTTCTGGTTTCATCCGTCGCCATGGCAAATGACGTTTTATTAATCAAATCTTTAATAATATTGCCTTCTAATTTATGCAGCATAATATCCTGCTCATCGGTAATACTAGGAAAATCCTCCGCCGGCAATCCCGGTATTTTATAAAAAGCCCTTTGCGCAGATATTTTAACAATGTTATTTTTTTGAATAAAAGTAATGATTTCGCCCTGAATCTCTCGAATCATTTCATGTAATTTTTTAGCCGAAACAGTTATTTCACCTTTTTCCAAAACTTCAGCCTCATAATCAGAAATTAAAATAATTTCTCTGTCAGTCGCTATGATTTTAATTTTATTCGCATCCGCTTTTAAAAGAATATTATTTAAAATAGGTATGGTTGTTTTTTTTTCAACAATACCTAAAGTTTTTTGAATACCGTCAAGAAAGGTGTCTCTATTTATTTTAAATTCCATATTGCCTCCTTGTCATAATAATTCTTTTTTTATATATATTTAAAATTAGTATTAATAGTAATGCCTGTTGATATGTTGATAAAGATATTTTTTTTCATCAATTCAATATATTAAGGATGATAGATGTGTTGATACAGCACATACAAAAAAGTTAATTATTTGTTAATTAAAAAATCCTCTATTTCCTGAACCAAATTTTTTATATTTTTATCTGATTTAATACTGTTCGCTATTTTATTATTAGCATAAATAACCGTGGAATGATCCCTTCCGCCGATTTTTTGACCAATATCCGGAAAAGAATAATTTGTCAGTTTTCTTGCCAGATACATGGCTATTTGGCGTGCATAAACAGCATTTTTATTTTTATTATGCGCCTTAATATCTGATATTTTTACATTCAACTTGCCGGAAATGACTTTTATAATTTCTTCAACCGAGAGTTCACCTTTGGTATTTTGATGAACAAGGTTGCTTAAAACCTCTTTCACCAGATCCAGATCGATTTCACGGCCGGTCAGTGATGAATAAGCGCCTATTCGTACCAGAAAGCCTTCCAGCTCACGAATATTGGATTCTACATGAGATGCAATATAATGGATGGCGTTATTGGGAAGATCTATATTATTTTCCTGAATCTTACGTTCAATAATCGCAACTTTTGTTTCTATTTCAGGTGGTTGAATATCAGCAATCAGTCCCCATTCAAAACGGGAGCGGAGTCTGCTTTCCAGGTTCGGGATATCCTTTGGAAATTTATCACTACTGACCACGATTTGTTTTCCGGAATCCTTCAGTGTGTTAAATGTGTGGAAAAATTCTTCCTGCGTTCTGTCTTTTCCGGCAAGAAAATGAATATCATCCATTAATAAGCAACTGATGTTACGGTACTTTTCGCGGAATTTGGGCATTTTGTCATATCGGATGGAATTAATCATTTCATTCATGAATTCTTCCGCTGAAACATACATAATGTTCATTTGGGGATGGGTCGCGGCAGCCATTAAACCAATCGCGTTGAGTAAATGTGTTTTCCCCAGACCTGATCCACCATAAATAAACAGCGGATTATAATTTTTTGCCGGCTGTTTGGCAACAGCAACAGAAGCGGCATGAGCAAACTGATTACATGAACCGACAACAAATCTGTCAAAATTATAATTATCATTCAAAAAAGAAGTGCTTTTGCCCCTGGAAATGGCTGTTGACGCATGTCCTTTGGGTAAAGAGGTGCTCTTGGGTGATGTTTCCGTGGCACTTTCCTGATTTTTAGAAAGAACAAAATCGATATCAACATCCAGTCCCGCGGCATCTTTCAGGGATTGTTTGATCGTGGAGCAATAATTATCTAAAAGCCAATCCTTGAAAAATTTATTAGGCACCCCCAACTGGACACGCTGATCTTCCATATTAACGATTTTGATCGGTTTTATCCAGGTGTCAAAATTTTGCTTACTGATCTTTTCCTGAATAATTTTACTGGTTTTATCCCAAAACGCATCCATCTGTACAACCTTTATCAACAGGCCTGTCCACATCTGTGGATAGGCTGAAATTTTCGTTTATTGCAATTCATCAAGAATATAACCGGAAAGCCGGTTGAGCTCATCCATAGATGTATATTTGATTTCAATCAAGCCCTTTTTGTCAGAGCCGTTAATTTGCACACGGGCTATGAGTTTTGCGGAAAGGGCATTTTCCAGATCATTTAAGAAACGATCTTTCGTAACGGGATGTTTTGTGCCCGCAGGTTCTTTTTTCGATTTTTTGATTAAATTTTCTGTTTCCCGGACATTTAAATCCTTTTTAATGATGTTGTGCAAAGCCGCAATTTGTTCATCTGTGGAGCTTAATGCCAAAAGACAGCGGGCATGTCCGGCCGAGATAATTTTTTCCACCAAAGCCTGCTTAATTTGTGACGGTAACTTTAAAAGTCGAATGGTATTGGCAATGGTGGAACGATCTTTTCCGACACGCTGTGACAGGTCTTCCTGGGAAAGTTCAAATTTTTCGATCAGCGTTACATACGCGTCTGCTTCTTCGATAGGATTGAGCTCTTCCCGTTGAATATTTTCAATCAGCGAAAGCTCGGCGGCTTCCCGATCAGTTGCTTCACGAATAATAATGGGTACATCTTTCAAACCGGCGGCCTGTGCCGCCCGCCAGCGTCGCTCACCGGCGATAATTTCATATCCCAGGAGATCTTTGCGGACAATAATCGGCTGAATGATGCCACTGCTTTTAATGGAAGCAATCAGATCCTTCTGCCTGTCGTCGCTAAAAAATTTTCGCGGCTGATAACGGTTGGGACGCAATTCTTCAATTCCACAGGAAAGACTTTTTTTCTTATCAGATTCGTTCAGCAGATCCGGAAATATGGCACCCAGTCCCTTCCCCAGTACATTCTTTTGTGCCATTTATAATCCTCCTTGAATGATTTCTCTGGCCATTTCCATGTAGGCCAGCGCGCCACGCGATTTAATATCATACAGTATAATGGGCATTCCGTGACTGGGGCATTCCGAAAGTCTTACATTGCGCGGAATGACCGTTTTAAAAACCTTATCGCCGAAATGTTGACGAACATCATCAGAGACGCGATGCGATAATAAATTGCGCTGATCAAACATCGTCAGCAAGATGCCACCTAACGAGAGGTGTGGATTTAGCTGAGCCTGGACCAGCTTAACGGTATTGAGCAGGTAGCCCAATCCTTCCATGGCATAATATTCACATTGCAAAGGAACGATCAGGTAGTCCGCCGCGACCAGGGCGTTGACCGTCATCACACCCAGCGAGGGAGGACAATCAATCACGATAAAATCATAGTTGATGTCCGGAGAATTTAATAACTCCTTTAGCTTATGCTCTTTATGTTCCAGGCCGACAAATTCAACTTCAATACCGATCAAATCCTGATTAGCCGGGATAACATCCAGATGCGGTATCGCCGTTTTTATAACGACGTCTTTGAGGGGCACCTGACCGATCATGGCGTGATACAAATTGGCCGTCTGAAAAGACTCTCTATCCGCTCCGATGCCGCTGGTGGAATTGCCCTGCGAATCGCCGTCAATAAGCAAAGTTTTTTTCTCCGCCGCCGCCAGCGAAGCCGATAAATTTACCGCGGTGGTGGTTTTACCAACGCCACCCTTTTGGTTTGCTATACATATGATTTTATTCATTATTTTATTAAGCGCAACAAAGCGAATTCTTTAGTGAGAATTGTTGATAGCCCTAGCATAAAAAAGTTTTTTTTAATAGGTTTTTTTATGCCCATGAGCTATCAGACATGAAAAGGTTGGTTTGCTTGGTATTATTTTTCCCCAATAATAATTTTAAGTGGCGCAACCAGAAAATCAGCCTTTATATCATGTTGAATCAATTGAGATATTTTGTATTGATGATTTGTTTTCAGGCATTGACGTATTTCCTGTTCCACGCTGGGACCTTTCCAGGCAATCAGTTGACCTGCCGGTACAAGAAAAAAATCTCCCAGGTTCATGAGTTCATCCATTTTAAAAGTAGCGCGGGAAATGAGAAGGTCAAATTTTTCCTTCCATAAATCCGTTTTGAGAATGTTTTCAACACGGTCATGAAGAACATTTGCGGACTCCAGTTGTAAAACACGAATGATATGCTTTAAGAAAGAAACCTTTTTGCGATTGGCCTCCAGCAGATAAATTTTAAGATCCGGTCGCGCTATTTTCAGCGGAAGACCGGGAAAACCGGCTCCTGAGCCTATATCAATGATCAACGCCCGGGGTTTGGTGATAAATTGCAATGCGGTGAGCGAATCCAGAAAATGGCGCGTGATAATTTCCCCGGCAGAATTTTCGGAAATCAAATTTGTTCTGGCGTTCCAATCCAGAAGTTCGTTTTTATACATCGCAAACTGGAGCAATTGCTGATGGTTTAAAGCGATGCCCAAAATCCTAGCGTTTTTGTCGAGCAGTTCCAATTCCACATCCATGTGGGAAAAATAACAAAAAAAAGCCGGCGCCGCAAACGATAAATGAAAAAGAGACAATTCTTTTGACACGGTGCATACGCAATGTTAAAAATATGACAACGTTTATCATGAGAGGTGGATCATATTTTTCGCTGGTTGACGAACAGCCGTCGGGCAAAACTTCAGAAAGAACCATTTCCTGTGGAATGGGAAGCTATCACCAAGCGCAATGTTTCTCATTACTGCCTGCTGGAAGATTCTGAACGCATACATTTATGCCGATTGATTCAGGTCTTTATTGCCGAGAAAAATTGGGAAGGATGCGGCGGCCTGGAGCTGACGGACGAAATTCGCGTTACTATTTCCGCGCAGGCCTGTCTGCTACTCCTGGGTCTGCCTCATAATTATTATCAGAATGTAGAATCGATTCTGGTCTATCCTTCCACGGTGATTCCGCCGCAGCGTAATCCGGGTTTTTTCGAAACGGTTATGGAACCTGTAGAAAATGAATATCCTATTGTCGGTCAGGCTATGCAACACGGACCGGTTATCATCATCTGGGATGCCGCGTTGCATGGCGGGTGTCACCCGGAGTCGGGTCATAACGTCGTTTATCATGAGTTCGCGCATAAACTGGATATGCTCGATGGCGCAGCCGACGGTACGCCACCACTGAAAGACAGGAAAGAATATCGCAACTGGGTGATCATTTGTTCCCGCGAATATTTGCGCCTGAGACATGATGCCGAACAGGGCAACAAAACATTTTTGAATGATTACGGTGCATACAGTGAAGCGGAATTCTTTGCGGTGGCCACGGAACAGTTTTTTGATCAGCCTTTAATCATGATGCAAAACGCGCCTGATCTGTACAAGGTTCTGAAAGAATATTATCGTCAGGATCCGGCCCTGCGCGCCGGCAAACATACCTGCTGAACGACATCTTCCGACAAAACTTAAACAAAATCATTCATCTTAAAGTCCCCGCGGCAACTAATCCATTGACACCACAAGGTGATTTTAGTAGTAATCAACAGTTTCTTCGATAGCTTACAATGCCTTAGCCCATGTAAAGCAAAGGGCGGAGCTGTAACCAATCCCATTCATAAAGGTTGTATGGAGCACATCCTTCTTTTTTAAAGAATGATTCAGGATCTGACCAACATTTTTAATCAACTTGTCGCCGCCGTAACACAGCACAGGATCTTCCTGCTATTTTTGACCTGTACAAGTCTTGGTTTTGCCGGCGCCTGGCTGATTGCCGGCATACCGTTTAGGGAACATTTGCTGGATGTGCCCAAGGAGCGAAGTTCGCATACAGAACCGACCCCTCGGGGCGGCGGCGTGGGCATTCTGGCGGCTTTCATCGTGGCGGGACTGACACTGCGCATTCCGACAACCTTTCTTTTTGCCGCGATTCTCATTTCTGCCGTCAGTTTCTATGGAGATTACTTTCGTATTTCGGTCAAATTCCGGCTGCTTGTTCAACTTATTTCCGCAGTGATTTTTCTGTTTCCCGTCTTGCCCGGACTCAGTGCCCATTACGATATGTCCACCTTTGGTTTTTATCCGTTTATTTTCCTGCTGATTCTGCCGCTGATTTTTATTTTTCTGATCGGCACGGCGAACTTTTATAATTTTATGGATGGCATTAACGGCATTGCCGGTCTGAGTGGTGTCATCGCCTTCGGCTTGCTGGGTATTTATACCCTTGACCGTATGCCGCCAGAGGCCTTTCAAACATCCTTATCTTTTTTTTCCCTCTGTCTTGCCCTGGCGTGTCTCGGCTATCTTCCCTTGAATATGTTTCGTGCCAGAGTTTTTATGGGGGATGTCGGCAGCATCCTGCTGGGATTTGTTTTTGCGGCGCTGGTGATAACACTCGCCAGAAATTATCTGGAGATGGTCTGTTTTGCCGCGCTGCTTTTTCCCTTTTACGCTGATGAACTGTCGACGATGGCCATCCGTCTTCAGGATAAAGAAAATCTAACAAAACCTCATCGACGTCACCTGTACCAGATTCTGGCCAATGAAGGGGGAATTGCCCACTGGAAGGTAACGCTGCTGTATGGCGTGGTACAGATTGCCATTGGCGGCGGCGTTCTGATGCTTTATGCTTATGGGGCGCGAGCGGTCGTGCTGTTTCTCACAACCGGCTTTCTTGTTTTTGCTTTCATAAGCTGGTACATTCGCACAAAAAATAGCGGTAAGTTTGTAAAAGAATAATTATTAACAAGTGATAATCGATGAGTATAAGTAATCAGGTATTTTTATTGAGAATTTTTAAATCCGGTTGGCAGGATATCTTCGCGGCTTTCAAAAGATATGAACTCGCCGGCGTGCTGGGCTGGCAGGATATTCGCCAGCGCTACCGGCGTTCATCACTCGGACCGTTTTGGATTACGATCAGCATGGGCGTTTTAATCGGTGCGCTTGGTCTGGTCTTCGGTAATCTTTTTGATACACCCATGAAAGAGTTTCTCCCCTTTCTGACGGTCGGGTTGATTTTATGGACGCTGATCACGACGATACTGACCGAAGGCTGCACGGGCTTCACCGTGGCTGAAGCCATCATCAAGCAAATTTCTTTGCCTCTGTTTACCCACATTCTGCGGGTGATATGGCGCAACCTGGTTATTTTTGGCCACAACATCGTCATCTATCCCTTGGTGTTACTCGTCTTTTGGTTGCCTTTGCGTCCGTCCGCTGCTTTGTCTGTCGTAGGCCTTGTGCTGTTGATGATCAACCTATCCTGGATGGCTCTCCTATTGGGTGTTTTATGTACCCGTTATCGTGACATTCCACAGATCGTGTCCAATCTGTTGCAGGTTTTCTTTTATCTGACACCGATCATCTGGATGCCTCATTTGTTGCCGAAACGCGCCAGCCTGCTGTTGCTGGATGCCAATCCTTTTTTCCATTTAATCGAAATTGTCCGCGCTCCCTTAATGGGGACATTACCATCCGCTTTGAACTGGCTGGTCTGTATGATTCTCGCGTTAGTTGGATGGGGTGTCACCATTTTATTTTACGGACGGTTTCGCTCGCGCATCGCTTACTGGTTATAGGACGGAGTTATGACACACATTCGTATGAATAATGTATGCGTTGATTTTCCGATTTATAATACCACCGGACGTTCGCTGAAAAACCAATTGATGCAGGCGGCAACCGGCGGCCGCATGGGTTCCAACGAACAGGGCCGCGTGGTTGTGAGGGCTCTGCAAAGCATTTGTCTTGAACTCAAGGAAGGAGACCGGGTGGGTTTGGTTGGTCATAATGGTGCGGGTAAAAGCACCTTGCTGCGGGTCATTTCCGGAGTTTATGAACCGATAGAAGGTGCTATTGAAATCCAGGGGAAAATTACCAGCATGATTGACCTGAGTCTCGGGATGGATGGTGAGGCAACCGGCGTTGAAAATATTTACCTTCGCGGAGCGCTGCTTGGTTTCCACCGGCAATGGCTGTCCTCCAAAATAAGCGATATTGTAGATTTCGCCGGCCTTGGCGATTTCATCCGCATGCCGCTGCGGACTTATTCCACGGGCATGCAGATGCGGTTGGCCTTTTCGATCGCCACCCTTGTCCAGCCCGAAATTCTCTTGATGGACGAATGGCTGACGGTCGGGGATGCGGATTTTAAGGAAAAAGCGCAGCAGCGGCTTCATGAAATTGTTCAGAAGTCCAGCATCCTGATTATCGCGACGCATTCACCGGAACTGGTTGCGACAATCTGCAACCGAACCATCCGGTTGGACCGGGGGGCTTTGGTTGCGACACAGAGCTGATCCCCAACTTACCTAAGCTGCTGAAGATCATGAAAATATTATCCGCGATTTTCCAGCCAACTTCATGAGAGTTTTGAATAAAATACATTTTCGATTAAAGTGATGAAATGTCTAAAATAACCAGACCGGTTCTGCCGAACTTTCTGATTGTCGGCGCCGCCAAATGCGGCACGACATCACTATATCACTACCTGAAGCAGCATCCGGATGTTTTCATGAGCCCGGTCAAAGAGCCTAGATTTTTGAGCAATCGAGCAGCCAATCCGGGCACAGGGCCGGGCGACGATTCAATGGTGCAAAGCGGTGTGCGCACCCTTAACGATTACCTTGACCTGTTTAAAGAAAGTGCCGGTATGAAAACTATAGGCGAGGCCAGTGCGGACACGCTTTTTCTTTTTGAAAAAACGATACCGGCCATTCAACGGTATCTTGGCGATCCCAGGATCATTATTATTCTGAGGGATCCGGTCAAGCGCGCCTATTCCGCTTATAATTATCACGTACGGGATGGCCGTGAAAAGCTTTGTTTTAAAGACGCATTGACCGCTGAGGAACAACGCAGACGTGATGGATATGTATATATGTGGCAGTATGCCGAAGGTGGCTTGTATGCTCAACGGGTAAGCGCTTTTCAAGAGCAATTCAGCCGGGTGAAGGTTCTTCTTCATGACGATTTTATGCGCGATCCCATTACACTGATTAAATCCGTATATACTTTTCTCGATGTTGATCCAAATTTTATTCCTGATAGGAGCCACAATCATAATGTTTCGGGCGTTCCCCGCTGGAACTTTTTTAATAACCTTTTCATTAAACCTAAACGGCTGCACAAGATTGCCCGAACCATCGGCGGTGCGATCCTGGGAGCAGAACGGTGGATCCGTTTACGCGACCGCGTCCGGTTCATCAACATGGAAAAACCCGAGGCGATGCCGTCTGACATAGAGCGAAGTCTGAGGCTCTATTACAGGAAAGACATTTTGAAGCTCCAGGATCTCATCGGAAAGGATCTGAGTGCCTGGTTGGAGAAGGACACGCTATGAAAATATTTCAACTTCGTGATGTTGCGTTTCAAATACCGGCTCTGTTTTTCAAAGGTCAATTCGATTTTGAGTTTGAACTGCTTCCCTATTCCGCCAGAAAGATCGGCATACGCAAAGCGGCCAATTTTTTTCTGGCCGGACTAAATCAATACCTGTTGTCGTCACGGCCATTGGGCTATCCGGTCATCGCCCAGGTCGAGCCGGCCAATTTCTGCAATTTGTCCTGCCCTTTGTGTCTGACATCATCCATGACCAAATCCAGAAAGCCCGCTTTATTGCCCTTTCAAACTTTTCAACACTTTATCGATGATTGCGGCGATTATCTGTTGCACCTTATTTTCTGGAACTGGGGAGAGCCCTTTCTCAATCCGGATCTGATTCGAATGATTGCCTATGCCAAAGCGAAGGGTGTCATTGTGCATACCAGCACCAACGGCAATGTGCCGCTGGATGAGGCACAGGCCGAAGCCCTTGTGGATTCAGGCCTCGACTCTCTGGTTGTTGCGGTGGACGGCGCTACGCAAAAGACCTATGAACAGTATCGTCAGGGCGGCCGTCTTGATGTTGTGGTTTCCAACATACAAAAGATACTGCGCGTGCGTTCCATGAAAGGCGCGGATACACCGAGAATCAACATGCGTTTTGTCGTTATGCGGCACAATGAATCTGAGGTGCCGGCAGCAAAGGACCTGGCGAAAAAACTTGGCGTTGATTATTTTACATTGAAAACCGTCGATATGCCTCCGGTTCTGGGAAGTGATCTGGATCAATCCTACGCGCCGGAAAAATCCGATTATCGCAGGTATGAGTATAATGCGGGCACGTTCACACGAAAAGAAAAGCCTTTTGTTTGCATGCGGCCGTGGAAGCGCATCACCATGGATGCGACGGGCGAAATCATCCCCTGCGAATTCGAGTATCAGAACAAACACTCATTCGGCAACATCAAAGACAGGAATGTTCTAAGCGTCTGGAAGAGCCATGTGGCTACGGACTTTCGAAAGGCCTTCAACTCCGGGCACAATGATTTCTATTTATGCCGCAATTGTACGTACAAAGACCGGGTTGCGGAGGATTGCACTGTTCAATGTTTTGCGATCGATGACAGCGGGATAGTTCAAGTCAATAACAAAGAGGCGATATGACGCCGAAGTTCAGCGTTATCCTGCCTGTGTGTTACGGAGCATATTTCTAGAAAAAGCGCTGAGGTAGCTCAGTCAGATCATCCGGCCGGAAAGGGTCTCTGATGAGGGTAGCGTTATTCGGTAATTATGACGATCATAATTTTGGCGACGATTTGATGGCCGTTATTTTTGGTCATTTTCTTAAGAACTGCAATGTTCCCTTTTCCGTTTATAAACTGCGTTCCGAATACGCCCAACCCTATGGTTTTTCCGTCGCGCATTCCCTGGAAGAATTATTGGAGGAAAAGGATGCGATTATTTTCGGGGGAGGCGGCTTCCTGTGCGGCCATATGCAATACGCACTGCGATATTCATCTGTCCGCGATCGACTGATTGAACTTGTCCAACAGCGTGGTATTCCTTTGTATGGTTTTTCACTGGGTGGAAACGGTGCGTATCCCGAACCCATATGGAATTGTCAGAAAATGTTTTTGCAGAATGTAAAGCATATAAGTGTCAGAAACAGGCAGGATCTGAATTGGCTTGGACAATTGCATAATCCCCCCACTCTGGAATACTTCCCTGACATTGTCTGGCAAACATCCTCTTGTTTTCCACGGCGGCGTCCGCACAACAAGAGATTTCGCGTGGGGATTCACCTGCACGCAACGCCACTGATCAGACGACGAGCCGCATACCTCCCGGTTTTGTTGGCGGCTATTACGCTTTCGCAGAAGAATATCGACTTTGTACTCATCGATATTACAGGAAAAAAGGAAAATGTGACCCGATTAAAGAAATGGTTTGGTCGCGGACAGAACGTTGAGTATTATTCCTTCAATGAACTTGGGGCCGATTTGGATGTTTTGAGTTCTCTGGATCTGATCTGTTCAACGCAAATGCATACAGGCGTTGTTTGTATGAGCTACGGAATTCCGTTTATTTCGCTTTTCGGGCATCCCAAAACAAAACTGATGCTGAATAATCTTCAATTATCCTCTCTTTACTATGAACATCAGGATATTCCGCGATTATGCTCATTGTTGATGAGCGTGACGCGACTTCGTCATTTTACAGATGTCTTTGAGATTCCAATGCTCGACAATCTCCAGCGAGAAAGCCGGGGACACCTTGAAAGCCTTAAAAAGCTTGTTGATGCCGGGCAGCCATTATGAAAATATAACCAGTCCTTCCGTTGATTTAGCTAATGGCTGAAGCGTAAAGCATAGATTTCCTGAGCGGGTTTGGGGCTTGATGGATAAACAACCAATGTTCAGCGTCATATTACCGGTTTGTCATGGCGGCCGTTTTCTGGAAAGCGCTTTGTCTTCCCTGCAATACGTGACTGCGCCGGCGGATGGCTATGAAGTGATTGTCTCGGGGGAGTCAAAGATTGCTCGGGATATTTTTGATCGCTATGCCAAACTGGACTGGTTGTTGATCGAATCGCAAGGCCATCGTTCAGACGCACTCAACGCGGCCTGTGAAGCGGCACGTGGCCGATATTGGGTGTTTTCCGATGATGATTGCATGTTTCCTTCCGATTGGCTGTTAAAGATTGAGCGCGTCTTGATCGACAATCCGAGCGTTGCTGTTATCGGTGGAGCGGATGTTTTGGCTAAGGGCGCATCAGATTTTGATTTTGCACTGGATGTTGTTTTGAATTCGTGGTTTGCCACAGCGGGGATACGATCCGATCGATCGTTAAAGGCGGGAGTTTATTATCCCAAGCTTTGGAATATGTGCATTCGGGCCACTCCCGCCAGGCAAGTAGCGCTTGACGGAACAGCAGGCCGTTTGATTTTTGATCCCGGCCTGCAGGTTCATGAGGATGTGGAGTTGATTGAACGAATCAAGACGCAAAACGGCAAAGTGATTTATGAGTCATCGGTCCTGGTCGAGCACAGCCGGGACACAAATGCTAAGGCTTTCATTACCCGCAATCTTGCTATGGCTGCCGTTTGCAGGAAAGCAGGCATCCACCGCCTGCCGCATTTGACGATGGTCGTCTTCTTTGCATGGCTTGCGCTGCTGGGGATCGCCGCTATTTTTGCTCCACGGATAACGCCGGCGCTTCTTTTGATGGCCGGGTCCTATCTTGCGGCTGTCGTTGGGACAGCCATTTGTGGTGCCTGGCGGAAGAAAAGCC
Source organism: uncultured Smithella sp. (assembly GCA_964479225.1). Taxonomy (GTDB): domain Bacteria; phylum Desulfobacterota; class Syntrophia; order Syntrophales; family Smithellaceae; genus Smithella. Next base: position 14,579 of record CAYZLL010000024.1, read on the forward strand.
TCGCGGCTTTGATAATGATTCCGGTTTTATTAATTTCCCTCCATCTGGTCAGAACATATGGATATGTTTTTTCTGTGCGTTCCCAAAGCGAGGTCCATCCATGAAGATCGCTCTGCTAGGACCTGCTCACCCGTTTCGCGGCGGCATTGTTCATTTTAACAGCCGTTTGGCCGCAACCCTTCAAAGCAGAAGTGATCTGACGGTTGATCTTTTCTACTGGTCTAAACCTTATCCTGAATTCCTGCAACCGGGGCCCCCTCGTGCTTGTCTTGATGAAGACAGCAGTCTGACTTTTCACCGGCAAGGCTTGCCAATTTTGAGTTACACCAATCCCCTGACCTGGGTGCGACTGATAAAACACCTGCGCCGGGGCCGATACGATATGCTTATAACGCACTGGGTGCATCCCGTTCATTTCCCGGTGTTTAAAGTTTTGTTTGCGGCCGTGAAGCTTCTGGCAAGAATGAAAATCAGTGTGATTGTTCACAACATTCTTCCCCATGAACGTTTTCCCGGCGACAAGGTCATGACACGCAGTGTTTTAAATATGACGCACCGGCTGATCATGCATGGTCAGGCAGAAGTCGATCTGGCCCGACACATCGGCTTTAATCATCAAAAAATGATTAAAGCTTTTCATCCTGTTTACGATCAGTTTACACCGCCGTCGGAATCGAGTGATGACATCCGCCTGAGGCTCGGTTTGCGAAAAAGGGTTCTACTTTTTTTCGGCTTCATTCGGCCCTATAAAGGATTGGATATTCTGCTTGCGGCATTTCGATCCGTGGCCCGGGAAGACCCAGATACCTCCCTGCTGATTGTCGGTGAATCCTTCTACGCTCATGAAGGCGAGGCAAGCACGAAAGATCGATTTTTGCAGAATCTACCCAAGGATGACCCTGTACGGTCCCAGATGGTCTGGATTGACCGTTATGTTCCTAATGAGGAAGTTGGTCACTATTTTGCCGCGGCCGACGTGTTTGTCGCTCCCTATCTGTCGGTGACGCAGTCCGGGCCTCTTACCATTGCCTATGCCTTTGATAAGCCGATTATTGCCAGCGATCTGCCTGCTTTCCGGGAATGTGTCTGTGTTGGCGAAAGCGGCTATTTATTCGAAACGGGCAATGCCGAAGATCTGGCGAAAACAATAAAAAGATTCTTTAAGACACCCGTCAGTGGTGAAAAAGTGAAACGTTTCCGACAGCGATTAGACTGGGATCAGTATGCTGATCTTTTGTTGGAGGTTTCTGCAGGGTCTGAAAGCAGTCCATCCCATGAAAAACCGTAATGTCCCGGAACGTTCGCCCCGGGTGAGTCTGATCGTTGTAACGATGAACCGCAAAGAAATCCTGAAGCGCTGTCTGGAATCTTTTGCACTTCAGCGATACAGGGATTACGAGATTGTCGTTGTGGACAACGCGTCATCTGACGGCACGGGCGATTTGATCCGGCAAGCGTTTCCTCACGCCAGGTATTTTTTTCTCAACACGAATTCGGGAGTCCCGGGAGGGAGAAATCACGGTATCCGCATGGCGCGGGGTGAATTCTGCGTTTTCATCGATGATGACGCTGTGTTTTCCGGGAACAATGCGCTTGGCCGGGTGGTTTCGTGTTTTCGCTCAGACAATAATTTGGGGTGCCTTGCCTTTCGGATTGTGCAGCCAGGCGACGGTTGTGAAGAATATAAAAGCATTCCCCGGGCGGACAAAAGAAGAATCGATGCGGATTACGAATGCTCCTATTTCTGCGGCGCCGGTTTTGCCGTCAGGCGCAGCATCTTTCTGGAGATGGGGATGTTTTGGGAGCCCCTTTTTTTTATCGGTGAAGAGCTGGATTTCAGCTATCGACTGGTGGACAAAAGATATCAGCTTTTACGTTCCTCTGCAATATCCGTTATTCATTATGAAACGCAGCAAACCAGGGTGCCGGGGAAGTGGATATATTACGGTGTTAGAAGCCGATGCTGGGTAGCAATAAGACATTTGCCCTGGATCCATGTTTTGTCGCATACGTTGCTGTGGTGGGGCTATTTTTTTATTGCAGGGATCAGAAACAGACATTTCCTTTATTTCATGCAGGGGATAAAGGATACAATCATTGGTCTGCCGCAAGCAATAAAAACCAGATCATGTATTAACAACGCAACCGTTCGCAAATTAAAAACGTTATCCGGGAGAATCTATTACTGAGACGTTTTCAAGTTGTGCAAAATGAGCTGATTGATGACTAGAATTTCAAAACCCGTCTTACCCAACTTCTTGTTGGTTGGCGCAGCCAAATGCGGGATGACGTCCCTGTATCAAGCCTTAAAACAGCATCCCGATGTTTTCATGAGTATCCCCAAAGAACCGGATTTCTTTTTTGCACAATTTTCCAAAAGTCCGACGGGCGGCATCGGCGATGACTGCCTGCATATCGTGCAGAATTTTGATGAGTACCGCCGGCTTTTTGAATGTACGGACGGCAAGAAAGCCGTTGGCGAAGCCAGTCACACGAATCTTTATTATTACCGGAAGACCATTCCTCTGATCAGGCAGTATTTGGGTGACCCCCGAATTATTATTATCCTCAGAAATCCTGTTGAAAGAGCATTTGCAGCCCACGCGGAGCTCACCCTGGAAGGGCGGGAAAATTTGCTGTTCGAGGATGCTCTTCAACAAGAAGCGAAAAGAATCACAGAGGGGTGGAGGCCAACCTGGTATTACCGGGATTTGGGATTTTACACGCATCAGGTTAAGGCTTATGTCGATCATTTCAGCAGGGTAAAAGTATGTCTGTTTGATGATTTAAAACGACAGCCGGTCTCTCTGATACAAGATCTGTATCGATTCCTGGAAGTTGATGCCACTTTCATTCCGGATATGACGACGGACTACAATGTCTCCGGTGTTCCCCGGTCAACGCTGCTGAAGAGTTTGTTTAGCAGAAAGCCGCCACTGCAGCGTTTCGTGAGTTTTCTGGGTAAAAAGATCTACACGGAGGATGGATGGACCCGTTTACGGGAGAAACTGAAATCCAGGTTGTTAGTCAAAACAAAAATCATGAATCCGGAGACCAGGCGCATCCTGGAAAGCCTTTACCGGGATGACATCTCCAAGCTCCAAATTTTAATCGTTCGCGATTTGACTCACTGGCTAAATGATCCCGCGGCGCATGAATGACTTTAGCCTTCCCCGGCATTATGATGTGCTCATCCAGGCATCAATGCAGAATCGGTGTCAAGGATCATAATGAAAATATTGCAGGAAACAGGACGATTTTGAAGTGCCCAGCCTAAAGCCGGTTATTGAAGGAAGCGGTGTTGCCTCTCTCGCCAGAAATTTAACCTACTTGCTGGCGGGCCGCGGTGTTTACTTCATTACGCGGTTTATTTATGTGGTGATCCTGGCCCGGGTTCTGGGACCCAAGGTTTACGGGATGATCAATTACGGAATTGCCTGGTACCTGTTATTTCTCCCCTTGACCAGTATGGGGATGGCTGTTGTTTTAAGCAGGGATGTTGGTCAAGACCGGCTCAAGGGCCACGGCACAGCGTCGCACACCCTCTCCCTGCGAATTGTGTCTATCCTTTTGGCCACAGCGATCTATCTTTCCCTTTCTTTTTTTCTAGAGGACGATCCCGCTTCCCGGTTGCTGGTGTTTTTATTCACCTTCGCGTTGATCGGACGGTCACTGGCTGCCTGGACAGAAACTGTTTATACGGCTTATGAAGTCAATCAATATTCTTTCCGGCAGCAGACCATCTTCAGATCGCTGGAAATGGTTCTGGGCCTTCTGGTCCTTATGGTCTGGCGAGAAGCGCTACCGGTGGTTCTGATCCACGGACTGGTCTGGTGTCTTGAAGCCGTTTACGGATTGTTCATGATTCATCGCCACGTCTTTCACTTGCGGCTGGGAATGAATTATGCGGCACTGAACCGGCTTTTCCGTCAGGGTGTTCCTCTGGGCGTCGCGATGCTTTTAATGGCTTTTCCGAATCAAGGTCCATTGATATTCTTTCGCCATGTTGTTTCTGCCGGTGATATGCTGGGACAACTGGCGCTGGCCATGCAGGCGTTTCTCATTCTCTCTTATATTCCAATAGCGCTCGGGAGTGTGATGCTTCCTGTTCTGAGCCGATCGGTGGCCAGGGGCGACGGGAAAGACCGTATGTTTGCGGAAACGGCGCTGCGCTTTTCAATACTTTCCGGAACGGTCCTTATCCTGCTGGGGACGGCTTTCGGTCCCTGGATGATGGTTCAAATCTTTGGCGACCGCTACACGCAGGCCGGAGTCTTGATCGGGCCTGCGCTGTGGCTGTTGATCCCCCTGGCGGCCAATCACGCCATGAGCGGTATTTTGATAGCCGGCAAACAAGACAGCCGTGTTCTGCTTTGCGCTTCGATGGGCGCGTTATTTTTTCTTTTAGTTATTTCGAAAGCTGTGCTGATGTATAATGCCGTTGGCGCGATTTGGACAGCGGCAGCGGCAATGACTCTGACATCCATTTGCTTGATAACCGTAGTGCATAAACGCATGAGGATTGATTTACTCTCTTCCGTAATCAAGCCGGGACTGACGCTTCTGCTGACGATGGTTACATTTCATATCCTGCATTGCACCGGTCCGGAAGTCGCTCTTGCGGGCGCTTTTGTTGCTCTGTTCGTTGGATGTGCCCTGCTTAAGTGTCTAACGTCACAGGACATGATTTGGCTGAGGCATTCCTTCAGGTAGGTTGCCGGGCAAAGGGATAAAGGCTCCAATTGTATTAATAATTATTTTCTGTTGAAAAGGAGAAGCAAGTGCATTTTTTTAAAAATAAAGTTCTCAGGCTAATGATTTTTGCCGTCATGACAGCAACCCTCTGCGCCTGTAATCCTGAAAGCGGGAAAGAGGCGCCCAAAAGCGTGTCTTCGGGCACGATCCGCATCTCCGGGGCCTGGGCGCTCTACCCCATGATGATTCGCTGGGCTGATGAATACAAAAAAACACACCCTGATTGTCAGATTGATGTTGCTGCGGGCGGCGCCGGTAAAGGTATTGCTGAAGCCCTGACCGGTCTGGTCGATATCGGCATGGTTTCCCGAAACATAAAGCCGGAAGAAATACAGCGCGGGGCAAAATACATTCCGGTTGTCAAAGACGCGGTTTTTCCCGTTATGAATGCAAAAAATCCCGTCATGCGGGAAGTTGCAGCCAAGGGGCTGAACAAAAAACAGTTCGTGGCGTTGTGGATCGACAGTCAAGCCTTGACGTGGGGGCATTTAACCGGCGGCAGGAACAATGACGCTGTTCATCTTTTCACACGCTCTGATTCCTGCGGGGCGTCGGAAACCTGGGCGGCTTATCTGGGCAAGCACCAGGAGAATCTCAAGGGCATCGGTGTTTATGGCGATCCCGGCATCACGGAGGCAGTGAAAAAAGACGCCCTGGGTATAGGATATAACAATCTCAATTATGCTTATGATATGAAAACCGGTCTCCCGCAGAACGGCATCCGGGTCATCCCCGTGGATATTAATGAAAACGGACACGTTGATCCGGAAGAAGATTTAAGCACCAAACAAAAAGCGATGAACGCCGTGCGTAAAGGCCTTTACCCTTCGCCCCCTGCCCGTGATTTGTATATTGTTGTTAAAGGACAATTTTCGGGAGCTGTGCGTGAATTCGTCCTTTGGATTTTAACGGATGGACAAAAATTCGTGGATGAGGTGGGATATATCAGGCTTCCCGAGTCGCAAATTCAGGAAGCCGTCGGGAAGGTGAAAAACTAAAGAAAATGTTTTACCGAAAAGCCAAAAGCGCTATTGCCGGTGCGCTGATCCGTTTTTCCCATTTGCTGCTATACGGGATTGCCTTTTTGATTCTGGGGATTATTGCGGTCAAGGTCGCACCGATGCTATCCTCGATTTCTTTGGGACAACTCCTGTTTACATCGTTCTGGTCCCCTCAACAAGGGCAATTCGGCTTTCTTCCTTTTATCGCGGGGTCGCTGGCGGTTACGGTGCTGGCGTTGATTTTTGCGCTGCCCGTCTGTTTGATGAGCTCCGTGTACATCACAGAGTACATGAACCATCGCCTGCGCAAGTGGATTCGTTTGTCGATTGATATTCTGGCGGGTATTCCGTCCGTGATCTTCGGCCTCTTCGGTGTGTTGACGGTCGTCCCGGCAGTCCGGTTGCTTGGCGAATTGACCGGCAAATCCGGCACGGGATACAGCCTCCTGGCGGCAGGTGTGATCCTGGCACTAATGATCAGCCCTTTTATCATTTCTTTAACAGTTGAAGTGCTGATCCATATTCCGAGGGAGGTCCGGGAAAGCGCCATTTCTCTGGGCGTTACAAGGTGGGAAGTCATTTGGCATGTGCTGTTAAAAATATCACGGCCCGGCATTGTTGCCGCCATCGTACTCGGTCTGGCCAGGGCCGTCGGGGAAACCATGGCTGTTATGATGGTCGCGGGCAACGTTGCTAAAATTCCCGGCCATCTCCTGGACCCGGTTTATCCTCTGCCGGCGCTGATTGCCAACAACTACGGCGAGATGATGTCGATACCGCAATATGATTCGGCCCTGCTGTTTGCCGCGCTGATCCTGATGGTGATGGTTGCGGGTTTCAGTATTGCCGCCCATGCGGTTCTTGCCCGGATGCACAGGAGGTATTCTTCCTAAATGCTAAACCGCCGACAACAGGAGATTTTTTTTAAGCGATTAATGCAGTTATCCCTGATGGTACTGCTCGGCATGCTTGCCGGTGTGATTCTGGTTATATTGGTCAAGGGCGCATCTGCACTGAGCCTCTCCATGCTCATCGATACACCGAAAGGCGGATATTATCTGGGGGGTGAAGGAGGCATTGCCAACGCCATAGCCGGCTCCCTGTATCTTGCCTTTGGCGCATCGCTTTGCGCGTTGCTTTTCAGTCTCCCGGTCGCTTTTGCGTTGCAGAAGGAATATGCGAGCTCACGGCTTGCCCGCATCAGCCGGATAGTTCTGGAAGTGCTGTGGGGAACCCCTTCGGTTGTTTATGGCGCCGTCGGCTTTGTGGTGATGGTCTATTTCGGTATCCGCGCTTCTCTTTTGGGCGGCATCTTTGTGTTGACACTTCTGACGATGCCCATTATGGTCCGGTCGATGGAAGAGATCCTGAGGATGGTTCCCGGGGAATTGCGGGAGATTGCCGTCTCGCTGGGCACAACACGGCTGGAAACCGCATGGATCGTTTTCAGGCAGGTTATTCCCGGCATTGTTACGGCGGTTATACTCGCTTTCGGCCGGGCGATCGGGGATGCGGCCTCCATTCTTTTTACGGCCGGATATACCGATAATATGCCGCGATCCTTGATGGATCCTGTTGCATCTTTGCCTTTGGCCATTTTTTTTCAAATCGGGACGCCCATTCCGGAAGTACAGGAACGCGCTTATGCCGCCGCTCTGGTTCTGCTTTTGATTGTGCTGGTCGTCAATATTGCGGCAAGAATACTGGGGGAACGTTTCTCAAGAAATGTCATCCGTTAAGGAATAAAGACGATGTCCCATATACAAATACACGATCTGTCGGTTCACTACGGAGATTTTGAGGTACTCCAACAGGTTACTCTGGATATCCCCGACCGTCAGATTGTCGCGATTATCGGTCCATCCGGCTGTGGTAAAACGACGTTGCTTAAAAGTATAAACCGGTTGCTGGATCTTTACGATGAGGTATCCCTGACCGGGTCGGTTGTTATTGATGGCATCAATATTTATGACCACGATGCCGATCTCCTGGCTTTGCGGAAAAAGGTCGGGTTTCTATCCCAGCGGCCTTATCCGCTACCGATGTCCATTTACAATAATGTTGCGTTCGGCCCGAAGATTCACAGATTGAACGGGGAGGGGATCGCGAAAAAGGCAGCAAAGCGAGCTTCCCATAATACACGTTCCACCATGGATCATTGCGTTGAGCACTACTTGGAATTGGCCGGTCTCTGGGACGAGGTGAAAGACCGCCTGCACAGTCCCGCGGCGAAACTTTCCATCGGGCAGTTGCAGCGCCTGGCCCTGGCACGAACGCTGGCTGTGGAACCGGAGGTGATTCTTGCTGATGAACCTACATCAGCCCTGGACCCCGTTTCCTCCAAGATTGTCGAGGCCCGTTTCAAACTTTTAAAACAAGACTATACGCTGGTGGTTGTGACCCACATTCTCCGTCAGGCAAGGCGTCTGGCCGATTATGTGGTCTTTATGTACATGGGCGAAGTGGTGGAATACGGCCCCGCCGAAGAACTATTCAATGCCCCGAAAGATGAACGGACACGGGC
>CAYZLL010000025.1:0-22838 GCA_964479225.1 uncultured Smithella sp.
CCGTGGCATCAGAAGAAGTCTTGATCTTGTTAATGGCCGAAGACATCCGGTTCATGCTCTCCACGCCATTTTCCGCACTGCTCAGGGCTTCTTCGGCAACGGCCTTGGCCTCTCTGGCACTCACGGTGTTTTGTTTGGACATGGAGGACATTTCCTGCACGCATATGGTCAGTATGTCGAGGGAATTGTTTTGATCACTTGCCAACTGAGACAAAGACTGACCATCGGTGCTGACCTGAACGCTCACCGAGGACAACTGATCTGCGCCAATCGTCACCTGCTGGAGGGCCTTGTCCAGATTTTCCACTGCCAGATTGAGAGATTCTTTGATTTTGGCATGATCCCCTTTGTAATCGCCGGTGATTCTCGCGGTCATATCCCTTCCGGCAACCTTCTCCATAACAGATAAAGACTCATTGATCGGCCCGACCATCGCATCCAGCGTCTTATTGACCGCATTGACTAAAAACCTGAAAATGCCTCTTAAATTATCCTTGCTGCCGCGCACATCCAACTTGCCTTCCACGGCCGACTGCGTCAATACGGTCATTTCGTTACCCAGAATGTTCATGTGTTCAATCATTCTTTTAAACGCCGGACCGATTTCATCTTGTTCATCGATGACCGTGGTGTTGAGATCAATGTTACCGTCAGCTATTTTTTGCACATTCAGCACAATGTTTTGTTGAAGGTAATCAGAAAAATTATCGATGGTCGCGGCCAGTGCGCCTATCTCGTCTTGATTGCGAATACCCAGTCTGTGGGAAACGTGGCCCTTACCCAGTTCCTGTACGCCCTCGACAATCTTTTTCATGGGTCGCAATGCCCAGGCAACAACCATTAAAATGGTCACGACGATACACGCAATGAGTGCCAGCATGGCCAGCGTGATCATGATGACGGCGTACCGGCTGTACTGATTGATCATCTGCATCAATTCGGCTTTGGGAATACCGGAATAAAGAGCGCCAATGACCTCCCCCTTGCTGTTGAGCAAAGGCACATAGGTTGCTTGATAGGGTTCACCCAGAATATTGGTTTCACCCGTATAAGTATTACCATTCATGATGCTTTGGTAAGCTTTACTGTCTTTACCCAGATTGGTTCCATCAGCCCGGCTGCCGTCCTTCTTCCTGACCGTCGTCACAACTCTGGTGAAGTCGTCGCCGCTGCGGACAAACACGGTGGCCGTGCTTGAAAATTTTTTAGATATCCGGTCAACCACATCATATCGATTGGCCATGGAAATACCGGCCTGATCGACCAGCGTGCCATTTTTAAGATCCAGGACGCCATAGTTTCGTTCAACCTCATCGCGAAATGTATTCATTTCTCCAGCAAGTTTTTGTTCCAGAATATGATCGGCGACCGATAGGGCCGTCTGCTTTAACTGATGATTCGCGATAAAGAGAACGCCCCCTGTAAATAAAACGATCGGAATCAGGCAAAATAAAACGATTTTAAATGATATGCGCATGAGCTTTAGACATCCTTCCTGTTAGCATTCCATATGGATTTACGTACTTCAATTTCATACCTGATTTTGGATTTGGCTCAGGCCCATCAATCTTCTTCAGCGGCAGCCTTTTTCATATTAATGATATCGGCCGTTGTGATCACTTTTTCAATATCCAGCAAAAGGCGCACCCGTCCTCCGATCTTGCCTACCCCCAGGAGAAATTCCGGATTGACATCCCCGCCAAAAGAGGGCGTATCCTCAATATCATCAGCGGCCACATTCACCACCTCCGAAACCTTATCCACCAGGATCCCCATCATCAAACTGGATGTTTTAATGACGATAATGCAGGTCTCTTCTGTGATTTCGGTATCCCCCATGCCAAATTTGATCTTGAGGTCCATTATGGGATGAATTTTCCCCCGCAGATTAATGACGCCCCTGATATATTTTGAGGTCAACGGCACCGGGGTAATCGGCATCCGTCCGATGATTTCCTGAACTTTTAATATTTCCACCCCGTATTCTTCACTGGCCAGGAAAAAGGTAAGGTATTTACCCGAACGTGAATCAACCTTGATAGACTGACTTTCCTTAACAGCAGTTGCGTTACTCATTTTTTCCTCCTAAAATAGCCTGTTGATTACTCTTTGATATTCACTTGCTGGCGGGCGATGCTTACGATTCCGGCCGCATCCAGGATCAAACCCACGGTGCCATCGCCCATGATTGCCCCGCCAGCCACACCGGGCACATTATTAACCCCGTGGCCCAGCAACTTGGTGACAACCTGTGTCTGACTCAGAAGATCATCCACAAAAAGAGCACACCGTTGCTGTCCTTCGCCGATAACGACCAGCAAACCCGCGGTGACTTCGCTTTGGGCATCCTGTATATTAAACAATCTATGCAGTCTCACAACCGGTACCATCTCATCACGGAAGGAAAGCATCTCCGCTCTTTGGTTCACCGTATGGATATCGGATGGTTCCGGCCGGACGGCTTTTTGTATATTGTAGGTGGGCAGGATGTATCTTTGTGAGCCAACTTTAACGATCATGCCGTCGGTAATCGCCATCGTCAAAGGCATTCTCATCATAAAGGCGCAACCTTTGCCTTCCGTGGTTTCAACCTCTATCCGGCCGCGGAGAGCTTCAACGGCCCTTCTCACGACATCCATACCGACGCCCCGTCCGGAAACTTCGGTTACCTTTTCGGCCGTGGAAAATCCCGGAAGGAAGATCAGTTGCCAGACTTCCTGATCCGTCATTCTATCAGCCGACTCTATTAAACCCTTGGCCATCGCTTTATCCACGATATTCTGGCGGCTCATGCCCCGACCGTCATCCCACACCGTCAGCAGAATGCTTCCCTCGGCATGACCGGCCGTGAGATTAATGTGTCCGTTTTCTGATTTCCCGGCCCGGCGTCTATCCTCCGGCATTTCAATGCCGTGGTCCACTGCATTGCGGATCAGATGGATAAGCGGATCAGCGACCATATCAACCATATTGCGGTCAATTTCGATATCATCACCTTCCGTAACGCAATTGACCATTTTACCGTTTTTATGAGACAGGTCACGGGCCAGCCTCACCATTTTCTGAAAAGTGCCCTTGAGTGGCACCATCCGCAAAAACATGCTCAGGTCATGCAATTCCCGCACGATCTTGCCTGCCTGAGATATTTTTTTATTCAGATCGTGATATTTCCCGTTAACAATCAATTCATCCTGTCCCACCATGGTCTGCGCGATAACCAGCTCGCCCACGGTATCCAGGAGTTTGTCCAGGCGGTCCACCTTCACGCGCACCGTTGATTCCGCAATCGGCTCAGGGGACTGACTTGCAGAAACGCCCGGCTCTGAAGCAACTTCTTTGGTTTTGGCAGGAATCTCTTGTTTGGGCGCCGGTTGAGCAACCGGCTTGGGCGGCACAACAGTGACTTTCGGTGCCTGAGTGCCGGACACAAAGCCCTTCAGGGTTTCCATCAGTTCACCGTGCCCCAAGGGTAAGTCTATTTGCTGGCCGGGACCGGATGATTTCATGCGTTCCAAAACAACTTTGATCATGTCCAACGCCTTGAGCGACAAATTGGCGTGTCCCGTCGTAAAATTATCCTCACCATCCCTGACCCTGGCTAGCATGGATTCCACGTGATGCGCGAGGTCCTTCACGCAATCGAGATTGAGAAAAGCGGACGTTCCCTTAATGGTATGAAAGCCGCGAAAAATGGTATTGAGTAATTCTTTGTTATCGGGACTTTTTTCCCAGTCCAGGATAGCCGACTCAGCCATGATGGCCCATTCCATATTTTCGACAATGAACTCGTTCATCAGATCGATGTCAAATTCTGTGGAAAGCGTAAATTTTTGCGCTGCCCTTGTCGTTGTTTGTGCCGCCGGTTTTCCCGGTTCTGCAGCAGGGGGTTCTTCCTGGCTGCATTCCATCGCCTTTTCCAATAATTCGCCAAGACGGGCGATGCCCTCCCGGCGTGCATCCACATCTTGATCCGGCCAGGAATCCATTTCGGAACAAGCCTGTTCCAGAACATCCCGGAGATGGCCTGTGGCTTTTTCTTTGAAAAGGATTAATTTTTTTTTGAATTCATCGACATCAGAATTGTTTTGCGGATCAAGCTCAATCAACGAAATGGCAAGATTATTTAGGTTCATTTTTCCATCTTTTCAAATTCTTGTTTAGTTACAATTAAAAAAACAACGCGAAATAATAGAGATTATTTATGAAAGAAAACCTTTTTTTTCTTTTAATTTGACATACTTTTATTGGTTTTGTCAATATGATTATGTTATTTATCATTCCATTGATCGTCATATTTAATGTTGACTATTTTAAAAAAGTAAACAATAATAAAATTAAATTTTGATTGATCATTATCCATATTTTTTTGGCAAAAGGAACCGAATAAAGTAAAAAAAATTTAAACCAAGGATCATCAGGAAAATAATTATACATTTTTCCGGTAAAATGTTGTATGCAATTCAATAAAGTAAATCAGTTTTTCTGGACACGAGGTTAATATGATCAAAAAAATATTAATTGTTGACGACTCTCCCATCTCTGTAAAAATCATAAAAAGTTGCATCCCCAAAGACAAAGACTACGAATTATTCGACGCGAATGACGGTCAGGCGGGTGTGGAAAAATATAAGACGCTCAAACCTGATCTTACTTTCATGGACTTAACCATGCCCGTCATGAATGGTTTTCAGGCTCTGGAAGAAATTCTGAAGTTTGATCAAAAAGCAAAAGTGATTATTCTTACGGCCGATGTTCAGATTAAAGCGGTGTCGAAGGCGCACGATTTAGGGGCTTTCTCGGTATTGAAAAAACCTCCCGCAAAAGAAACCATAGCCGCAGCCATCAAAGAAGCGGAAAACGCATTACTTTAACCTGGATAAATTATGTCGACAAATGATAATGTAAAAGAAATGATTACCACAGCAGAAACGGACCTGTTGCAGGAAATCATGAATATTGCTTTCGGACGGGCAGCTTCAGACCTGGCAGAATTTGTAGATATCTTTGTTATTCTCAGCGTTCCTCAAATAAAACTTCTTCAAGCCTTTGATCTTCCGACTTATATCAACAACGAGATCATGGACTATGATAAAGATCGGGTTTCCGTTGTGGAACAAAGTTTCTGGGGAAAATTTAAAGGAAATGCTTTTCTGGTTTTTCCTCCCGGAGCCGGGAAAAAACTGATTTCCATGTTTGACGGTGGAGCCAGTGTTCTGGACTCGGATCCGTTTCAGGAAGCGGAAAAGGAAACCTTCCTGGAAATCGGCAACATTCTCATTGGTGCCTGCATTGGCAAGATTGCCGAGCTTCTGGGCGATGTCATTACTTATTCACCCCCGCGCGTTGTCGTTGAAAAAAGTCTTCACGGTGTGGTTTACGACAATCTGGTTGATCCTGACAACATGGCGATTGTCCTCCGAACCGTCTTTGAGTTCAACGAACGCAATGTCAGCGGGTTCATGTTCATTCTCACCAAGCAGGAATCCTTTGTCTGGCTGAAAAATGCACTGCACAAATTCCTCGAACAGTACGAATAGAATCCCGAATTGATCTTCAATCTACTTTTGTTCAAAAAGAACAGGGTGAAAAATCAGATGGATATAACCACCTGTTGTTCTCCCCGCTTGATCCCGTTGTTCATTCCTTTACCGGTGTGTCTTTCCATGAAAGGATAAAAACAACACCTGATTTTTTGTCTTGATAATCGTTTGATGAATGTTTAGATAATTAAAAAATCTGCAAAACAGAGAGGACCGAATTCATGACGCATACCCGGTTAATTGACGCCATGAAAAATCCTGATTTTTATCCTCACCATCCGACAGCGGTTGAACTCATCCAGACTCATATCTCCTATGTTTTCATCGCCGGAGAGAGACATTACGGCTTTGTCTCTTCTTGCTTCTTTTCTTCCTGGCTCAATGTCTGTTGTTCTTGCTTATGCTTCTTCGCTTCTTTTTTTAATTTTTCTTTTTCTTCTTCGATAATCTTCGCCTTCGTATCATCAATGTATTTTTTTACTTTGCTATCGAGTTCGCTATCGGGGTATTCCCTGGTAATCGTTTCGAAACGCGAAAGGGCCGCCTGATACTTTTTCTTTTTAAAGTAAAACTTGCCCACGTAGAATTCGCGTTGGGCCAGTTTTTGTTTTACTTCTTTCAGTTTCGTTTTCGCTAAAGGCGAAAATTTACTTTCAGGATACCGCGAAATAAGTTTTTCCCATTGTTTGCGGGCTTTTATTGTCTCTGACTGATCGCGATCAATCGCGGCAATCTGATGATAATTGCACATCCCCATCTGATACATGGCATAAGGAATATTTTCATTAACAGGATGCATGGAAATAAAATCGCTGTAGGCGTTTTCCGCTTCAGTGTATTCTTTATCGCTATAAAAAGCATCAGCGATGCCAATCTCAGCCAGGATGGCCATTTCGTGCAAAGGATATTCTTCCTTGAGACGCGTAAAATATTCACGGGCTTTGGTGTAATTATTCTCTTTGTATTCGTCAGAGGCTAAAGAATAAAGTTTCTCAGGCGTCAATACAACTTTTTCCTGTTTATTAAAAAAGGAACAGCCGTTGAGAACCAGAGACAGCGCCAGCAGGAGCAAGACCACATTTAATTTGAATAATCCGGAAAACGTTCTTGAATACATCAATGCTCAAACCTCTACATACAGCAATTTTTAGAATGATTTCTTTACGAAATCTTCCAGTTTGTTCTTGGGCGCAAGACCAACCAGCGTATCCAGAACTTGTCCCTGCTTAAACAGAATCAGCGTCGGAATGCTTCTCACCGAATATTTAACGGCTGTTTTTTGACTGTCATCAACGTTGAGTTTCATGATTTTTATTTTATCTTGAAATTGTGCCGCGATCTCTTCGACAACAGGACCGATGGCTTTGCAGGGACCACACCACGGAGCCCAGAAATCTACAAGCACGGGCTTGTCGCTTTTCAGGACCTCGCTGTCAAAGTTGTCATCGGTGGCAACACCCAGTAATTCGCTGCTCATGAATAAGACCCTCCTTAAATTTTTAGCGTTTGTGTATATGTCATAACAGAGGACAGAAAGTCAAATGCAATCTGCCCTGCAATATAAAATGCATTTCTTTGACTGTCTTGCATTAATTTGCTATGAAACCGCGAAGTGAGGAGACCTTTATGAACATTTTGGGAATTATTTCGACAAAATTAGTCATGGAAAGAAGTGATTTGTTAAAAGACGGCAAACCCCGATTAATGAATAATGAATTCGGTCAGGCCACCGTTTTTCTCACCCGGAAAACAGTTTTGATTTTAAGACACGGCAATGATCCCCGGAAGCACATTCTGCCTCATTCTATCAATTATCGGGCCAACATTCAGGCGCTCAAAGATATCGGCGTGCAAGAAATCGTGGGCATCAATTCCACCGGTTCCTTAAAAAAGTCTTTGCGACCGGGGATGATTGTCATTCCCGACGATTTTCTAACGCTTACCGTAACACCCACCGTTTTCCAGAACAGGTCCATTCACATCACGCCGGCATTGAGTAAAATAGTGCGCACAAAAATAATCAAGGCAGCGCAACATATCGATTTAAAAGTTAAGAAGACAAGCACCTACTGGCAGACACAGGGACCGCGTCTGGAAACAAAAGCCGAAATTAAAATGATGGCCCATTTTGCCGATATCGTGGGCATGACAATGGCCAATGAAGCCGTCATCGCTCAGGAACTGGAAATACCTTATGCCAGCGCTTGCTCGATTGACAATTACGGTAACGGAATACTGGCTGAACCATTGAATATGAAAAAAATTCTCGATGGTACAAGCAAAAACGCCGATTTGATGATTCAGCTCTTACACAGCTATCTTGATTTATTTTATTAAAAAGCGCCCAGTTGACACGGTTTAACTTTGATGTCCAATGCCTCGCAGGCGGCACAAACCTTCATGCGGGGGATATCCAGTTTTTGGGCAATCTCCCAGGCGACAACACAGGAAATCTTTCCGTCTTGCACAACGGCTGAAATATTTTCTTTCAAATCGGGAGCAATGTCTTTCGCCGGCTGAACGATTTTCTTGGTTTCACCGTATCCGAAAAGACCCAACTGACATTTTGTAATATTGATATTTAAAATATCAATCGTACGTCCGGTTTCTTCCAGAGAACATCCCATCTCTTCCGCAATTTCTTCCGCCTTTTTGCAGGAAATGCTGTTATTTTTAACCTGTTCGAGAATTTCCTTCTTCAGATCTTCATTAACCGGTGTTCCATCGGGATGTTTTTTAAAATATTTACCTTTGTCCACATGCGTCATAATTTTCTCTCCTTTCACTTGTTTTATTACATATCGGAAAGCGATTTACTGTCCAGCGTTTTAAATCCTTTTTGTTCCAGAAGTTTTTCAGTCTTCTCCCTTTGATCAACATCAACAACAAACACTGCTTTTCGCGAAGTCTCCAGTACAAACCCGTAGGCATTGTTAATATTGACGCCTTCCTGATAAAGCAACTGCATCAAAGTGTCCAGGCCGCCTGGCGTGTCGGGAATCAGCACAGCCAGGACCTCTCGCAGATGCACTGTCATGCCCGCTGCGGCCAAAGCCGCCTCAGCACGCTTCGGATCATCAACAATCAAGTTAATGATGCCAAAAGTGTCCGCCGTCGCAATCGTCGTGGCCCGGATATTTATTTTTTCTTTAGCCAGCACGCCGGTGATCTGGGCAAGCTTCCCGGATTTATTTTCCGCAAAAATGGATAGCTGATAGGCAAACATACGCTTCTCTCCTTTGTCTGTTCAATGAATTCCTGTCTGCGCCTCGACAAGGCTGCCGCCGCAATATTTTTCACGAAGCTTCGGCTTTTCGATTTTTCCGGTCGGATTACGCGGAATGTTATCAAAAAATATTTTACGCGGACGCTTGTAGCGCGGCAGCTCGTTGCAGAACTGCTGCATCTCGGCCTCTGTCACGGAAAATCCCGGTTTGAGCTCAATGATGGCTGCAACGATTTCGCCCAGACGCTGATCGGGAAGACCGATGACCGCCACATCCTTGATCGCATTATTCGTGCGCAGAAAATCTTCGATCTGCACGGGATAAATATTCTCTCCGCCTGTGATGATGACGTCTTTTTTGCGGTCCACCAGATAGATAAATCCGTCTTCGTCCATTTTCGCCATATCGCCCGTGAACAGCCAGCCGTCTTTGAGGATTTCCGCCGTGGCTTCCGGATTGTTGTAATAACATTTCATCACGCCGGGTCCCTTCACGCAAAGTTCGCCAACTTCGCCCTGTTTCACAGGATTTCCCTGCTCATCCGCTATTTTTAGTTCCCAACTATATCCGGCTTTTCCGATAGCGCCGACTTTGTGGATGTTTTCAATCCCCAGATGAACACAGCCCGGGCCGATGGATTCCGAAAGACCGTAATTGGTATCGTATTCATGCTTTGGAAAAACAGCTTTCCAGCGTTTAACCAGACTGGGCGGCACCGGCTGCGCGCCGATATGCATTAGCCGCCACTGCTCCAGTTTGTAATGGTCTAATTTTATATCCCCTCGTTCGATGGCATCCAGAATGTCCTGCGCCCACGGAACCAGCAGCCAGACAATGGTGATCTGTTCCTGGGAAACGGCTTTGATGATCCATTCCGGTTTGACGCCACGCAGCAGAACGGCTTTGCTGCCCGCCAGCAGGCTGCCGAACCAGTGCATTTTCGCTCCGGTGTGATACAGTGGCGGTATGCAGAGGAAATTGTCCGTGCGCGTTTGCTTGTGATGGTCCTTTTCCACTTCGCACGATATCATTAAGGCACGGTGAGAATGAAGAATCGCTTTGGGAAAACCGGTGGTACCGGACGAAAAATAAATCGCCGCGTCGTCATCATCACGAACATTTATTTTCGGAGCTACTGACGAACAGCAGGCTGTGAGCACGTAATAGCTTTCAGCAAAGGACGGACGACCTACTCCCAAAAACAGCTTGATTTTGACTCTCGACATTTTATCCACTATGGCGGCCACTCTGTCAGTAAATTCCGGCCCGAAAATCAAAACATCACATTCGGCCAGGTCAAGACAGTATTGGATTTCATCTTCCGTGTAGCGATAATTCAAGGGCACCGCGAGCGCTCCGGTTTTCAGGATGCCAAAATAAATCGGCAGCCATTCCAGACAATTCATCAGCAGGATACCGACCTTGTGGCCTTTGGTCAAACCCCTGCCGAGCAAAAAATTTGCAAAACGGTTGGCTTTGTCGTCGAACTCACGCCAGGTCATCTCCCGCCGATAGCGCTTTTCGGGATTAGTCTCGACAAGTTCATAATCCTTCCAGGTTGCCGGTACTTCTTGTATTTCAGGATTAATTTCAACCAGGCTTATTTCTTCACCATACTGGGCGGCATTGCGGGCAAGGATTTCTGTGATGGGCATACTTCATTCCTTTGAAGCTTGACTTTTTTTAACCGTTAACAGGCGGTTATTCCTTCATATCAGCAACAAGTCACGATCTTGTTTTTGTCGGGACACAAGATACGAATTTCGGACTTATATGTCAAGAATGATTTGGTTAAGATAAGCGACCTTGAACCATCACACCGGAGCGTAATGTAACCGTTGGCAAACCACTCTTCCCTGTTCATCAAAAATGATTCCTTCTCGCTCCAAAAACGCGCGCTTGATGTCCGGTCCGCTCTGAAAGCCACCCAGATGAAGATTCGACAGAATGGTTCTGTGGCAGGGAATGATGAGCGGAAACGGATTACACGCCATCACATTGCCCACCGCCCGCGCTCCACCGGATGCACCCACATGCGCAGCAATCAGCCCGTAGGTGCTGACCGAACCCCGGGGAATCGCATACTGCGCATGTAAAACAGATTTTTGAAATTGTGTATAAGGCGACAAATCGAGAACATCCAGAGAAAGCCTTGTATTCTCTCCTTCCAGATAACCTCTGATGGAATCAGCTATGGCATCAATTTCCGCGCAGGAAGATTTTCTTGAACCCGGGAAAAGCTCAGCGGCGTATTCTTCAGCCGAAACTCCCGGCCGTGACATCAAGACATGAATAATCAGGGGATGCTGATTTATCTCCGACCAGATAATGCCGACAGAGCCGAATGGCGTATGCCTGATAATCGTTTCATTGATTTGCGGAAAGTGAGTCATCAACATTCTGTTCCTCCTGTTTCTTTTTGGGGATTAAAAAGAAGATTCCGATGAGCAGGATAATAGTCAATTGCTGATACGCATCTTTGAACAAAGCCCACGTGATCATCGCCAGAAAGGGCATCACCAATATCATAATATGAATGCGCAGTATTTCATTTTGTTTAAAAGGAAGAACGATTCGCTCCCAGGCGTTCCTATGCATATAATCATCCGCGTTCGCGATAAGGGTTGCCAGTATCATCAGCCAGTATCTTTCAGCCAGATAAGTAACGGGAGTAAAAAAATCTGAATTGATAAAACCATTGCGCCCAAAAAGATCCAGCGGCTGAATTTCGGCAAATACTGAAAGAAAAAGGCCGTAGAAAGAGAACAACCACGTATAAATGTAGAGCGCAATGAACCCCACCAGCAAGCTCACCGGAAGGATCCCTAAAGAAAAAAATTCCTGAGAAATGTTTTCAAGGAAGGGAACTTTTGAATCATAATATGTTTTTTGTGTTCGGGCCGTCAGCATAATTTGTATGACCGCCGTGATAACGCATGTCCAGGAATAAAAGAGTGCAGCCAGCCAGACGCACCAGCAGAATTCCTGCAACGACCATTTTTGAAAAACAGCCAAGTACGAAGTCAGCCCAAAGGCGATCAGACTAACGGCGATGCGACGAAACGATGTCATTTTTTGCTGCTTCTTCCCGGCAACATTCTCCGTTTGACCTGTTGTTCCCGTAACCCTTTTTTAGAGAAAAGGATAAAACATTTTTTTGTGCCTGTCGTCGTGGCAGAGCATTAAATTATTTCTTCCACTATTTTCACAACACTTTGAACGCAAGGTTTGCATATTTTATTCCGATAATCATTAGCCAGATACAACTTATGTCCTTCATCATTGGATAAATCGCAGCCATTGAGCAACTGGCGACAGATGTATGAGCCATGCTTTTCTGAAAATAGATTCATGAGTTCCCGTACCTTTGCATAAGTGATCTCCGTGGCTTTCTGTGTATCCTTTTCACCGCGACCATGCTTCAGACCAATGGCCATGATTCCGCCGGTGACCGCTCCGCAGACTTCCTCTTTTCTGCCCATGCCCGCACCGAAACCACAGGCAATTTTCAAGGCTTTATTTTGATCCAAACCAACATCTTCACAAAAAGCGAAAAGAACCGACTGCGCACAATTGTAACCGCTGACAAACCTGGCCACTGCCCGCTCACTCCTGTCCATGATTTCCTCCGCATTTACAAAATTAGGACGCTCTGTCTGCCCGGAAAACATTTCTATGGTTTTTGGTGAAATATTGCAATGCTTCTTTTATAAAAAACGACTGGAAATCACAAAAATGATAGTATAATTGAAACAAAAGCACAGGAGGAAGAAATCATGCCCCGAGTAGAATTAAATGTTCAGGCGCCGGATTTTACGCTGAACGATTTTAATGGCAAAAGTGTATCTCTTGCCGACTACCAAAACAAAAAGAACGTTATGGTGGTTTTCAACCGCGGTTTTTTTTGACCCTTCTGCCGCGCGCACATGGCGCAGTTGCGCCGGGACTATGAAAAATTCGTCAGCCTGGATACGGAAATTCTCGTTGCCGGACCGGAAAATGCCGAAGCTTTTCAGAAATACTGGACAAAGGAAAATCTGCCCTTCATCGGTCTTCCCGATCCCGAACACAAGGTTTTGAAACTGTACGGTCAGGAGGTCAAACTTTTCAAACTGGGCCGCCTGCCAGCGCAGATGATCATTGATAAAGCAGGCAAGGTTCGCTTTGTTCATTACGGCCATTCGATGATGGATATCCCGGAAAATAAAGAGCTGTTAGATCTACTGGAAACGCAGATCTCCAAGTAAAAGCTGGCCCAATCATCCAGCACATTTATTTTTTTAGGATAGCGAATCGAAACGGACCGAAACGGGCGGATAGAATTTTTCTGCAAATACATATAAAATAACCGGAAAAGGTAATCATGCCAAATTTCATAATCAAAGAATTGGGGCGATCCACGCTGATCGGCAGCGGGGCGATGGGAACATGTCTTCGTCAGTCCATCAGTGCAGGTCAGGAGCCCGTTGAACTGCTTAATCTGCGTCAACCGGAGCTGGTCAAAAATCTGCATACCGCTTATCGATCGTCAGGATCACGGATCCTTGTGACCAATACCTTTTCGGCAAACACCGTTGTTTTCGAAGACGCCGGTATGGCGGAACTCTGCCCGGAAATAAACCGAGCCGGTGTCGCCATCGCCCGGGAGGCCGGGGATTCGGAATGCATGATCTGGGCTTCGGTTGGCCCTTTGCACTTGGGATTGCGATTGGATGATTATCCGGCTGAGACTCTTCTGAGCATCTACCGCAATCAATGCGCAGCCCTGAAGGAGGCGGACGCGTTATTGCTGGAAACGTTTGTTGATCCGCGGGAAGCTCTAGCGGCGCTGCAAGCCGCTGCGGAAACTGGACTGCCCATGGTTTTCCAGGTTGGCAATACCGGTGGAGGAACACAGCGGTGGAAACGGATTGATCAACTTCTTGCGGAAGCGCTCCGCATGGGTGTTGCTGCCGTGGGGGCAAACTGTTATCATCCGGATGAAATAGTTCGAGTGCTTTCCTACCTGGGCGCCCGCACGGATCTGCCCTTAACCGCTTCGCCTAATGCCGGACATCCGCTCATCGAACGGGGGCTGGTGAAGTATGAATTTACGCCGGATGACTTCGCCAATACAGCGATAGCTTTGTCCGACGCAGGCGTGGCCGTCATTGGCGGATGCTGCGGGACGACACCTGATCACATCCGTAAAGTGGCAGACGTGTTAAAGGGAATGCCCGTTGTTACAAGAAGACACATCCCTGTGTCTGCCGAGCGTGCTCCGATTATACCGGAGCAAACAGGAACAACGGCCAACTCCATCCGGGAGATGATGCAGGCGAATCGCTTCCTCGTCAGTGTGGAAATTCGCGCTGATCGAATGCTGCCTCTCGATGAAATTGTGAAAGGGGCGTCAAGCGTTGCGGCAGCGGGCGCAGACCTGTTCGATGTGCCGGATAATCCGGGAGCGACAGTCGGAAGAGATTCAATCGTCACAGCCGCACGCCTGCAGCAGGACCTTCGGATTCCGTCCATTTGTCATTTCAGCGTAACGCAATCCAACCTCATGCGGCTACACTCAACGCTGATCGGATGCTGGGATTCCGGGGTAAGAGGCATTCTGGCGGTAACCGGTGATGCACCTTCCATGGGGCATCTGGGCAATCTGGCTCACCGCGTTGTGGATATGCGCAGTTCGGTCGAATTGCTGCGCCTGATTCGCGGACTGCGCAGCGGACATATTATCAACGGAGAAGCATTGGCAGACCCGCCCGATTTTTGTGCCGGTTGTGCTGTCGGGCGGCCGATTCCGGCTCAGGTCCGGTGGCTGAAGACTAAAATCGATGCCGGCGCCGAGTTTGTGTTCTCACAACCGGTTTTCGCCGTTGATGACTATAAAAGGTTACGCGACGCTTTGCAGGGATTGCCGATTCGCGTTTTTCCCGGTCTCATGCCGCTGATCAGTCACCGGAGCGCGGTATTTCTGGCCAGTGGACGTATTCCGGGAATCACCGTACCCACAGACGTCGTAACGAGTTTCGAGCGTTATCATGATCCGGAAGACCAACGCCAATTCGGCCTTGAGCAGGCCTGCAAACTGGGAGCGGTCATTGCCGAAGAGGCATCCGGCTTGTACCTGATCATGCCTTTCGGGAAACGATGTTATGACGACACGGCACAAATCGTTCGTTTTGTCAGGGCTCAGCGATAACTTTTCCAGGCGCAAGATCAGGAAGCCTGCAGCTCCGTGATGCTTGCTTTGGCTTCGTCGTTCAGAAAATCCCACAAACCGATTTTCCGGAGCGTTTCAATCTTGGGAATGCCGTGATGATTCCAACCGCGCTGTTCGTAATAAACACCGATTAATTTTCTAAGTTCTTCTTTGCGACGATCCATCAGAATTTTTCGCTTTTCGAAAGTCGGCATTTTTTGAATTTCATCAAGCGGCTTGTTGATGATAGTGCTGACCTGCCCGTCGTTGTAGTCTTTTTCGTTTTCGTAAAAAGCATCTTCCGTCGGGCCAATCGCTCTGTCCGGAATCCAGTCGTTCTCTCCGGTATGTTTCTCAAAAGCCATGACGTTCATGATGCGCTGCAGATTGATATCACGATCGGTCTGTTCGAAAATCTGCTCCCAGGTCATTTGAGTCCCCAGCATGCCGTTATAGAAATCGGCATAGATTTCCTGAGAAGCGGGATTGATATAGATATCGGTTTCCTTGCGGTTGCTGGAGTCAGGATTGAAAACATCGACCCAGGGCAGTTTGCACAAGCCCAGATTGTCGTTGCCCAAACGAACGCGCGGGTAGGTAATCAACGCCTTGGCCTTGGCTTCAAACGTGGGAAACGCACCCAGCAAATCAACTTTAATCAACCACGCGGCAGCATGGTGCGCACCGATATCGCTGGCCGCTGCGTAAGACCCCTGCATGGACAAAGAACGGTGCGTTCGATAAAGAGAGAAAGGCAGCCCCTTGGTCTGCATGGCAAATTTTTCCAGCTCTTTGCGGGGATTGACTTTCCCGGTGCGGACGGCATATCGTTCACCAATCCACTGGACCAGTTCTATCATGCCCAGGCCGGCGATACTGGTGAGCGCGGTTTTTCGATAAGCGAGATCATGGATGAATTGCAGCGAGGCCTGCTCATCGCCCCAATGCAATTCGAAACCATCGGTATCCTCCCGGATCAGGTAGCCACGCTGGTAGCACTCCATGACAAAGGCCATAATGACTGCGGTGGTGATGGTATCGATCCCATAATTATCGCAGTACCAGTTGGCTTCCATGATGAATTCGGGGTTCCACACTCCAAGATTCGAACCAAAGCCCGCCGCTGTTTCGTATTCCGGACCATCCACCCAAACATTTTTCCCTTTGTGCTCACCGGAAACCAGCGTTACCCAGCCGCCTTTGGTGCACCTGAGGTTGCAGCCGGGGAAACAGCCATCCATCCCGCGATGATCAAAAAGATGTTCGGCGTAGTTCTTACCACAGATTTGTCCCGCACGAGGATCTGAACCATACTGATAATTATTTACGGGCAACGACTTATAATCATCCTTGTTCATAAAAGCAATTAGACCGGCTGAACCTTTACGATACATTTTCAGCGCCTGCGGATCGACTTCTTTAACAATTTTGTGCAGTTTGGTTCCGGATTGCTTCACCTTCTCCCAATCCGCCGCCCCATAAGGATTCTCACCATGCGGGAAACCGGAGAGCACGACAATTGCCCGGATATTTTTATTAATCATGACCGTGCCCAGCCCGGTGCGTCCGGCCTGTTTTGTTCTGAACAAACCCTTAGTTTCTCCCACCGGTTTCACAGCATCATAATAATGGCTGTTGATGCAGCCGTACAAGGTGTTGGCGGCGCCAAGGCCTGTGGTCAGAAAGACAATGTCTTTTTTCTCCCGGCCTTCCTGAACGAATTTATCAATAATGACTTTCTCCAAATCGAAGACCTGATCCATTGCCGGAGCTTCGGTAATGTATATCTCATTTTTAAAACTGTCTATGACAATCATAGCGCTGGTTTTACTGATGCCTGTAATTTCGAGGGAATCAAAACCGGCATATTTCAAATAGGCACCGAAATAACCGCCAAAATTCGACACGCCCGGAATATGCGTGAGCGGAGATAAAGAAACAGCCATGCATTTGCTGGTTCCCGGAAACTGTGGAATGCCCCCCAGCGGTCCGGGAGAAAGAATCAGCGGATTTGCAGCGTCGTCGGCTTTGGTTTTAGCGTTTATTTTTTTGTGCAAAAGATAAAGACCCATGCCACGGCCGCCTATAAAAAAATTACGGACTTTTTCATCAAGTGGCTGTGGCTCGATTTTACCGCTGGACAAATCAATGGCCAGAATCTGGTTGGCGTAACCATGAAAAAGCGACTTTTTTGTATATTTCATTTTTTCTAAACCTCGGAGAAATAATTTTTGAACGCTAGAGCAATATTCACAAAAAATCAATGATAAAAGACATTAAGGTTGATTACACCCTGTGATGATTGTCGGGGATAAGTGCAGGGATTGCAGGCATATCAGTTCGTTCTTCATGGATGGTGTTTGACATGAAAAATGATGTAAAAGACAGAAAAACATTGCACGTCCTCATTAAACGGACGTGCAATGCCGGATAAAACTCTTGTACCTACTCGCTCATGGCGTAAGCACCGTTGAGGGCATAAACATAATCCTGCCAGATTTTCATGTATTGGGCATCATCCCCCTGACTCTTAATCAGCATAATTTCTTTGCAGTAGGCACGCTGTTCTTCTTTGGTATTGTGCATTCCGTAGATTTGCAGGGCAAAACGGGAAAAATCACGCACCATAAAATCAAAAATCTGATTGATGACGTCCGCCTCTACCTTGTCAAATGCGGCCTGTTCCAGAATAAGCTGGCCGTAAACAACGATGGAGAACATCTCGCCCACCGGCAGCGACCAGGAAGGATCCATGTCCTGCGCCTTGTCGGGCCCGGCTTTTTCCAGCAGTTCTTTGAAAAGGTTAATCTGCTTGATGAAGATGGCCACATTCGGCAGTTGCTTATTGGCTTCAAAAACCGGTTTGTAATCGTGAAACTGCACCGAACCCAGGCCTTTTGTCGGCCCCTGATTGAAAAGAAAGAGATCATCCTTGTGGGAGAAATCCGGCGCGACCTCAGTGTAGGAAGCCGGATTAAAGAAGTAGTTCTTCATGAACTTGCGGATAAGCTGAACATTGACATGAACAGTGCCTTCAAGTTTCGACGGTCCCCGGACGTCGGCAGCAGCCATATGAAAATAAGTATCCTTTTCAAAACCCTTGGCGGCGATGACTTCCCAGAGCAGGTTGATGACTTCTTCAGCCTGCAGGGTTACCTTCATTTTGCTGGTGGGATTGTAAAGAAGATAACGTCTGTCTTTTTCGTTGGCGTTACGGAAATAATCGGTCGCACGACGCTGATAAAGTTTCATTCCGATAATGCGCAACCAGGCATCCATAAAGTTTTTCTGCACATGGGGCATGTTGGTGACCGGCATGCCGTATAATACGCGGTTGGCCGCGTGGGTGATCGCTTCATAAAAACAATGTTCCGCCACACCGATGGACGCGGGACCGATATTGAATTTACCGATATTAACCGTGTTGAGCGCCGAATCCCAGGCGTGCGGTCCGCGTGAAAGAATATCGTCGGCGGTAATGGGATAATCATGAAGCGCGAAATTGGAAACGTATTCCTGATGAGAGATGACGTTCTTTTTCAGTTCATAGGCTTTATGTTTATAATTGGTCACGAAGAAGCTGTAGTCGTCTGTCCCGTCCTTAATTTTGCCCAGCGTCGATACCATCTCGGCTTCATTGCCGTTGCCGATATAGTATTTTTCGCCGTTGGCTACCCACGTGCCGTCTTTAGCCGGCGTGAGAGTGGTTTCCGTGGAATAAATGTCGGCGCCGTGCGTCCTTTCGGAAAGGCCGAAGGCGAATATCGCTCCTTTTTTGAGCAGCTCAGCTGCCTTTTGTTTGGCCTTTTCGTTGGGACTCATCCAAATGGGACCCAATCCGAGAATAGTCACCTGAAAGCAATACCAGTAACCCAGACCGTAGAAGGCCAGCAGCTCGCTGTATTCGCTGTTACGTGCGGTATCCCAGCGGCAATCCGGATCACCTCCGCCGTACTGGCTGGGCGTAAGCAGTTTGGCAAAAATCTGCTCCCTGCCGATGAAATCAACAAACTCCCTGTACCAGACTTTCTTATTATAATCATCGAGCAGGCGCTCTTTACCCATTTTCTCGAAGAAAGCAATTGTTTTGTCCATGATGGCCTGCGAACCTGTATCGGACATGAGACTCTTGTACTTTTTCGGCTGAACTAAATAATTCATCTGAACCCCCTTTTACTGAAAAAAAATTAATGATTCTTTATAAATTCACATTAATTTATAACGCTAAGTCACCTTAACCTTTTTTTCACAAAAAAACCACTGTCAAAATAAGTGAATAATCACGATAGCTTCCTTTTACGCTTGCAATGTTGCAGTCAGAGAACATCTTCCGGAAAGCTCAAAAGTCAGACTTTAAAAGGAACTCTTGAAAAAATGTGTTAATGTTCAGTGATATTGTTTGACACATAAAATCGAATTTAATATATTTTAACACAACATAAAAATATCTCGTCAAATTTATTAACACATTGAATCCCGAAGGTCATGACAATGAAAAAAGTCCACTGGTTGTTAGCGGTTTTGCTGATTCTGTTCTTTGCAAGTTGTGGTAGTGGCGGTGGCAGTGGAAGTGATCCTATAGTACCGCCGTCATCATCGGAAAAAGCAATCACGGCATTTTCACTCAATGATGTTTCCGGAATAATTAACGAAACTGAAAAAACTATCGCCATAAGTATCCCTTTTGGCACAGATGTTACGAATATGGTGGCAACCTTTACCACCACCGGTGCCAGAGTCAGAGTCGGTTCAATGATTCAGGAAAGCGGGGTGACGGCAAACAATTTCACCGCGCCTATCATATACACGGTGACAGCGACTGATAATACGACACAAAATTATACAGTGACCGTAATAGTGGCGACATCATCCGCAAAAACTATTACGGCTTTTTCCTTAAACAGTGTTGTCGGCACGATTAACGAAACGAGCAAAACCATAACCGTCGTTATGCCTTCCGGAACATCCGCAAACAATTTAGTAGCGACATTTACAACGACCGGTGCCAGTATCAGAGTCGGTTCCATGATTCAGGAAAGCGGGATAACCGCAAACAACTTTACATCGCTTGTAGTCTATACGGTTATCGCCGCCGATGCCTCGACACAGAATTATACGGTCACTGTAACCGTGGCGACGTCATCTGCAAAAGCCATTACGGCATTTTCCCTGAACGGTGCTGTTGGAACGATTAATCAAACGAACAAAACGATAGCTGTCGTTATGCCTTACGGAACATCTGTAACCAATTTAGTGGCAAACTATACCACCACCGGCGTCAGCGTTAAAGTCAACGGAATAGAACAGCAAAACGGGGTAACAGCACATAATTTCACATCGCCCGTCACATACACGGTAACAGCAGCCGATGTCTCAACGCAGGATTATACAGTAACGGCAACCGTGGCAGCGCCACCATCGCCGTCATCCAGAAAAGAAATTACAGCATTTTCCTTGAACGGTGCTGTCGGAACGATCAATCAAACGAATAAAACGATCGTTGTGTACCTGCCCTGTGGTACAGATCTAACAGCAATAAAAGCAACTTTTACCACAACCGGTATCAGCGTTAAGGTCGGTTCACTTGTACAGGTAAGTGGATCAACTGAAAATGATTTTTCCAGCCCGTTAACATTTACGGTAACAGCCGCTAATGATACAAACCAGGATTATATTGTAACGGTGACGCCGGCCGGATCCATATCGGGTCAGTTGAGCGGCAATCGATTGTCGGGTGTGAACATCACCTTAAGCGGTGACGGTTCAGCAGCGACAACAACAGATTCCAGTGGCTATTACACTTTTGATCAGGTTGCTTGCGGGGGTTACACAATCACGCCCTTGCTGTCTGGTTACTACTTTATTCCCGGCAAAAAAGATATCATCGTTAGCGGCGCGATGGGAGAGCAGAATTTTACATCAAAATCAAATATTGACTATACCGGTACTTATTATGGCGAATTGAGATTCGGACCTCATTCGGTGGATATTCGCATGGTGATAAGTGGATACTCTGAAATGTCGATTTCCGGAACTTTTGAAGATCTTGAATATGGGTATGGTTTAATATCATTTTCTTCGGGATATATTTCCGGAAACACCTTTTATGCAGAAGGTCATACTGAAGATTCTTCGACAACACTGGTTGCTGAAGGGACCTTTTCAGCGGATGGTTTGACATTATCCGGCAATGGACATACGGATGACGGCATTAATGGAACATTTACCGTAACCAAAGAATAACTTAGGTACATTTTTAAAATAATTAATGTTTCACTTTTGATCGGTATGCATCACTGAAACCAGGAAATTGAAGCGGAATGACGGCAGAGTCTTTATGAACAAATTATTTTTCAAAAAAAGTCAAAATGGCATCCATGTGGAGATTTGCGAACCCGACCCGTTGACGAAGGAAGAAAAAGCCTGCCTGAGTCCTTGTCTGGAAAGCCGTGGCCTGACGCCGGCGATGCTGGATATCATAACCAACATCCCCAATCGGACGCGCATTGTCAAGGCCTGGTCGGATGACGGCAAGCTGCTGGGCCTTACCAGTATCATCATGACGCCTATTATTTTCATGAAACACTGCTTCGGCCACGGCAACCACATCGGCACAAACAACACCTTCTTTTTTGGAGAAACGGAGCGCAGGGAGGAGGTGCTTACAGCCATACTCGGCAAGCTTACCCAAATACGCTATTTGGGTTATTACGTGGGTATGCTGGATGACGATATGACCGTTGATTTCAGCAAAGCGATCAAAACCATCCCCCATGTGGTGGCCAGCAAATTGATGGAAACCGGTTCGGTCAACACGAAAAATAAGGACACCTTGGAGAAAATGTTCAAGGAGCACAAACACCTTTCCCGTCAGGTTCACCGATTTGCCAACAACCGGGGAACCGTTCATGTCCATGAAGGTGTCGTAACGGAGGATCTGGCCAATGAGTTTATGATCTGCTGCACCGATTCTTACCGCAAGCACTCGCATCCGGGAAGACCCATCAATGTTGATACTTACGGGGATCAGGTACGCAATTTTCTCATGACCTTTCCCGGGGTGATTCATGTTTACGCACGACTGAACGGGAAGATCGTCGGCGTTGAAACCTTCATCAGGCATGAGCGATACCTGGAATTGACGGAGGGCGGTTTTATCGGGGATGCGCAGATCTATCACGCTTATGAGAACATCATCGTCGCGTCTGTTCGGTACGCGGTTGAACACGGATTGGAACGTGTCAGTTACGGAATAATTTCCAACCCGGCCAAAGACCGGTTGATGGATAAAACCGGCCGCAAACCTGTATTTCTGGTTATGTTTTTCCGTAATAAGCTGACAGCAACACTTTTTAAGCCGTATCGCCACAAAGCCCACGAGCGTTTTGCCATGCCTTACTGGCGCGACCGGAACGTGTTTGACAATCTTCCTTTGTAAAATCATCCCGACACGCCATGTGAAAAGGAGGAACAAAAAATCGAAGACGAAAAATATATTGTGCGTCCTGCCCGGCAAGAGGACATGGCACAGATAGAAGCCGTTATCCGTTCCGTGCGCATCCATCCGCGCAAGTTGGATTGGCGTTACATTACCGTGGCCGTCAATAGTCAGGGCCGGGTCATTGGCTGTGTTCAGATTCAACCGTTCAAAAACGGTGATTTCAAGATGACCTCGTTGGCAGTGGCCGATGACTGGCAGGGCAAAGGTGTTCCCCGGCAAATGGGCCGGTACATCATCGACCATCTTCATGGTCGACTTTGGGGAACCTGTATGGACGATATGGCGGCATTCTATCGTAAATTCGGAGCGACAGAGGTAAAGGATCCGCAGCAAATCCCTTCATTCCTGAAGAGCGGTAAAATGTGGGTAAACCTGTTTCT
>CAYZLL010000026.1:0-9164 GCA_964479225.1 uncultured Smithella sp.
TGCCCTGCGGTGTCCAGTTTATTGCACCTTTCGGTGATGAGGCCACGCTGTTTCGGCTGGCAGCCCAACTGGAGAAAGCACAGCCGTGGTTTAATAAAAGACCTTCTTTAGTTTAATGAAAAACCTTCCACTCCACAGCAAATCAAAAACGTCTGGCAATTTCCGGTAGAATCGGATAACAAAATACAGTTTAAAATTACTAATCAGCCCTTTATGTGCGTTTCGCATCTCAGAAGAAGGGCCAACAGGAGTTTGTTTTATGTCATCAGAAAAAAATAATCCCCGGTTCAGTGGCGCGGCCAAATATGTTCTGGACGATGAACTGGCCAAAATTGTCAATGTGTCCATGTCACTGGAAATGCCCCTTTTGCTCAAAGGAGAACCGGGTACAGGAAAAACCATGCTGGCTTACGCCATTGCGGAAAGCCTCCAAATGCCGCTGATTGTTTTAAACGTAAAATCCAGTATGAAGCTGATCGAAGCGCTCTATCAATACGACACGCTGACTCGACTCAATGACAGCCGTTTCGGCGATTCCCAGCGCAATGTCAGCGATATCGAAGCTTATATTAAAATGGGCAAGATCGGTCAGGCTTTTGCCGCTGACAGGAAAACAGTTCTTTTAATCGATGAGATTGACAAGGCTGACGCGGATTTCCAGGATGATATGCTGGATGTTCTGGATCAGATGCAGTTTGACATCATCGAAATCGATAAAACCATCAAAGCTAAAAATCGTCCGGTGATTATCATTACGTCCAATGCGAAAAAGGATCTTTCCGATCCGTTCCTCGGACGCTGTAATTTCCACCATATCGCTTTTCCCGATCAGGATATGATGCGTCTGATCGTAGAAGTACATTTTCCAAAACTCGATGATGAGCTGATGAAAATCTGCATCAGTTCTTTTTATCGCTTGCGTGAATTGCGCGGAATTGAGAAAAAACCGGCCACGCGTGAATTAATCAACTGGATCCGCGCTTTGAAAAGCGATCCGGACTTCAAACCCAAAGCGCTTTCTCAGGGACGGGTGCCTTTCCTTGGCGTGCTCTTTAAGAAAAGCGCAGATCTTCAACAAGCATTTCTGCAGGGTGTTAAATCGCGTGGTTAAGGCTTAGAGTATGTTTGTGCAATTCTTTTATACTTTGCGTGATCGCGGTATTCCAGTCACTCCGACTTCTTTCCTGCGTCTGCAAAAGGCCATGCACAATGGTCTTGTTCATTCCCTTGATGATTTCTACACCGTTGCCCGCACTGTTTTGGTGAAAAGTGAACGATATTTCGACATTTACGACCAGATCTTTGCCCATCATTTTAAAAACGCTTCTCTGGCAGACCCGACGACGATAGAATTAACGGAAGTCGCCCGCACATTGCTGGAAGAGTGGTTGCAGGATCCACAGAGTCTGGCAGATGCTTTGGGTGTTGACGTAAAAAAATTAAAAAAAATGACGCCCGATGAGTTGATGCAGTATTTTTTGGACCGCCTCAAGGAACAGACGGAAGCTCATCACGGCGGCAATAAATGGATTGGAACCGGCGGAACATCACCCACAGGGCATTCCGGTGTTCATCCCGGGGGCATGCGAGTCGGCGGGGAATCCAGAAACCATTCGGCCATTAAGGTTGCACTGGATCGGCGTTACCGGGATTATTCACAGGAAGGGCCTCTCACCCAAATTCAAATGGGTGAGGCGATGAAACGACTGCGGAAAATGGCTCCGACGGGTCCCAAAGATATTGTGAACGTTGATAAGACCATCTACGAAACGATGCGCAATGCCGGAGAAATTGAAATCATATTTGACCGGCGTCTGACCGACCGTATAAAAGTTATGCTGCTGATTGATAACGGCGGATGGTCCATGGAGCCGTACATTGAAGTCGTTCAAACGCTTTTTCATTATGCCCGTTCGCAGTTCAAGGATTTAAAGATTTTCTTTTTTCACAACACCGTTTACAGCCGGGTATGGGCGGATCCGCAGAGACATTACAAGCCACAGGAAGTTGACGAATTTATCCGCTGGGATCCGGAAACCCGTGTCATCTTTGTCGGAGACGCGAACATGGCGCCTTACGAACTGATGCATCCGAACGGGGCTATTTACATTGATGCCAATCTAAGCGGCACCAGTATTGAACGTCTGAGGCTCATGGCGAAGATTTTTCGTCACAGCGTTTGGCTGAATCCCATGTCGTCAAACGAATGGTATTACAGCCGGACTGTGCAAACAATCGGACAGGTCTTCCCGATGTTCGAATTGACGCTCGACGGCCTAGAAAAAGCGGTTCAATTCCTTACAGCGAAGGGAATTTAAAATAGTTGCCGCCGGCGTTACCGGTATGCAGGCTTTTTTATTGAGTACGCTCAATCGCTTCGCCAACATCCAGGTTGAGCATTACCCGACGCGCAAAGAAGCGCTTGATCATATCGTGGAAGCGTAAACGTTTTTAATGATTCACCACAGCATGCAGCAGAACATTCATTACGCGCATTCACTGTAACCGCACATGCGGCAAACCGCGCAACCTCCTTCGTGTTCAACGATTCCACCGCAATCCGGGCACGCGCCCTTGCGGAAAACAATTTTGTGATGCTGTACCTTGCCACCGTTGGCTTCATTATGAGATTGAATCGCCTTGGCCACAGCGTCCGCGCAGGATAGAATCTTGTTCTCACCGAAACCGGAATGGGAATGACAGGAAATGCCCTGGAGCTGTTTGATAACCTGCCGCGACTGCAATCCACTGCGCCAGGCCAGTGATACCATGCGTCCGATAGCTTCGCTCTGAGATGCCGCGCATCCGCCGGATTTTCCCATCGTGGTGAACAGCTCAAACAAACCTTTGTCATCTTCGTTAATCGTCACATAAAGCGGTCCGCAACCGGTCTGCATCTGATAAGTCCAGCCTTTTAGGATTTTGGGACGCTCGCGTTTTGTGATGGGTTTCTCATGTTCGACCTCCTCATGGACAGTCACTTCCTCTTTTTTCCCTTTGGTTAAGACCTGCTGATCTCTGGAGCCGTCACGATAAATGGTGACCCCTTTGCAGTCCAGTTTATAGGCCAGCTCGTAAACCCGGGCAACATCCTGGACGGTTGCTTCCTTTGTGAAATTGACCGTTTTGCTCACGGCATTGTCCGTATATTTCTGAAAAGCAGCCTGCATTTTGATGTGGACTTCCGGCGAAGTTTCATGCGCGGTGACAAAATAATTGCGGATATCTTCAGGAATTTCTTCCATATCGTGCAGGGTTCCGTTCTCGGCAATCCGCTGCATCAGCTCCGGTGAATAAAATCCCCGTTCTTTGGCGATGGCTTCAAAATAGGGATGAACTTCGACCAGAATGTCATTGTCCATGACCTGCCGCACGTAAGAAACGGCAAAAAGCGGTTCGACTCCGGAAGAAGAATTGGCCATAATCGAAATAGTGCCGGTGGGAGCAATGGTGGTGACCGTGGCATTGCGCAGCGGCGTCTGTCCCTTTTGATCGTAGATGGAACCTTTGAAATTCGGGAAGGGACCGCGTTTTTTGGCCAGTTCCTGCGATGCGGCGTGACCCTGATCGTTGATGAATTTCATCACTTTTTCAGCCAGTTCAATCGCTTCGTCGGCGTTGTAGGGTATGCCCAGTTTAATAAGCATATCCGCCCAACCCATCACACCAAGACCGATTTTGCGATTGGCCATGGTCATCTGGGCAATTTGGGGCAGGGGGTATTTGTTGACTTCAACCACGTTATCCAGAAAATGAACGGCAAGATTGACAATTTCCTTTAGTCTTGTCCAGTTAATTTTTCCTCCTTTTACCATTCTGGAGAGATTGATGGAACCCAGATTGCAGGATTCATAAGGAAGGAGCGGTTGCTCGCCGCAGGGATTTGTTGATTCTATTTGACCTGCATGTGGCGTTGGATTATCCCGGTTGAGTCTGTCGAGAAAGACAATGCCCGGCTCACCGTTTTCCCATGCCTGATTGATAATCCGGTTAAAAACCTTGCGCGCATTAAGATGTCCGGCAACCTGCTGATCGCGGGGATTGATCAGATCATAATTTTCGTCTTTTTCCACGGCTTGCATAAAGGCTTCGGTCAAACCGACAGAGATGTTGAAATTGTTCAATTGTTTTTTGTCGGATTTGCACATGATGAAATCCATAATATCCGGGTGATCAACACGCAGAATGCCCATATTGGCGCCACGCCTGGTGCCGCCCTGTTTAATGGTTTCCGTGGCGACATCAAAAACCCGCATGAAAGAAATCGGCCCGCTGGAAATGCCGGTAGTGGTTAAAACAACATCGTTTGCGGGACGCAGGCGGGAAAAGGAAAAACCCGTGCCGCCACCGGATTTGTGAATCAGTGCGGTGTATTTTACGGCGTCGAATATTTCTTCCATGGAATCGCCCACGGGCAGTACAAAGCAGGCGGATAACTGACCCAGTTCACGCCCGGCGTTCATTAAGGTCGGTGAATTCGGCAAGAATTCCAGAGTGGCCATCATGGCGTAAAATGCTTCGGCAACTTTATCTGTATCGGCCTTTTTATTGAATATTTTATCAGCGGCGGCGATGGTATCCGCTACGCGTCGAAACATTTCCGCGGGAGTTTCCAGGAGTTTTCCCGACCTGTCGCGTTTCAGATAGCGTCGCTCCAGAACGGTAATGGCGTTTTGCGTTAATTCCGGAATGATGGGGGTGAAATTTTTATTTTCCATGAAGTATGATTCCTTTGCATAAAAGAGTGAAATAATAAGTACTATATGTTGTATGAGGTTCGTTTATTAAACACAACATATAGAAGATGTCAAGAGATGGAAAAATAAATTTTATTATTCTGAAAAGTTCAATAGTTATCGATATGTGCGACAGCCAGTTCCATTAATTCACAATATTTTAATCTTTATTTTCAAGTTTGTTATTTTGTGGTAATCATATTGACACCACGGCAATCAAAGGATTATTTTAATAATAAAGAAAACAGGTGGAATGTTTCAAGCATGAATGCCATCAGAAAGGTTATCCGATATGATTCAAGAACGTCTTGATAAAATGGAAGAGAAACTCAAGGAAAGCACAACGGTAAAAGAAAGTGACAAGGAGGAGCTGTTGACGCTCCTGAATTCGTTGCGGACGGAAATTACTGATCTTTCGCAGACGCACCGGGAACCTGCGGAAAGCATCGCCAGATTTGCAGAATTATCAGCCCATGAAGCCACACGCAGCGAAAAGAATTCCGATCTGGTTGATTTATCCATTCAAGGGCTGACGTCATCCATTCAGGGCTTTGAAGTCTCTCATCCCAGACTGGTGGGGGTCATCAATTCCTTTTGCAACTATCTTACAAATATGGGCATCTGAAAAATGTTGCTTTCATCGGCATTTGTCTGAAGGTATCAACTTCGGCAATCGACGCTGCCGGCAGGGAACACAGCGGATAAGTATTTCCTTGAAAATAGATTAATGGTTATGTTAAGTGACCTGCAATCTTGAGGGAGGATAAGACGATCAATAATCTGAATAAAATACTGGATGACACCGTTTTTAAATATGCTGATCGTACGGCGTTAATCTATGATAGGCTATACATTACGTACAGGCAGTTGCATCAGGCTGTTCACGCTGTTTCCGGGTTGATAAAAGATGCCGGTATCGGCAAGGGCGACAAAGTGGCGGTGATGCTTCCCAATGTTCCGGAGTTTGTGTACAGTTATTTTGGTGTGCTTAAAACCGGCGCGGTGGTTGTCCCGCTGAATACGTCATCGACGCCTTATGAATTGACTTACCTGCTGAACAATTCCGACGCAAAAATTTTAATTACGCTGACATCTCAGATTAAAAAATATGACGAAGCCAGAGATCAGTTGTTGTCCTGTCGTCGTGTCATAGCTATTGATGCGCTCAATCAGAATCAGGAGCTTGTTGCCGGCAAGGATCAAAAAGATTTGCCGGACATTCCGGAAAACATATTTCCTGAGGATCCGGCCGTCATGGTTTATACGGCGGGATTGACGGGCAAACCGCTCGGTGCCGTGCTGACACACAAAAACCTGTGCTCACAGGCGGACGTGATTCAATCCACTTTACAGAGAACGCCGGATAATGTTGTGCTGGCTCTGATTCCGTTGTTTCATACTTTTGGCGCCAGTGTCAATATGCTTCTGGCTGTTCGGGCCGGCTGTTCTTTGGTGATGATGGACAGATTGACGATGGACAGTCTTTTTAGCGCTATTGAAAGGGAAAAAATATCCTATATCGCTGCCGTGCCGCGTCTTTTTTTAGGAATGATCTTTTATGAAAAAGCCTCAAAATTCGATGTCAGTTCTCTGAAAGTATGCATTACCGGGGGCGCGCCAATTCCCCCTGAATTTCTACCGCTTTTTAAAGAGAAATTCGGAGTCGAAGCGATTGAAGGTTACGGATTAACGGAAGCATCGCCCGTTTGTTCTTTTAATATGCTTGATCCTGCGCCCAAAATCGGCTCGATAGGGATTCCTATTGCCGGGGTGGAGATTAAAATAGTCGATGACAAGGGCGATGAGTTGCCGCGCAATACCATCGGAGAACTGGTTGTCCGGGGCGATAATGTCATGCAGGGCTACTATAAGAATGAAGCGGCCACGGCTGAGGTCATTAAAAACGGATGGCTGCACACAGGGGATTTGGGCCGCATGGATGAAGACGGTTATATTTTTCTGACCGGCCTCAAAAAACGGATGATTATCAGCAGTGGATTTAATGTGTATCCGCAAGAGGTGGAAGCGGTTATGGGCATGCATCCTGGCATCAGGGCGGTCTATGTTACGGGCAAGGCAGACGTCATGCGTGGTGAAATCGTGAAGGCGCAGATTGTCCTGAAAGAAGGACACATCGCCGACGAGAAAGAAATCATCCGTTTTTGTAAAACCTATCTTTCTGGTTATAAGGTTCCGCGTGAAGTTGAATTTGTATCGGAAATTCCCAATGCAACGAACGTCAAGGTGGAATAAGTTATAACTGTTTTTCCTGAATCGACTTTTCAGTAATTTTAAAAACGATTACATTTCAAAATCCAGTCAATCAGGCATTTTCTCATGACATCTAATTTCTGGAAAAAGAATGGAATTTTTATTGCTTCTCTTGCCGTGATTGCCTTCGTGGTCAGCATTACCAATCTGCCCGGAATTTTTAATTTTCTTCAAACAATAAAGAATTTCGGGGAATCTTCATTGCAGCAGGTGCTGCAGAGCGGTCATTCCAGCGAACCTTCCATCATGCGGGAGTTGTTGACCCGGGAAAATGTCATTGCTCTGACCAACAAAGCACGAGCGGACAACGGTCTTCCTCCACTGGCGGAAAATCAGCTTCTGAATGAAATTGCGGCATCGAGAGCCAGGGACATGTTGGAAAAGCAGTACTTTGCTCATGTTTCTCCCACCGGCGAGCAGGCCTCTGACATTGCCCAACGCATTCGTTATCCGTATAAAATCATCGCGGAGAATATCGGGAGTGGTGATTTTTATACCAATCAGAAAATCGTTGACGGTTGGATGCAAAGCCCCGGGCATAGAAATAATATTTTATCCTCAGAGGTTCAGGATATCGGCGCCGCGGTGATCAAAGGAAATATGAAAGGCCACGAAACGTACGTGACGGTCCAGATATTCGGACTGCAATCACTTCCTGTGGCGCAAAAAAATTGCGTTGCACCACCGGAAAATCTGCTTCGTGACATTGAAATTAAAAAAGCCGAATTAGCCTCCTTGCAGGATCAGCTCAGTCGTTTAAAGAATGACCTGAACGAGGAGAAGGAATCCATCGAAACAGAACAGCAATACGCCTCCGGTGATGCCCCAAAAATTCTAAAACTTAACGTCAAGATTAACGCCTACAACGAAAAAAGCCACTGGTATAACCGCGTTGCCGGTGAGGCGAAGGCAAAGGTGGACGTCATACAATCCATGGAAAATGAATATAATCGATTGTTGCAAACCTACCATGAATGCCAGGGGGCACATTGATGACTCCCATGGATGTAATAAATTAAAATGTCGGTGCCTTATTTCAGAAGGAGTGATAACGGATATGTTAGCCAAAGTCGAAAATCTGATTATCCAAAAATCCAATTCGAATTTCCTCATTGCTTTATTTGCCGTCATTTATTTTACATCACAGATCATCATCGGTTCGATCTTGCATAAACTGGGCACCCTTAATGCCTTTGCTTTGCAGACCACCATGTGCAGTGAAAAGTTCAAGGCCATTGCGTCGGGGTGGATAGCGTCCGGTGACATTGCGGCTTATTACAGACATTTCTACTTCGATTATTTTCATCCCGTCTGGTACAGCATATTCTTAAGTTTACTCATCGCCAGAGTTTTTCGCATCAGCCATGTACATTCCAAATTCAATTGGTTTGTTCTCACACCGTTTGTGGCTGCGATCTGCGATTTTTTCGAAAACACGATGCATCTGTATTTTCTGGCGGATCTGAACCGGGCAACGCCATTACTCGTAGCGCTTTCCGGATTGGCAACCAACACCAAATGGGCTCTGGCTGCATTAGGGGTGATGGTTGTAACGATTTTATCAGGGATCTGGCTGGTGAAGGAAATTATTCTGAAAAAGAAATAAGCATAAAAACAACGGACAAATGCGGCGCAGTCCATCTTTTTATCAGTGTGCTTGCGGCATTTTCGGGCAGCAGACGGAATAGTCTATGTTTGCAAAAGGCAATCTTCCAGCGTTTTTCTGGTTTTGAGCATGTCTTTGATTTTAACTTCCATTGTAATGGTTGAGTCGTAGCCTTTGCTAACAAGCGTCTTGAAAATCTCACTGTAATTCACAGAGCCTTCTCCGAGAGGGAGATGCAGATCATCTTTGACACTTTTTCCGCCGTGATTGTCATGTGCGTGAATGTGCGCGATGCGGGAAAAATGATCTTCAATAAATCGAAAGGAGGTATTTTGTTTTGCCAGAAGCTGGGCATGGCCGATATCCAGCGTCATTCTTAAATCCGGGATAGCTTCAAATGCCGGAGCAAAACTGTCGGCGCGCTCACTGAGATTCTTCAGGCAAACGGTTATTCCGTAATCATTGCCGTAATCCACAATGCGGGAAAGAATGTCAAGCTTGCCGCGGATTAAATCTGCCGGAGCCCAGCGCTTATCCATCCAGAAATGAAT
>CAYZLL010000026.1:9264-22771 GCA_964479225.1 uncultured Smithella sp.
TTACCGGTCGCGATATTGGTGGCGACGGCATAAAAAGGAATTTTGAGTTTTTCTATCGGAGCATTTTTGACATGGACATTGATGAAATCTTCCAGCTTGTCGCCCTTGATGAGACCACCGGTCCAGATGGTCCAGTTGTAATCAATGACCTTATCCTCATCCATCTTTAAAGCGATATCCTGTAACTGAAAAGCGGATTTTCCCGAAGCGTATAAACTGCCGACGATACTGCCGGCGCTTGTTCCCACAATCATGTGAACAGGAATTTTCTGTGCTTCCAGGACCTTGAGTACGCCAATATGCGCGAAACCCTTGGAACCGCCGCCGCCCAGCACGACCGCTATTTT
The DNA here is from genome assembly GCA_964479225.1 of uncultured Smithella sp. Taxonomy (GTDB): domain Bacteria; phylum Desulfobacterota; class Syntrophia; order Syntrophales; family Smithellaceae; genus Smithella. The sequence continues at coordinate 9,612 of CAYZLL010000026.1, forward strand.
AGCCGGTTTAACCTGAGGAGGGGAGGGCTGGCGAAACAAAGCGCAGGAGGAAAGCATAAAGGTCATTGTGATCATCAATAAAGCAAGGTGTAGCTTTTTGTCCAGAAGGGCATTAACAAATGGTCGAGTCATGATTTTTTATCTCCCCAAAATATAGTGATGATTCCTTTCACAATGACTGGAATGCATTGAAAAAATTTATCGTCAGGAAGATTTATGCTTGCGCAGCAATTCGGCAAATTCTTTGGCCTGAACAGGCTTGCTGAAATAGAAGCCCTGCATTTCGTCACAAACATGGTCCTGCAGAAATTCTTTTTGGGCCAGTGTTTCCACACCTTCAGCGACGACGGTCAGACTCAGGGATTTGCCCATGGTGATAATGGCTTCGGTCATCGCCTTATCTTCAGAATTTTCGGTCATATTGCGAATGAATGATCGGTCCACTTTAATGGTATCGATAGGGAATCGTTTGATTTGAGCCAGTGACGAGTAACCGGTGCCGAAGTCATCAATAGCCAGTCTAACTCCCATATCCTTAATTTTACAAAGGAGCGTAATCAGAGACGCAGGATTATGCATGACCATGCTTTCGGTGATCTCCAGTTCCAGCAGGCGGGGATCCATGCCGGATTCATCTAATGCGGATTGGATGTCGCCCAGGAAGCCGTCATCCATCAGTTGAGGAAGGGACAGGTTAACCGACATACAAACGGGCGGCAATCCCTGTTTTTTCCAGGCGACATTCTGTAAACAGACGGTTTTCAGCACCCATCGTCCTATGGGCACGATTAATCCAGTTTCTTCGGCGACCGGAATAAACTGTGTCGGTGTCACAGCCCCAAGGTATTCGTTATTCCAGCGCAGCAGGGCTTCCACGCCCGTGATGGTGTTCGTTTTAAAATCCAGACGCGCCTGGTAATTCAAAGACAATTCATTGCGTTCAAGGGCGCGTCGTAAATTTGTTTCAATTAACATACGCTCATTAGACTGAGATTTGATATCTTTGCTATAAAACTGATAATTGTTCTTGCCTTCTTCCTTGGCATAATACATGGCAATATCGGCATTTTTCATTAAGGATTGCTCGTCCTGTCCGTCATTCGGATAAACACTGATGCCGATACTTGCTGTGACGCGACATTCCTCGTCGATAATCATGACGGGTTTCATCGCTGCCGAAAGTATTTTTTTGGCCACGTTCTTCATCATCCCGTAATGATTAAACTCTTCAATGAGAATAACGAATTCGTCTCCTCCCAGACGTCCGACAATATCAGATGACCTGAGGGCTTCTTTAAATCTTTTAGCAAGTTCCTGAAGAAGTTGATCTCCCGCGTCATGCCCCAGCGTGTCATTGATAATTTTAAAACGATCGAGATCTATAAAGAAAACAGCAAGATTCTTTTTGTTACGCTTTGCCGTCTGGATGGCCTGATTCAATAATTGACTGAACATGACCCGATTCGGCAGGCCGGTCAGAGCGTCATGCGTAGCCATATAATTCAGCTTCTGCTCGATCCTTTTGCGTTCGGTGATGTCCCGTATCACTCCTTTAAATCCTGATGGCCTGCCCGTAGAATCTTTTTTCAGAGATACGGAAGCTTCTATGAATCTTTTTGTGCCATCCTTTCTGACAATCAACCAATCGAATCCTTCGGTGGGTTGATTGGTTGAATAGACTTTATGAAAGGTATTAAAAACTTTTTTCGAGTTTTCCTTGTCCGAGAACTGCGCGTAGTTAGCACCGATCAACTCTTCTGTTGAACATCCTGTAATTCTGCATAAGGAATCGTTGAAAAAAGTAAAATTACCCGCCAGATCGACTTCAAAATAGGCTTCCTGAATATTTTCCAGAATGCTTCTGTATTTTTCCTCGCTCTCACGAAGCGCTTCTTGTGCAGCCTTCTTTTGCATCTCTGCCTGAATGCGTTCCGTGACGTCATGCGTAAAGCCCTGAAACCCGATTGGTTTGCCGGCAGCGTCTTTTTTTAAAGAGATCGAGGTTACAATATATCTTTTCGTGCCGTCTTTTCGAATAATTTGCCAATCGAATTCATGGGTTGCTTCTCCGGTTTGGTACATTCTGTTGAAAGTTTTAAAAACTTCCTGTGCCGTATCTTTTTCGGTGTACTGATGGAAGTTCATGCCCATCAATTCATCCTTGGAATAACCTAATAAAACGCTGGTTGAATTGTTGAAGAAAGTGAGGTTGCCTTGCAGATCGACTTCAAAAAATCCTTCTTCAATATTTTCCAGGATGCTTCTGTATTTCTCCTCGCTGTTCCGCAATGCTTCTTCGTTTTGTTTGTGCCTGGTTCTGTCGCGAACAATGCCGCGAAAAGCAACATTCCGCCCTGAGGCGTTCTTAATCACGGATATGGATGTTTCCAGGTTTCTTTTCTGTCCGTCTCGGGTGATGACTTCATACTCAAAATCTCTTTCCGGCACGCCTGTTTTGAAAACCTTGTTGTATTTTTCGTATATTTTTTTAGCATTCTCTTCATCCATAATATCGCGATAGTTTAATCTCAGTAACTCAATCTTGCGATAACCGTGCATTTTGCTGATCGCGTCATTAAAAAAGATAAAGTTGCCTTTGAGATCCAGCTCAACATAACCGTCTTCGATATTTTCAATAATGGTTCTATATTTTTCTTCACTCAGGCTCAGTGCTACCTCGGTCATTTTGCGATCGTTGATATCCATGAAACTGCCCAGCGTCGCCCGTTCTCCTTGATAAACGATGGGAGTAACCGTTTCCAGAATCCATCTCAGTTCCTTATCTTTCTTGATGAATCTGTATTCATAAGGTTCGAAAATTTCTTTTTTTAAAAATTTTATCGCCAGCTTTCTGACTTTTTCTCTATCGTCGGCATGAATATAATCGAGAGAGTTCTTTCCCAGGAGGTCTTGATCCGTGTAACCGGTCATTTGTTGATAAAGATTGCTGATATAAACAAATTTACCTTTCTGGACGATATAGATACCTACGCCTGCCTTAGAGATGATTTCTTCCGACAAAATCGACAGATCACTGGAAGGGTGATTCACATCCTTTGTCCTTTTTAGTGGTTCGTTTTTGACAGGCATAAAATTATCATAAAAAAGTGTTTAATCTCTTGCTGCAATCGCTTCAATTTCAATGAGCGCTCCTTTCGGTAAAACGCTGACTTCAACGGTTGAACGGGCCGGAGGTTGCTGAGGAAAGAAATCGGCATAAATTTCATTGACGGCCTGAAAATCTTTAATGTTTTTTAAAAAGATCGTTGTTTTGACAATATGGGACAGATCCAAATCTGTCTTCTTCAAAAGCGCCTGGATGTTGATCAGGATTTGTCTTGTGGCTTGTTGAATGTCGCTGATCAACTCGCCGGTCGTAGGATGGATAGGCAGTTGACCGGAGATAAAAATCAGATCATTGACTTCAACGGCTGCCGAATAGGGTCCGGCGACAGGAACTTCCGTTGTCGAAATAATTTTTTTCTTCATGAAATTCTATCTCCGGAAATACAATCGATAACGCTTTGTAAATTTATATTGTTTGCAGCATTCTGTCTATGGAAAGTCTGGCCTGGGCGGCGATTTCCGGTGACAACGTTATTTCATATGACAGATTTTCCAGTGACCACAGAACTTTTTCCAGATTAATTTTTTTCATGTCCGTACAGATGGCCTTGTCTGAAGCCGGATAGAAAATCTTTTCCGGATTTTCTTTATTCAACCTGTGAATGATGCCGATTTCCGTACCGATGATGAATTCTTTGTCCGGAGAATTCTTCACATAGCGGCTCATGCCTTCCGTGGAGGAGACTATGTCGGCCAATGCGGTGACGGTCGGTTTGCATTCCGGATGAACGATCACTTTTGCCTGAGGATGCAGACTTTTTGCCTTTTGGATGTCTTCCGGCGTAATGTCGGCGTGGATGGGGCAGCAACCTTCCCATAAGATGAAATCATGATTTAGCTTTGCGGAAACATACCGTCCTAGATTTTTATCGGGAACAAAAATAATTTCCCGGTTTTGGGAAAGAATTTTCCGGGCCATCTCCAGGGCGTTGGCGGAAGTGCAACAGTAGTCACAAAGCGCTTTTACGGCGGCGGAAGAGTTCACATAACACATGGTCACCGCGCCGGGATGACCGGACTGAAGAGACTTCAAGCCCGCGGCATCAATCATATCGGCCATCAGACAACCGGCGTTTTTTTCCGGAAGCAACACTGTTTTTTCCGGTGATAATATTTTTGCGGTTTCCGCCATGAAATGAACACCGCAAAAGACAATCACGGAAGCATCAGTTTTCGCGGCTTCCAGACTCAGCCCCAGTGAATCACCGACAAAATCAGCAATGTCCTGTATTTCCGGCAGTTGATAATTATGCGCCAGAATAACGGCATTTTTTTCTTTTTTTAGTCTGTTAATTTTTTCTGTGATGGTCATGGTTTCTGCATTCCATTTATTGAGAATAATTGTTGTAAAAAGATTAAAACACAAATGCAACATTTGTCAAGATATTAAGAATTACGGGGGGATAATCAGCAGTGTGTTATCGTTTTGGAAAAGGAATCGGTTATTGTTTTTCTGATGACGCTGGTTTTTCCGATTCGGTAAAAATGAGCAGTTGATCTCCGGGGGACACATTCTTGCCGTTGGAGATACCGTTCCAGAGCATGATGGCTTTGAGCGAAACATTAAAACGTTTGGCAATGATATAAAGAGAATCACCGTTTTTTACAGTATAAACAGATCTCCCTTTTTCTTCCACATATTGTTTGAGCAGAGAATCATATCTGTTGATAAAACCGGAGGAAGCGCCCCGTGGAATTAAAATATTATATTTGCCGGGATAGAGATGATAGTTCTTAATATGTGGATTAAGGTCTTTGATGACCTTGAAGTACGTATTGGCCGCTTTGGCTATAACATGAATCGGCACGGGATCATTTATTGTAATTTCGATCGTATCAAACAACAACGGTTTATAAAGATCATCTTCCTTCAGCGAATAACCATATTTCCCGGGATTGGACAGGATCATTTTTGCGGTAAGAATTCTGAAAAGGTATCTTTGGGTTTCTTCATTCAGATAAAGCCGGTAATAATTGCGTTCTTTCTGCATGAGCATTTCCGTTTTCAGGCCGTCCTCACCCATGTTATAAGCGGCTGCGGCCAGTGTCCACGAGTTGAAATTGGCGTAAAGATCCTGAAAGTATTTTATCGCTGCGCTGGTGGAGGTGTAAAGATTACGGCGTTCATCAATGTCGCCGGTGATTTTCATGCCGTACCGGTTGCCGGTGCTTTCAATAAATTGCCAGAAACCGACGGCTCCCTTGTATGAGGTTGCCAAAGGTTTTAATGAACTTTCTGCGATGACCACATATTTCAAATCATCGGGCAGAGAATGATCTTTTAATGCCTGTTCGATGTAGGGAAAATAACGGGAGGAACGTTTGAGCCAGAGAATGACACTGTCACGGTCATTTAAAGCAATGAGCAGTTCTCTTTCCAGTCTCTCCTGGACATCCGTTTCATCGACAGGAACCGGCTCATTGCAAAAATGAAGCGGCACGGTAATTTTCAGCGCTTGTAGAAGCGATTGAACTTCGGATTGCCCATCGTCAGGCCGTGCTTGCGCGTTGATCGCCATCAATAATATTACGGCGATCAACGAAAAACAACAGCTGATTAATTTATAGAAATTATTCATCGAATTTCCCCTCGATTCTTTGTTTACTCGTGTAAGAAAGTTTTGTCAAATCTTTACACAGGTCAACTTGTGCAAACACACACCAAGCCCCGATTCTGCTTGCCAATGTCCCGTGTTGATGTTATTTGCATTCTGTGAAGAAAACCATGAAAACAAAACTGATTTTTTCAAAAAAAGATATTGTGCAGATACAAAGACGCGGCCTGAAGTTAAACGATGTGGAAGGGCAACTGGCTATCTACAGGAAAGGTCCGCGTTATGTCAATCTGAATAGACCGTGTGCAATGCATGACGGGATTTTGTCCATCGCTCTTGCGCAAAGAAATAAATTGATAGCGCTTTATGAAAAAAAATCCGTCGAATATAAAATCGTAAAATTTGTTCCGGCTTCCGGCGCCGCGAGTCGCATGTTTGCTCAATGGTTTTCTGCAAGGGCTAATAAAGGATTCGGTTCTGTAACAACCGATCAATTATTTATCCGCAGTTTAAAAAAACATCCCTTCTCCTGTTTGATCAAAAAGGACAGGCAAGGAAATATTAAAAACATCCTCGATTACCTTTTATCACCGGAAGGTCTGAATTACGGCTGGCTGCCCAAGGCGTTAATTCCTTTTCATCTGTATGGAAAAGGGGATGTGCGTACGGCTCTGGAAGAACATTTGGTGGAGGGCGCGCATTATATTCGCTCGAAAAACAACATCTGTCATCTGCATTTTACGGTTTCGCCGGAACACAAGAAAAATATCATTGAAAAGATACAAGCGGTGCAAGCCTGCTACGAAAATATCCACCGGGTAAAATACAAAATCTCGTTGTCGGTTCAGTCACCGTCCACAGACATTCTCGCCGTTGATAAAAATAATCTGCCGTTTAAAGACGACCGTGGGAATCTTGTTTTCCGACCGGGCGGTCATGGTACCCTGCTGGGCAATTTGCAGAGTTTAAATGCGGATTTTATTTTCGTAAAAAATATTGACAACATAGCTGCGGAAAGGCTTTTGAAAGAAATCATTCCCTATAAGAAAATCATGGGAGGCTTGGCGATGGGTCTTCAGGAAGAAATATTTTCCGCCATCCAACAGTTGAAAAACCCCAAAATCAACCGTTCGCAAATCGAAGAAATCATTTTTTTGTGTTCAAAAAAGTTCAATATCATTTTCCCGCGAGACTTTAACCGACAACCGCGCTGGGATAAAATAAAATTTCTTCTGTCAAGATTAAACCGGCCATTACGCGTCTGCGCGATGGTAAAAAATGAAGGAGAACCCGGCGGTGGGCCTTTTTGGGTGGAGGAAAAAGACGGCACGCAGTCGCTGCAGATTGTCGAGAAGGTTCATGTTGATCAGGACAATCCGGAACAATTATCAATCTGGGAGAAAGCGCAATACTTTAATCCGGTGGACATGGTCTGTTGCCTGAAAGATTATCGGGGGCAAAAGTTTAAATTGGCCGATTATGTTGATCATAATGCTTATCTGATTTCCAGGAAAAATGAAAAGGGAAGGGTGATCAACGCGCTGGAAGTTCCCGGTCTTTGGAACGGCGCCATGGCCAAGTGGAATACCGTTTTCGTGAAGGCCCCGTTAATTGTTTTCAATCCGGTCAAAACGGTCGACGATCTTCTGCGACCGGAACATCAAATGACAGAACAGAGTTGATGCGAAGTCATTGCCTTCTCGCAGCAATATAAGTAAATCATCCGTTTAAATAATCCATCGCTGGCAATCTTCTTTAGAAGCTGCTTTGGCCCTGATCGTTTGGGATGAGTTTTGATACTGATAAACCACTTCTTCTTCAGAATCATCGGGAGCATCGCTGTACCGGACGCAAAGAGAAGCGGCGATTTGTGCTTCGTTTGCACTTCCATAGGGGATGACCACCAGCGGGCCGGGGAAGTTTTTCATTTTGAAAATCAAATCATCGGCCGTCACTAGATGATTTAATGCTTCGTTATCCGTGTTATTCCGGCCGACAATGATTTTGCAGCGTTCATTCCAACGGAAGTGGCGTCCGAATTTGAGAAGCTCAAAGTCTCGAGAATGATGATCTTCATGGTGGGTAAATAAATCACGCAGGCGACGTGAAAAAATCGGATCAGTTAACAGACAGCCTCCGGCCGGAGGCGCGTATTCACGGATACCGAAATCAGCAGCCAGTTTCATCTGTTCCTTGCGCCCTCGTCCCTGAATCGCCAGCAGACGGGAGCGATCGATCCGGTTTTCCCGTTCCGCTTTTATAGGGTCCAGTAATTGGGCACTCAAGGGTCGTAGAATATAATCCCGGTAACCGGAGTTTTTGGCGACCACATACAGAGACTGTTTGTTTTGTGACATGGGACGCTGACCGAGCACCTCTCCGGTTAGAATGAAATCGCTACCCGTTTCCTCCATTTTTTGTCCTGCAATTTTCAGCATCAGCGTATGGCAATCGATGCAGGGGTTCATATTTTTCCCGTAGCCGTAGCGGGGCGCTTTAAGCATTTCCAGATGCGGGACTGTGATGTCGAGAATCGTCAGGGGCAGATTAATTTGCTGGATGGCACTTTGTGCTTTTTGGGCATTAAAAAAGGGGGTGATAAATGACAGGCAAAGAACTTCAATGTCTTGCCTGCGCACTAATTCCGCAGCTAATACACTGTCTAATCCGCCCGAAAAGAGGGCAATTGCTTTAACCATGAGTCGTCATCAATATCTGGCCATATTGACCGACCAAACTTCTTTGAGTAAACCGCGTAATTCAGGGTCCATATCGAAATCGACCACGTACAAATCCTGATTAATTCTGGTACCGTCAAATTTTAAAGTGTAGGGTGCCTGGTTTTTGGCCGACCCTGAAAAGGTGTAGTTGCCGGAAGCAAAAGGAATTTGAAGACCTTTCAAAATACTTTCCAAATTACTTTTAGGCGAGTCAGCATCGCTGACAAAAATAGTTTCATTCCCTGCTTGCTTTAATGCACTAATGAATTGCGGGGAAAGAACCTGTGAGTAGATAACATATTTCTTGTCTGCCTTGGTCACCAGGACATCGGCTTTAATCGATAGATTAAAGCCGTCTTTTACGGTGTCGAAGAGTTGAATGTCGATATCTTTTTCAGCCGTCAATCCTAAAGTTGTAACCAGTGTATAAGAAAAATCCTGAGCAGAAGTCTTGGGAAAAACCGGAATTGGCGGTAACGAGTAAAGCTCTTCCGGTTTTCCAACCATTCCTGATTCTTCCGATATTTCATTAATAATTAAACCATTCTTCTGGTAATAATTCTTGACGGATTTGGGCAGGAGAAGGTTATTTTCATCAATCGAGCGTATGGCCTGAATCGGTTGCGTGTTGTTTGATTTTGCAATGACCCAGTCAACAACCATTTCCACAGGAGGCAAAGCGCCGAGGATTAAAGGTTTTTCGCTTTTTGTCATGCTGTAGTTTTGTGTGCTGTTAATAACCTTTTTAAAAATGGAAATGACATCATCAGACCGGTCCACTTTGACGAGGAAGTAGTTGGTCCAGTTGTCGGCAATCATCTTTTTCAGATTGGCATGGGCGCGATTTTCCAGATCTATAAAGACGGTTGTGTTATCATCGAACTCAACAACAGGCATCTGAGCACAGTCTATGGTGACCTGGCCGGCCTTCGGTATGGGAAGATAGTAATTGCCGGATGTGGCAATGGTGGCGTTCATCTGAGTTATAATTTGCCTGAGAACCGCCAGGCGTGCCTCCGGAGGCATAAACTTCTTTTCTTTGACTTCGATTATTTTTTTAGGTTGACTCGATTTTTCCAGACCGGTTGTCATCTCGCGCGTGACTGGTTGAAGATCATCAGGCGTTTTGACAAATAAAGTGCTTCCGGGCAACTTAATAATTGTTCCCGAATAAATTTTATTTATATTTCTAATATGGGGGTTGATAGATTTAATGAATTTGACATTTTGCGGGATGTCGCTTTCATTGACTTTCAGTTCGCGACGTACGATTTTATATAAAGTATCGCCTCTCTTTATTTTATAAGTCTTTTTTTGGGTCGGAAGATTCTGTGTCGCGGCAACATACGTTTTAACAGGTTTGGGTTTTGCCGGTTCTGCAAGCGGTTTGACCGGCAATTTCGGCGGGGGCGGCGTTGTTTTCGAAACGAATGCTTCGGAAGCTGCCGTCCGCTCGGGTTTGCTTTCTTCTGCCGCTATTTCAGGCTTTCCGGGAATAACCAGCAGTTGGCCGGGTTCCAGATTTTCGAGGTCGGGAACGTCCGGATTCAGTTCTTTGATCAGTTGATAATTTCTGGCTATATCTTTTTCTTTAACACCGGGAATTTTTCTGATGATGGTGGAAATCACATCCCCATCCTTAACCGTGTAGGTATATAACTTATTGCTGGTAATAGCCGTTTTACGAAATTTGAGCTGTGCGGTGTCTTCTTTTGCGGTGGACGGTTGATAAACCAAGGCAATCGAAGCACAAATAATTATCAGAAACATTATAAGGCGCTTTAACATGAATGACTTCCCCCTGGTTGAAATATTGAAAATCTTGAATATGATTAATTAATTACATCAATTAAGCGGAAAAGTCAACAAGTTATGTGCATTTTGCTTGGGAAGAATAATTTTTAAGGAAAGATTCCGACAGATATCAAATAACTTTTTTCATGGCGGCGATAGCCACTTCGATTTGATCATCGGAAGGTTCGCGAGTGGTAATTTTTTGCAGCATCAATCCCGGCCAACTGAGCAGATGGACAAGTCTGGAGTGATGATACTTACCGGTAAAACGGATGGCTTCATAAGATATGCCGGCAACAACCGGAAGCAGCAATATTTTATAGATCACGCGGTGTATGAAATCAGGACGTCCCAACAGGGAAAAAACCAGAACGGAAACAATCATGACAAAAAGAATAAAGCTCGTTCCGCAGCGCGGATGCCGCGTGGAAAAGTTTTTAACGTTCTCGACGGTCAGTTCCTGTCCGTTTTCCCAGGCGAAAACGGTTTTATGCTCGGCGCCGTGATACATATAAACGCGCTTCATGTCGTCCATCAGGAGCGTTGCGGATAGAAAACAGAGAAACATTCCGAGACGAACACATCCTTCCAGAATGTTTAGGAAGATTACATTGTCGATGAAAAATTTTATTTTGGTGAAAAAGAAAGCTGGTACGACAACAAAGAAAAAGATGGCGATGGAGAAACTGATAGCGAAGGAAAGATACATTTCCCAGTCTTTGGGTTTCTTTTCTTCTTCGGACAGGGCCACATCGGCGGAAAACATCAAGCATTTAATGCCGACAATCATCATTTCAAATAACGTAATGGTTCCCCGGATGAACATCCATCCCAAAACCTTGTACCGTTTTGTCAGTGGAATGTATTCACGCTCCTGAAAAACGATCTGCTGGTCCGGTCGGCGCACAGCCGCGGCGATCTTGTTGCCATGTCGCATCATGACGCCTTCAATAATCGCTTGCCCGCCGGCTATATCTTCCTTTTCTGGTTTATGAGTCATATAACTTTAATACCTGAATATTATTTTGGTGTTGTTTATATGATTTGACGGATGGTGTCAAATTATGATTTATGAAATCGTTATGAAATCGTTATTGAAAGATTGGCATGCAATGATATAATGTCCCAAAGTCAAACATAAAAGGAGATTGCTGATGGCGCAAATGAGTTCGTCTGAATCATTTATTAAGGAATATCAGGAACGTTTCGAAAAGAAAATCAAAGAAAATGAAATCGACCTGCTGGAACACTGGAAAGAACAACTCGATAGAATCAACGCAACGCGTCCGGACAGTGTGGCTTCTGTTCAGTTGCAGATCAGCAAATTGTCGGAGATGATGGCCAACAGAATTAAAGTATTGAAGAAGGCATAACATGTACAGTATCGCCAATTTTTTATTTGAAGTCGGCATGCTCAGCCGGACACCGCGCAGCGGTTATCAATTTCTGGGCAGCGGCAGCGAATCCGTGGCGGAACATATTTTACGCACGGCTTTTGTCGGTTACACGCTGTGCAAAATGGATGAATCCCTGGATGAATTGAGAGTGTTGAAAATGTGCATCCTTCATGATTTACCGGAAGCGCGAACCGGTGACATGAATTATGTGAACAAAAAATATGTTACGGTTGATGAAACAAAAGCCGTGAAAGAATTGACCGACGACCTTTTTTTCGGCGAGGATATCAGGTCGGTGATTGAAGAATTTAACGCAAAACAAACCAGAGAATCGTTGATCGTCCGGGACGCCGATCAGATTGCCTTGATCCTGCAGTTGAAAGAATGCGGCGATCTGGGGAATAAATATTCGGAAGAGTGGATCAGTTTTGCCCTGCAGCGTCTGGTGACGGACAACGGTAAAAAGCTGGCGGAGAGGATCGTTCAGACGGACTCATCGCAATGGTGGTTTAAAGAGAAGGGAGACTGGTGGATAAACGGCAGCAGCAAATAGAAAAATATTCGTATCTGAGGATTTTATTTATGATGTGCAGAAAAATTAATTTTATTTTCATCTTTATCGTATTGGTATTGATTACGTCATGTACGTATCCCTTTGGCAGACCTGTTCTTACAAAGCCTGATGAGTACACGCATATTTATGAAGCTAAGGAAAAAGTTGTTTTAAGGGCGGTGGCGAGGGTCATCAAGGAAAGAAGTGCAGGTGTTAATGTCACCATCGATGATAAAAATCATCAGGTTAATTCCGATTATTTAGTGTCTGATCAATGGCGGACAAAGACGAGTGCCAGGGTCAGGCAAATCAATTGGAAAGAATGCGAAGTCGTTCTTTCCGTGACCACGGAGAAAAAAAAAGAAGACGGTTGGAAAATGAGACGCCTGCTGCAGAAAGATCAATATGATACTTTTTTCGATGAAATTGATTCCAAGATTTATGAAGAAATGTCCAGAATAGATTAATGAGAATAACAGAATATTTCATCCTGTTATTCTCATTCAATGAACGCTCTTTGATGGTCCCGTTTATTTGGACTGGCTTTGGCGGAAAAAATTGGTCACAAAATCAGTGTCTTTAGGCGACAAATCAAACTTGAATATGGCCTTTTCCACTAGTTTGGGTAACGGTTCCTTTCCTTCTTCCAAATTCATCGACACCCATTTGATTGCTTTTTGCACATGTTCCGCTTCCGGCATGATATTGCTCATAAGTAATTCCTCCTGATCTAAATTTTGTTTTATTGTACTATAAATTGAATCATAAATTAAATAGTTTTTTAATAATTTAAATTTCTTTTGCCAATCCTTATAAAATGACGGTTGATTTATCAAAAAAAGTGCATATTATATTCAAAATTAATGATAGAAAGGAGATGAAGAATGGCTAAATCAATCAAGGGAACCAAAACAGAGAAGAATTTACTGGCTTCTTTTGCCGGAGAGTCACAGGCAAGAAATCGTTATACTTTTTTTGCCAGTGCCGCGAAAAAAGAAGGATATGAACAGATTTC
>CAYZLL010000027.1:0-21884 GCA_964479225.1 uncultured Smithella sp.
TACCCCAAGACGCCGAAAATAAAAAAACCAGCGTGGAATTGACTATTTCGCAGCGGGAACTGTCCAAGATTCTGGGCGCCACACCGGAAGCCCTTTCCCGCGCACTAAGAAAGATGGCTAACGATGGTATTCTATCCACAGCCGGCCGCGTCATCAGTATTCTGGACCGCAAGGCGCTGACAGCATTGGCCGAAGGCGAATAACCAATAGCGTTAAATTGTCCGACGCAGTGCTTGGGCGGCATTGTGAATGATGTCCCATGCCGCGCTGAAAGGTGGCGCGTAAGCCAGATCCAGATAACTGATCTCGTCCAGATTCATACCGGTCCACAACGCAACGGAAAGCACATTGATTCTGCCTACCACACCGGCAACACCAACGGCTTGCGCTCCCAGCAGTTTGCCTGATGATTTGTCAACGATCAGCTTCATCCCTAGTTTTCTCATTCCCAGTGCGGGCGCCATGGCGCTTCCCCACGTGATATTGCTCACGGGAGTATATCCGGCGGCCAGAGCCTCTCTTTCTGAAAGTCCCGTTGCCGCGCATTCCAGGTTGAAAAGCCGGAAAGATTGCGCCCCGACAACGCCTTCAAAGGTCAGCGGTTTTCCGCCGATGTTTCGTCCTGCCACGCGTCCCTGCTTGTTGGCGATATCTCCGAGCGGAATATTGACCCAGCTTTTACTGACCTTGTGAAATGCTTCGCAGCAGTCTCCCACCGCATAAACATTGGGAAGAGATGTCTGCTGGGCAAAATTAACGGCGATGGCTCCTGTTTTTCCAATTTTCAAATCGATGGATTTTGCCAATCGTGCATCCGGCCGGACACCGATAGCCAGCAACACCATATCACCTTCGAATGTGCCTTTGTCGGTTATGACTCTCAGATTTTGTTCAGTCCCTTTTTCAATCCCCTGAGCGGAGGCGTTGGCTACAAATTCCACGCCATGGGTCTGAAGTTCTTCCTGCATCACGGAAGAAAGAGCCGCATCCCAGCGGTTCGCCGGCAGCGCGTCTTTGTGAATGATGGTAATAGAAATTCCCGCGGCATGAAGGGCTTCGCTCATTTCCAGGCCGATAAAACCACCGCCGATAATCACAACACGCTTCGCCTCTCTCTCCCGCAACCAGCTTTTAATATTGATGGCATCTTCCAAATTTCTGAGGGCATAAACACCGGGCAGGTCGATGCCGGTCATCTCCGGAACGATAGCTGATGTTCCTGTAGCCATAACCAGGATATCATAGGGAAATTGACGCCCGTCTTTCAGATCCACGACATTCTTGGAGGAATCGATTTTGATGACTTCCGCATCAAGTTGAACGTCGATTCCATCCCGGCTGAACCTTTCCGGCGTTCGTGCAACCAGTTTGGTATGATCCTTGATGAGATCGCCAATATAATAAGGCGTCGGACAGGATGCGTAAGAAACAAATTTTCCCTTTTGCAGAATGGTGACATTCAAAGAAGGATCATTTCGTTTGGCTTCTGCCGCCGTGGAAGCGCCCCCTGCCCCTCCACCGATGATGACTAAATTCTTGCCCATATTTTCCTCCCGTTTGTTGTCTTTAGTTCAGTAATTACGACATATAAGATAAATATTTAAGGGCAAAAAATCAATCATAATCATATTTTTGTCATTGTTTCCCAAACAACGTGAAATTTACTGCTTGACAAGTTATGAGCATATGCCTATTATTATCGGCAAGGAGGAAACAGGGAAAATGCCCAGACCAAAATGCCGCCGCAATGTTTGCGGCATGCCGGATAAAAATTATTTCAAGCCACGGGGAATACCCACGGTGGATTTGGAAGAAATTATTTTAACCCTCGATGAATTTGAAGCGATTCGCCTGGCGGATTATGAAAAACTTTATCAGGAAAAAGCAGCGGCTCAAATGAACATCTCCCGCCAAACATTCGGCAGAATCATTGACGCGGCGCACCAAAAGATAGCCGATGTTCTGATGAACGGCAAAGCATTGAAAATCGAAGGCGGCGAAATAGATATGGATAAAAAATCCTGCTGTCAGAAGAAAAAGCAGGTAAAAAATAAAATAAATTAACTTTATTTAAGGAGAAGTTTATGAAAATCGCATTACCATCTTACCAAAACCAGATTGACGAACACTTCGGACACTGTGAGTATTTCACGGTATTTACAATCGACGGCCAGAAAATAATAACAGCGGAGGAAAAAATATCGTCTCCTGCCGGCTGCGGATGCAAATCCAATATTGCCCAGGTGCTTGCCGAAAAGGGCGTGAAGCTCATGCTCGCCGGCAACATGGGACAGGGCGCTGTGAATGTTTTGAAAAGCCACGGCATTGATGTCTTGCGCGGCTGCTCCGGAGATGTTAAAGCCGTTACGGAAAGCTGGCTTGCCGGAACACTCAAAGATTCGGGCATTTCTTGTTCCCAGCATGAACACGGTTGTCATTAAACAGGCAAATCATCTAAAGGACGAAGATGAAAAAAGACCGGCAAAGAAACACTGCGTTCGTGGAGTCCGGAAACGAACAGAACATCATTCTGGATTCCATTGCCGATGGTGTTTTTACCGTTGATCAGCACTGGCGGATAACATCTTTCAACCGGGCAGCGGAAAAAATTACCGGTGTGCCCAAAGAGGAGGCCATCGGCCAACTGTGCAAGGACGTTCTTAAAGCCGACATTTGCGAGAAAAGCTGCTGTTTGCGTTCCACCATGAAAACCGGCGAACCGATTGTAAATAAAAAGGTGCAGATTATTGATGCCGACGGTCACAGGTTTCCCATCAGCATTTCTACCGCTTTATTGCGAGACAAAAAAGGTGTGCTGCTGGGCGCAGTGGAAACCTTCCGCGATATCAGCGTGGAAGAAAACCTGCGAAAGGCCATCAAGGGAAAATATTCTTTTTCCGATATCATTTCCAAAAATCATCAAATGCTTCAGCTTTTTGATATCCTGCCGGACATCGCCGACAGCGCCAGCACCGTGCTTATCGAGGGCGAAAGCGGAACAGGCAAGGAACTGGTGGCCCGCGCCATTCACAACCTGAGTCCGCGAAAACGCCTGCCGTTTATCGCTGTTAATTGCGGCGCCCTGCCTGATACATTGCTGGAATCGGAACTGTTCGGCTACAAGGCGGGTGCTTTTACCGATGCAAAAAAAGACAAGCCCGGAAGATTTCAGCTGGCGGAAAACGGAACGTTGTTTTTGGATGAAATCGGCGATATTACGCCGGCAATGCAGGTCAAACTTCTGCGGGTCATTCAGGAAAAAACATTTGAATCCCTGGGCTCTACAAAAAGCGTCGAGCACAATGTCCGAATCATCGTCGCCACAAATAAAAATCTTGAGGACCTGGTACGACAGGAAAAATTCCGTGAAGATTTGTTTTATCGGATTAACGTATTCAAGATAAAATTGCCGCCGCTCCGCGAGCGCATGGAAGACATCCCTTTACTGTGCGATCACTTCATCAGTCGCTTTAACACCATTCAAAAAAAGATTATCAATGGGATCAGTGACGACGCCATGGCGGTTTTGATGAGCTACAGCTACCCCGGCAATATCCGTGAGCTAGCCAATGTCATTGAAAGGGCTTTTATTCTCTGCAAAGGAGGGTTCATTGAAAAGAAACATCTGCCGGAATCTCTCTTCACGACCGGGGAAATCAGTATCACGAGTGACAATGGAATATCATTAAAAAATCTTGAAAAAACCTTTCTTCTGAAAACCCTGGAGCAAAACGGATGGAATTGCCCGCAAACAGCCAGACAATTGGGGATCCACAAAAGTACATTATACCGCAAGATTAAGTTACTGCACATCTCCCTGCCCGGATAACAACGAAAATGATGACCAAAGAGGATAAAGCCAAGGCGTTCTTCAAAGAAGGCTATAATTGCGCACAGGCCGTGTTTCTCGCATTCGCCGACGATTTGAATATAGATAGAAACACCGCTATTCAACTAACCTCTTCATTCGGTGGCGGGATGGGTAGGCTCCGCGAAGTCTGTGGAGCAGTTAGCGGTATGTTCATGGTCGCAGGAATGTTTTGGGGTTATACCGACCCGGACGATAATCACGCCAAAACCGAACACTACCGACGAATACAAAAACTAGCCAATCAGTTTAAAGAAATCCATGGCTCCATCATCTGCAGGGATTTGCTGGGCCTGACTGAAAATTTAGATAGTCCCATTCCGGAAAAAAGAACAGCCGGCTATTACCAAAAACGCCCCTGTGTTCAACTGGTCGGTGACGCCGCCGGAATATTAGAAGGAATGATCGATCGCGGAAAATAATTTTTTTCAATTAGATTTTTTAAAAATTGTAACTGATTCCATTAAAACATCCCCTCAGAAAAATTCATTTATCATACGCGATGTTCCTTGCTTTTCATAAAAGGTTGAAATAATAATGACCCCGCATATTAACTGATGGGATATCAATGAAGGATAAGTATTTATATATTGAAACGTTCGGCTGTCAGATGAACGTGCATGACTCCGAGCAAATGGCTGTCTTGCTTGCGGGCATGGGCTACACGCTGACCGATAATGCTCAAAAAGCTGATTTAATTCTGATCAACGGCTGCTCCATCCGCGAAAAGGCGGAACAAAAGGCTTTCAGCGAACTGGGACGTTTAATCAAATTAAAAGAGCAAAAGCCCGAGCTGATCGTTGGTTTCGCGGGCTGTCTGGCACAGCATCTGGGCAAGAAAGTTTACAGCAGAGTGCGTGATGTCGATCTCGTCTTCGGCACACACAATATTCATTGTTTGCCGGAGATGATCGCAGCCTGTCAGCAAGAGAGAAAGAAAATCACACGAACGGATTTTTCTTCGAAAATCACTTCGCTCAATATCTTCGCGCCTCCCCCTCAGGGATCGATCAGTTCCTTCGTTTCCATCATGCAGGGTTGCGACAACTACTGCACATATTGCGTGGTTCCTTATCTTCGGGGACCGGAAATGAGCCGGACACCGGATGACATCATGGATGAAATCAAAAGACTGGTTCAGCACGGCGTAAAGGAAGTCACGCTTTTAGGACAGAACGTAAATTCTTACGGAAGGAAATTAAATCAGGATTGCAACTTTGTTTCATTACTGCAAAGAATAAATGACATTGACGGTCTGGAAAGAATTCGCTTTACCACATCCCATCCCAAGGACTTATCCGATGATTTAATGGCCTGCTTTGCCGAGGTTCCGAAGTTATGCGAACATATTCATCTACCGGTTCAATCGGGCTCGAATCGTATCCTGCAACGGATGAATCGGGGATATACCGCGGAAGAATTTCTGGAGAAAGTTAAAAAACTTCGACACGTCTGTCCGCACATCAGCATCACTTCCGACATCATCGTCGGATTTCCCGGTGAAACAGAAGAAGATTATCAGGCAACCCTTGATTTAATGGAGCAGATCCGGTTTGACCTTCTCTTTTCTTTTAAATACTCCGCGCGCACGGGGACAGCCGCCCAAAAGTTGACAGATGATGTTCCCAAGGATGAAAAAGACCGACGGCTCAAGGATCTGCAGGCCCTGCAAAACAAACATACACAGGAAAAGCACACGGCCCTCGAAGGAAGTGTTCAGGAGGTTCTTGTGGAAGGTCGCAGTAGAAATTCCGAACAGGACATGATGGGACGGGCGTGCTCTTGGAAAATCGTTAATTTCAAAGGCGGGCCGGAATTAGTCGGCAAACTGGTTAACGTCGAAATTACCCGCGGATATCTGCACTCATTGAGGGGAAAAATGAAGGAAACCTGACCGGAAGCACATCAAACTCTTCAAAAAGCTGTTTCATTCATGTCTCTTAATTAGTTCGCACAAAAAACATCTCAACTTGTCGCATTATCGCAACTCAGTTGCATTGAAATTTGCATAAATGCGACTAGAAATAAATTAATACATACCTCCTTCCTTCATAAGTAATTGTTATCATAAATATTGTTATCATACATGGCCTTTGGCACCCTCCTTGCATTTCATTATAATCATGAAAACCGGTGATAGACCCAGACTCCACAGTAAGGTTCGAAAAGCATGAAAATCGCTTTGTCAATATGGAAAGACTGTATCTCAACTGTTTTCGATGCGGCTGATCAATTGCTGATTTTGGAACCAGAAGGAACAGATGGATACAAGAGAACAAACATTAAATTGATCTCTGCTGATATTACGGGACGGGCGAGCGAAATGAAAGAGCAGCAAATTGATGTCTTAATTTGCGGAGCTATTTCGCGTCCTCTCGAAAAATTACTTACTGCTTCCGGTATCTGTGTTTTTGCTTTTGTGCGGGGGCCCGTTGAAGAAGTATTAGCTGCCTATAAAAGCAACCGTCTGGAACAGACGGTCTTTACACTACCCGGTTGCCGGGGAAGGATGACGAGAGGCGGTCGCAACAGAGCACGGGGTATGCGATGTCTCTGGAGATAAAATTTCAGGCCTCCAAATAAATGGTTTAAGCATGGGAGACGGTCTTATGTCTGACAAAAAGAACTATTTAAAAAAATATCGTAATATCATGACCATTGCGCTCTCTCTGGTCGGTATCGGTATTATGGCTTATTATGACT
This sequence comes from uncultured Smithella sp., assembly GCA_964479225.1. Lineage (GTDB taxonomy): Bacteria > Desulfobacterota > Syntrophia > Syntrophales > Smithellaceae > Smithella. The sequence continues at coordinate 6,572 of CAYZLL010000027.1, forward strand.
ACTGCGATACGGCATGCAGCTATCTTAAGGGTGATATTCTGGGTATTGATCTAAAATGGGTCGGAATGTTTTATATGTCCGCCATTATCGTATTTGCAATATTTAATCAGTCTTCTTTTGTAAGGGCTCTGTTGGCAGCGGGTTTAGGAGTTGAAGTCCACCTGTACGCTTTTCAGGTGCAGAATGACGTTTATTGTCCTTTTTGTCTGGCATTTTCAGTCATGTTGATTTTGGCGTTCCTGATTAATTACGAAATACCATCCGCATGGCGTGAAAGACGCCGTCAAATATGGCTCTATTTTCTGGGGGAGGTAAGTTTTCCGATGTTTAAATTAAATAAATTGCCGTTGCTGCTTTTCGGTTTAGCGGGTTATGTGACTATTCTATTAAGTTTTTCCGGATCTGTCACGCCTGCCTACGGTCAGGATTCATTTAATGAAATACCGACGCTGGGTAAAGGTGCTTACGAGATTACACTTTTTACCGACTACTTTTGTGTTCCCTGTCGAAGACTCAATATAAAATCAGAATCTCTATTAAAAGAACTACTGGCAACCGGCAATGTCAAAATGACTTTCGTGGATGTACCGATTTCCAAAGCCACACCGGTCTATGTCAAATATTTTCTTCATGCCGTCAATGCTGATTCCAGCATCAACAACCTCTTTGCTGTCCGAAAAAAATTGTTTGATGCGGCACAGGATAAAGATATCCAAAAGGAAAAAGATCTTATCGCTTATATCAAAGACAACAATATTTCATGGAAACCGATGAACGAAAGATCAATCTACCCTTTGCTCAGCGCTAAAATCAGGGATCATAAAATAAAGCAAACCCCTACGTATGTCATAAAATATTCGGGAAAAGATATAAAAACATTCGTTGGCGATGAACAAATCTGGAACGGACTGGTGAGACTGAAACAACATCTGGTCACCATAAAAAATTAAGACGATGATAACGTCGAATTATAAAAACATCATAAGGAGAAACAAACATTGAATCAGTATATCCCTAAAAAACTTTTTTTTACCAAAGGCGTTGGAACACATAAAGAACAACTTCATTCTTTTGAATTGGCGCTCCGTGACGCCGGCATTGAGAAATGCAACCTCGTGCAGGTGTCAAGTATTTTGCCACCTCACTGCAAAATTATCTCCAGAACGGAAGGCCTGAAAAAACTTCTACCCGGCGCGATAACCTTTTGCGTGATGAGCCGCTGCTGCAGTAACGAACCGCACCGTTTGATTTCAGCATCCGTTGGCTGCGCGATTCCCGTTGATAAAAGAGCCTACGGTTACATCAGCGAACATCATTCTTTCGGTTATAACGAACGACAAACAGGGGATTACGCCGAGGATTTGGCGGCGGCAATGCTGGCATCCACGCTAGGCATTGATTTCAATGTTGATGAGAGCTGGGACGAAAAAAAGAAATTGTTTAAAATCAGCGGCAAAATAGTCGGCACACGAAATACAACTCAATCGAGCGTGCTGAAGAGCGGAAAGTATACAACGGTGCTGGCGGCAGCTGTCTTTGTTTTTTAGACGAATGCAAGTTTGGAAAGGAGGTTTTGATCATGCCGAGGGGAGATGGAACAGGCCCGATGGGTAAAGGACAAGGCCGCAGCCAGGGTGCTGGCCATATGGGTGGAGCTCGCGCCGCAGGCGTTGGTGGCAATTGTTTATGCACAACATGCGGATATCGTGAACCACATGAACGAGACGTTCCCTGCATGCAAAAAAAATGTCCGCAATGCGGAACAGCTTTAATCAGAGAATAGAAATCTTGGAAAGGAGGTTTTTAATATGCCAAGAGGAAATGCAACAGGCCCCATGGGCATGGGACCAATGACAGGTAGAGGCGCCGGGTATTGCGCAGGCTTTGGTGTGGCCGGTTATATGAATAACATTGCGGGAAGAGGTTTCGGAAAGGGTTTTGGACGGAGAACCGATTTTGGCGGCCGTGGTAGCCGTGCCGGAGGTTTCGGTTTCCACCACCGTTTTTACGCTACCGGCGTGCCGGGTCGGGCATGGTATGGCGGCAGTATGGCCGCGCCTAATCAAAAAACTGACCCGGAACTCGAAAAACAGGTGCTGGGAAATCAGGCGGAAATCTTACAAGAGCAATTGGACGCTATCAAAAAGCGTCTGGAAGAATTAAATGCTAATGCGCAAAAAAAATAGCCTCTTTTGCGAAGCCGGTATGGAGCTTATCCATGCACCGCGGTGATGGCGTGTAAGTCGCCGCTTTGCGCCGTCACCGCAAATATAGATTGTGTATATAAGGAGTTTTTATCATGAAAATCGCATTGACAACATCTGGAGATGATTTACATGCCCCCCTGGACAGTAGATTCGGACGCGCGCCGAACTTTCTTATCTATAATCTGGAAACAAAAACGTTCGAGGTCATGGATAATGCACAGAACCTGAATGCCGATCAAGGTGCCGGTATTCAATCAGCGCAGAATATAGCCCGGAGCGGAGTTCAGGCGCTAATAACGGGACATTGCGGGCCCAAAGCTTTTCGGGCGCTTCAGGCGGCAGGCATCAAGATATATAATACCGATGCCGCGACAATCACGGAAGCACTGGATCAATACCGTTCCGGTAAATTAACAGAAGCTCAATCAGCCGACGTGGAGGGACATTGGGTATGAATCCGTGCGACATTCTTTATTGGTCAATTGGCATCATCCACAGCGATCATACGATCGCTGAAAAAACACCCATCCAGCCTGTTTATGCCAAAGGCTGCAAGGGATATGTTGAACTGTGGCCGGATTTAGCCGTCGGCCTTAAAGACCTGGCTGATTTTTCACATATTTACCTGATTTATCACTTTCATAAAATGCAAGAGGTCAAATTGATTGTAAAACCGTTCTTGCAGGATGTTGATCGCGGCATTTTTTCGACGCGCGCGCCGTTTCGACCAAACCCTATCGGATTGAGTGTGGTGGAACTAATAAAGATCGAGGGGAACATTTTGCATATAGAAGGCGTGGATATTTTGGATGGCACGCCGCTTCTGGACATCAAGCCATATACCGCGAAGTTCGATTTACACAAAACCAGAAAAAACGGCTGGCAGGATGAGGTTGATGAAAAAACCGCACAGAAAAGAGGAAAAAGAGGATATCGCTCATGAAGATGTCTCTGGATTGCATACCCTGTTTCGTACGTCAGATCACAGATGTGGTCAAAATGGCGGCATCATCAGATGAAGAGCGGCAAAATCTGATGCATAATGTTTTACAGTGGTTAGCCAACGTGGATTTAAATCAAACACCGCCCGCCGCATCACAGGTGCTTCACCGGCGTCTGCGTGAACTTTTATCTGCCGATGATCCTTATCGTTCAGCCAAGAACAGGCATAATGAATTGGCCGCAGCGCTGATGCCCGCAATCCGAAAGTATATTGAATTATCCTCTGATCCTTTTGTTATGGCTGTGCGCTACGCGATTACCGGCAACATAATCGATCTGGGAGCAAAAAATAAAATCGGTTACGGAGAAATTTACGAAGACCTGCAAAATGCTTCGATGCAACCCATATTTGGCGATATCGAATCTTTCCGGAAAGCCGTTTTCAACGCTAAAACAATATTATATCTGACCGACAACGCCGGTGAAATATTTTTTGACGGTTTGCTTATTGAGCAGATGAAAAACGCCCGTGTTACGCTCGCTGTGCGCGGCGGCCCGATCATCAACGACGCGACCCGCTCAGACGCCCTGGCGGCGGGACTTGATCTCATAGTTGAAATTATCGATAACGGCTCGGATGCTCCTGGAACAATTCTGGACGATTGCAGTATCGAATTTCGCCGTATTTTTAAAGAAGCGGATGTGGTCATTGCCAAGGGACAGGGAAATTTTGAAAGTCTCTCCGATGAGCCGCGTGAAATCTTTTTTCTCTATAAAACCAAATGTTCAGTCATCAGTCGGCAATCGGGATTCTGCCTGGGAACTTATGTTTTAGCGCGTCGTTCTCACGGTCAGAATTTACCGGAGGAAAGAAGTTCATGATGAGAGCAGGCGTCATTGCAGCCGAACTTAAAATTCATGCCCCGTTTACGGCTTTTGGTACCGTAACGGGTATCATTATTATGGCTGCTTTTATTCAGTTCAGGGTATCCAGAGAAATTTCTTCAGGTTTATTCTGGACGCTTCATCCGCTGCATGTGCTGGTCAGCGCGCTGGTCACAACCGCCATGTACCGTCTGCACTCCAATGGGGGAATCTTGCGCACAATCGTCATCGGATATGTCGGTTCAGTAGGCATTGCAACATTGAGTGATTCGCTCATTCCTTTTGCCGGCGAATGGTTGCTCGAATTGCCTCACCGCGGAGTGCACCTCGGATTCATTGAAAAATGGTGGTTGATCAATCCTCTGGCTTTTGTGGGAATTGCTATTGGATATTTATGGCCGAAAACAAAATTTTCCCATGCGGCTCACGTTTTTTTAAGTACGTGGGCTTCTCTGTTTCATATTATGATGGCCATGGGCTCATCCATTGATGTTGTCACTGCCATTCTCGTAGCCTTCTTTCTGTTTTTAGCCGTATGGGTGCCCTGCTGTACCAGCGATATCGTTTTTCCGCTCTTGTGGATAAGAAATAATAACATGGAACCCATTGTTTCGGTTATCCATGGAGGTGAGCGATGAAAATAGCTATTGCCTCCGGTAAAGGCGGGACCGGCAAAACCACGATAAGTGTCAATCTGGCGCATGTCTTTGAAACCGATGTGTGGCTTGCGGACTGTGACGTGGAAGAACCCAATGCCCACTTATTTTTAAAAACATCCGGTCATTCTGAAAAAATAATCGGCATTCCCGTGCCGGACGTCAATGAACCACTCTGCAATTGCTGCGGTGAGTGCGCGAAAATCTGTCAGTTCTCAGCCATTGTCACTTTCGGAACAACACCGCTGGTTTTTCCGGAAATGTGTCATGGCTGCGGCGGCTGCATACTCGTATGTCCCACCAAGGCTATAAGCGAAAAAGACCGACGCATCGGCGTGATTGAAACATCGCGCACAAATAATACCACCCTAATAACCGGAAGGCTGGATGTTGGCGTGGCTTTGGCTCCGCCGCTTATCCGCGCCGTGAAAAATACCTTGCCGGCTGACGTTCCAGTGATACTGGATGCACCACCCGGTACGTCCTGTCCCGTCATTGCCGCGATCAGGGATTCGGATTTTGTCCTGCTGGTTACGGAACCGACTCCTTTTGGTTTGCACGATTTGAAACTGGCGGTGGATATGGTCAGAGAATTGAATTTGCCTTTCGGTGTACTGATCAATCGGATGGGAAGCGGAGATAACCGCGTTCATGAATTCTGTCAAAAGGAAAATATCCCCATTCTGATGGAAATTCCCGATGACCGGAAAATCGCCGAACATTATTCCAGGGGAATTCTGATGGTGGATGCCCTTCCCCGTTACCGTGAACTTTTTAAAAATCTTCTTGAGAAGATAACCGATTTGAAAAAGAAAGGATGACAAAGAATGCCAACCTACGAATATCAATGTAACAAATGTGGCCTGCACTTTGAGAGACAACAAAGCATCAATGATGAACCGTTATCGGTCTGTCCCGAATGCAAGGGTGAAGTCAAACGGCAGATCAGCGGTGGTAGCGGCTTCATTATGAAATCTGCAGGTGTCAGCCGTCGCGATCAAATGAAAGGGTGTTCCCTCGAGGAAACGGGCAAGACCTGCTGCGGCGCAAGCCAGCGCTGCGGTCAATCGCCCTGCGGAGATTAAAATGTCGAAAAGAATTTATCAATATATTTATGGTCCCGTCCCATCCCGCAGGTTGGGGAAATCCCTGGGTGTGGACATCGTACCGTTTAAAACCTGCACATATGATTGCGTTTATTGTCAGTTGGGAAAAACAACAAATAAAACAACCGCGAGGCTCGACTATGTTCCCGTTGCTGAAGTGCTGTCGGAGATGGAAAAAAAGTTGTTTACAGGCGTTGAATGCGATTACATAACCATTGCCGGTTCGGGAGAACCGACTTTGCACGCATCCGTCGGTGAGATCATCACCAAAATAAAGAAGATGACCGCTATTCCGGTTACGGTTCTCACCAATGGCTCTCTGCTTCATCTGCCGGAGGTACAGCAAGCGCTGATGAAAGCAGATATCGTCATTCCTTCGCTGGATGCCGGGAATGAGCAACTTTTTCAATATGTTAATCGTCCCCACCAGGATATTTCTTTTGAACAGATGGTTCAGGGTCTAATTGATTTTTCACAACAATTTACAGGCCGCATCTGGCTGGAGGTTCTTCTGGTTTCGGGCATCACCGGCATGGCGGAGGAAGTAAAAGAAATAGCGGCATGGACAAAAAAGATCCGGGTAGAGAAAGTTCAGCTCAATACGGTTAGCCGTCCGTCCTATGAAGATTTTGCCAGCGCCGTGAATTCAAAGCAAATGAAAGAATTGGCCGGTTTATTTTCCTGTCCAGTGGAAACCATTGAAAATGCATTATCGACAGAACTTTCCCAAACCTCCCGACCAGAAACAACTGACCAGGACATTTTAAATCTTTTGGCCAGAAGGCCATGCACGCTTGAGGGAATCAGTACCGGGCTGGGATTACATCCGCACGACGTGGCAAAAAAGCTAAAAAGTCTTATCGATAAGCGGCTCATCACCGCGTCGCGAGCGGAATATGGTCTATTTTATAAGATGTCGGAAAGAGACGAATAATCAGCTGACTATGAAAAATAATTTTAAATTACCGCTCGCTCCGGAAGGATTAAAACTTATCATTTTAATGATAATTCTTTCCATTGTACTATTTGTTTCACAGTGGAATATTGCGGGAATTATACTTTCCATAGTAACATTATTTTTTATGTTTTTCTTCAGGGATCCGGGTCGAGCAGTTCCCAAGGAAGATAATGTTGTTGTCTCGCCTGCCGATGGCAAAATCGTTGCGGTGAAAGACGTTTTTGAAGATGATTATCTTCATCTGCATGTAAAGAGAGTCAGTATATTTCTTTCTGTCTTCAATGTGCATATCAATCGCATTCCCTTCAGCGGCAGGGCAGAACATGTTCGTTACGTTCCGGGCAAATTTCATATCGCGGCTGTGGAAAAGGCTTCGCTGGAAAATGAACAGACAGCGATCGTTATATCGGGCGAACAGCGGAAAATACTTGTAAAACAGATCGCCGGAATCCTGGCGCGTCGTATTGCCTGTTCCGTGAAACCCGGGGATATAGTACAAAAGGGCGCCCGCTACGGCATGATCTACTTCGGCTCGCGAACGGATATTTTCCTGCCCAAGGACGCAGAGATAACCGTAAAGTTAGGCGATAGTGTCAAAGGTGCGCAAGACATTATCGCCATACTAAAATAAATATTTTTACACGAATGAAAGACCGGTTTGATAATGATCAAAGACGAATTAATTGAAAACCATCAGAAGTATCGGGAACGGGTGGAACTTTATCGGAAGTTCGGATACGATGTGGATGAAGAACGCGCTTTCATAATTGATAAATCCATGCCCATTTCAGGTAATATCCTGGAGGCCGGAACAGGCAAGGGGTATTTCACACTAGCTCTGGCACGGTCTGGATATAAATTTTTCTCCCTGGATATTTCCGCCGAGGAACAAAAATTCGCCATGATCAACCTGATGTATTACGGATTGCAGCAGCAGGTGACTTTCCTGGTGGCTAATGTTGAGTCCATTCCTTGCGATGACGGTTTTTTTGATGTGATTTTCGCGGTCAATATGATTCATCATCTTTCCTCTGTTCGCAAGGTTTGTGATGAATTTATTCGAATTTTATCGCCGGACGGTAAAATTGTATTAAGTGATTTTAATAAGCAGGGTCTCGCGATATTGGACAAGATTCACGAACGCGAGGGTAGGCACCACGATGTGTGTGGCGGCACGATGGCTGATGCGAATACAATAATGCAAGCATGCGGATTTAGCATAAAACAATATCAGAGTGCGACGCAGGACCTGATCATAGCGTCTCCTATAAAGAAATGATTGCTTCAGGAAACGAAGCGATGATTGATCAGATTATACAGGAATCGTAGAAATGGAAAGCGCAGAAGAAACAAAAAAATATATCGAAACCTGCCAGAAAATATTCTGGCAGAATGTTTTCCGCGTTGAAACGGATTACCTTGTTTCGCATCTTGAGGGCTGCCGCGATATTTTAAGCGTCGGTTGCGGACCAGCCGTCATTGAAGGCGAATTGAGCAAAAAAGAGTTTCGTGTGACCGGTTTGGACATTTCGACTGAAGCGTTGAACTGCGCACCGGATAGCATTAGAACCGTGGCGGGCCGCGCAGAAGATATGCCGTTTCCGGAATCATCTTTTGATGCCGTTATTTTCGTTGCTTCGATCCAATTTATAGAAAATTACAAAGAAGCCCTACGACGTTCATTAGCTGTTTTACGAACAGGAGGCAAGATCATCGTCATGCTACTTAACCCGCAATCCGATTTTTTTAATAAGATGCGTCTTGAACCTGAATCATACGTGAATTATATCAGGCATACGAACCTGAACGAAATAGAACGTTTTATGTCCGGGCTGTTTTCCATACAACCAGAGTATCTTCTTGGCATTGAAGGTGAGACAATATTTAAAAGTGAAGATCCATACAAGGCAGCCCTTTATGTGATCAACGGCCGGAAAAACGAACGGGGGCAGAGGAGAGAGAAAGAACTTCGGGGTAAAAGCAAATGAAAGAACTCGTCATCATCAGTGGAAAGGGCGGAACGGGAAAAACCAGCGTGACGGCATCTCTGGCGGCGCTGGCAAAACGCTCAGTGATTTGTGACTGCGATGTGGATGCGGCTGATCTTCATCTGGTCCTTATGCCGCAAATCAAACAACAGCATGAATTTATCAGCGGTCACGAAGCCGTCATCCGTCAGGCGGACTGCATCGGCTGCGGCATTTGCCGGGATGTCTGTCGCTTTGACGCGATTCAAAGCAAGCAGAATTTTCAGGGAGACCTTTTATTCACCGTAGATCCCGTCGCCTGCGAAGGCTGCAAGGTCTGCGTGGAAATGTGTCCTGAGCAAGCAATTGATTTTCTCGATTGCAACTGCGGCAAGTGGTTTGTTTCCGATACACGCCTGGGACCGATGGTGCACGCGCGCCTGGGGGTAGCCGCTGAGAACTCAGGGAAACTGGTTTCCACCGTGCGGCGGGAAGCCCGCTCAATAGCGGAAAAAGAAAATTATGAATTGATTATCGTGGACGGCCCTCCCGGAATCGGCTGCCCGGTTATCGCCTCGGTAACGGGCGCCTCACAGGTTCTGGTGGTTACCGAGCCGACGGTATCAGGAGAACATGACCTGGAACGGGTGTTGGGCCTCACGCGTCATTTTCAGATTCCGGCAGCCGTTTGTGTCAACAAATGGGATATCAATCCGGAAATGACGGCCCAGATTGAAGAAAAGGCTCTCCATATGGGGGCAACCATTGCGGGACGTATCCGATATGATCGTGCAGTAACACAGGCCCAGATTCAGCAGAAAGCTGTGGTGGAAATAGAAACACCGAGCGCCAATGATATTCGGCAACTTTGGCATAGTATCAACATCAAGGAGGAGAAAGATTAAAAGTGAGTGAGTTAGTCAATCTGGAAGAAGTCTACGCGACGGCAAAAAAACATGCCGATGCGCCTCATCACATGGGACCGATGAGTCATTACAGCGGACACGCCAGAATCACAGGCCCCTGCGGGGATACCATGGAGTTCTGGATTCTGGTCGAACAAGACAGAATCAGAGACGTCTCGTTTATCACGGATGGCTGCGATCCTTCGCGAGCCTGCGGCTCAATGACAACCTGCATGGCTGAGGGCAGGACAATTGCTGAAGCAAAAGAAATCAGTCAGCAGAATGTTCTTGAAGCGCTGGATGGACTTCCTAAAGATCATGAACATTGCGCTCTTCTGGCGACCAATACATTAAAGGCGGCTTGTGAAGATTACCTTTTCAAAGGAAAATAAAGAGGAGGATGAAATAGTGGAAGAGAAGAAAACATGTGATACGTGTGGCGATTCCAGCTGCGCGGCTAAAACGAAGAAAAAAGACGAGAGCCCTGAAGAATATGCCGATCGTCGCAGATTGCAGGCAACGTTATGCCGCATTCAGAAAAAAATCGTCGTCCTTTCCGGCAAGGGTGGTGTCGGTAAAAGCACCGTCGCGGTTAATCTGGCCACCGCACTGGCGCTAAACGGCCTGCGCGTCGGCCTGTTGGATGTGGATATTCACGGCCCCAGCGTGCCCACCATGCTGGGATTGGAAAATGAAACGCTCAAAGGAGGCCCGGACGGACTCTTCCCGGTGGAGTTTGGCGGATTGAAAGTCATCTCTCTGGGATTTTTGCTGCAAAATCCGGATGACGCCATCATCTGGCGCGGTCCGATGAAGATGGGCGTCATCAAACAGTTTTTAACCGACGTGCACTGGGGCGATCTGGATTATCTCATTGTGGATGCGCCTCCGGGCACGGGCGACGAACCGTTATCTTTATGCCAGCTCATTCAACCGCTGGACGGCGCAATTATCGTTACCACGCCGCAGAAAGTGGCTGCTGTAGATGTTCGCAAATCCATCAGTTTCTGCAAGCGTCTGAACGTACCGGTTCTGGGCGTTATCGAAAACATGAGCGGGTTTGCCTGCCCGAAATGCGGGGAAATCACCCAGATTCTGCCTTCAGGCGGCGGAAAGAAAATCGCAACAGACATGACTGTTCCCTATCTTGGATCTATTCCAATGGATCCGGCCATTGCCCAATCCGGTGACTCCGGCAAGGTATTTGTTTACCATTTTTCCAAAACACCAACCGGAAAAATCATGCAGGATATTATTAATCAGATAACTGATGATATTAATAAAACAAAAAAATTAAATTCTTAAGGAGAAATGATTATGAAAATAGCCATACCGTTAGCTGAAGGTAAACTGACGATGCATTTTGGTCACTGTTCCAGTTTTGCCCTGGTGGATGTTGATCCTAAAACAAAAAAAATTGTTAAAAAAGAGGAGCTGGCTGCGCCGCCGCATCAGCCCGGCCTTCTGCCTCCCTGGCTCGCCGAACGAGGCGCGACGATGATTATCGCGGGCGGCATGGGACAGCGCGCCCAGCAGTTATTCGCCCAACAGGGTATTCAAGTGGTTGTCGGCGCTCCCGCTGAAACTCCGGAGAAACTGATTACCGATTATTTCGCAGGTACGCTACAGGTTGGAGAAAACGTATGTGACCACTAAACCCCAAAGGAGGATCAGGATCATGACAAACATTACGTTGAAAGCCGTCGACAAGGTTGAGATTCTGACATTACAGGACAACTACATTGAAATTACCGCGATGGACAGTAACGCCGTTGTCATGCGCGCCAATCCGTTAAAAGAAGGTGAAATCAAGGCTTCCGTGCTGGCGGAGCATGGTTTTTCCGCGCTTGTTAAAACTTTTTCCGGCGAAAAAACGCATACGCTGCTGTTTGATTTTGGATTTTCTGATAACGGAGCGGCGCAAAATGCGGCCACGCTTGGCGCTGAGATGACCCAAGTCGAAGCCGCTGCGCTTTCGCACGGACACAGCGACCATACAGGCGGAATGAAAAATCTCATTGCCATGATCGGCAAAAAGAATATTCCATGTGCGGCACATCCCTCCGTGTTTAAAGCGCCTCGTTATCTGAAATACGCGGAAGAGCTGAAAATTAACTTCCCTAAATTAACACGGGAAACGTTTCAGAATGCAGGGTTAGCTGTCATAGAAACCCAAAAGCCATATCTTCTTCTGGAAGATACGATTCTCTTCTTAGGCGAAATTCCCCGTACAACTGATTTTGAAATGGGGTGGCCGCTTCCTCATTGCCATCAAGATGGAAAGGAAGTCTGGGATGCCATCGAAGACGACACCTCTATTGTCATTAATTTAAAGGACAAAGGCCTGGTGATTCTATCCGGTTGTGCACACTCCGGAATTATCAACACGGTTCATTACGCGATGAAAGCTACGGGCATTGACAAAATTCACACAGTAATGGGCGGTTTTCATCTTTCTGGCCCATTTTTTGAACCAATAATAGACCGCACAACACAGGAACTTCAAAAACTTAATCCGTCCTATGTGATTCCGACTCATTGCACGGGACGCAAGGCCATTATGGAAATCGAAAAACAGATGCCCCGGCAATTTATTTTGAATATGGCGGGAACGAAGCTGACATTTCAATAAGAGGAAATTTCATGATGAAAAAAGCTTTTCAGGATTACTATCCGGATGATTTGAGCCATTGCTATGGTTGTGGAAGGCTCAATGAGCACGGTTTACAAATAAAAAGTCACTGGGACGGAGAAGAATCTGTCTGTATCTACTATCCTCATCCCCGCTATATGGCCATTCCCGGCATGGCTTACGGCGGACTCATCGCGTCGCTGATCGACTGCCACTCCACCGGCACAGCCGCGGCAGCCAAATACCGGGCGGAAAACCGGGAAATGGATACTCTGCCGCCCATCCGTTTTCTGACCGCGTCTTTACATGTGAACTATCTATTGCCCACGCCACTGAATGGACCACTTGAAATTCGCGGAAAGGTCAAGTTAGTCAAAGGGCGTAAAGTCGTCATCGAATCCAGATTAATAGCCAACGGCCAGGTTTGCGCCACAGGCGAAGTTGTCGCTGTTCAGGTTCCTGAAACATTGATGCCTGTCAGTTCTTAACATTTTTTAAAAAAAAGGATTACATTGATTCAGATCAATGCACGCGCATTCATAAACTGTTAATAAATAAAAATATAAGATATCATTATTACGATCTTAGGAGAAATATATGGCAAGAAAAAGAATTATCGTCATCGGCGGTTCGGCCGCCGGCCCCAAGGCAGCGGCGAAAGCCCGGCGCATCGACAACGACGCGGAAGTGATTATTATCCAGAAGGAAGCAGACCTTTCCATGGCATCGTGCGGGTATCCGTATTATGTCGGCGGCTTTTTTAACGACCGCAATGCACTTCTTTGCACGCCCGCGGGCGTCGTGCGCAATCCGATGTTTTACCTTAACGCCAAAGATATCGAAGCGAAGGTCAACACCGAAGTCACCAACATCGACACGAAAAATCATTCGGTGTCTTTTAAAAATACCGTTTCAGGAGAAACCGGCACCCTGACGTATGACAAACTCGTTATCGCCACCGGTGCCGTTCCCCGAATGCCGCCGGTTCCGGGCACAGATCTCCAGGGCATTACCACATTACAATCCATGAAGGACGCCGATTTTCTGCGTAACGTCCGCGATGAAGGCAAAATCAAAAAGGCCGTGGTCATCGGCGGCGGACTCATCGGTATCGAAACCTGCGAAGCGCTGCAACTGGCGGGTATTGAAATCACCGTCATTGAACTGCTTCCTCAACTGCTGACGTTTTTGGACTGGGAACTGGCAAAGCTGGTGGAGAATCACGTCCGCAGTAAAGGCGCCAACATCATCACCGAAAACGGCATAGCCGCTTTCCTGGGTGAAAACGGAAAACTCACAGCGGTGAAACTGCAAAACGGAACGGAGCTTCCCTGCGAGCTGGCCGTTATAGCCATCGGTGTCCGTCCCAACGTCACACTGGCCAAAGAAGCCGGGTTGAAAATCGGCGAGCTTGGCGGCATCGAGGTCAATGAATACATGCAGACCTCCAGCCCGGACATTTACGCCGTGGGTGACTGCGTGGAAACCCTCAACCGCATCACCGGCAAAAAAGTCCACGCGCCTTACGGCGATCTGGCCAATCTCCAGGGAAGAATAGCGGGAGAAAACGCCGCTTCCGTCAACAGCGTCACCTTCCCGGGAACGATTCAAACCGGCATCTGCAAAGTGTTCGATTACGGGGCGGGCTCCACCGGCCTTTCGGAAACAATGGCCAAACGCCTAGGCTATTCCGACATCATCACGGTCATCAACGCCAGTCCCGACAAACCGGGATTTATGGAAGGCAAGCTTCTGGTCACTAAACTGGTGGCGGAGCAAAAAACCGGCCGTATCCTCGGCGCACAATGCATCGGTCCGGGAAACGTCGCCAAGCAAATTGCCCAGTGGGCCATGGCCATTCAGGGGAAAATGACCGTGGAGGATCTCATCAATGCTGATCTTCCCTACGCGCCGCCCTTCTCCCTGGCCATTGATCATTTTATTGCCACGGCGCACATTATGCAAAATAAAATGAAAGGAAGAATGAAAGGTATCAGTTGCAGGGAGGTTTATGATAAAATACGGAACGGAGAGAAACCATTCCTGATTGATACACGCGGGCCGGAGGAATTTGAAGAGATGCGCCTGGGCATCGGCGAGACGTTGATACCGCTAGGCGCGATCCGCAAACGTCTCAAGGAACTGCCGGAAGACAAAAACAAGGAAATCATCTGCTACTGCAAGATTTCGCTGCGCGGTTACGAAGCGGCCCTGGCGCTGGAAGGCAATGGCTGGAAGAACGTCAAAGTCATGGAAGGCGGCATTATGGCCTGGCCGTATCCGAGAGAGAAATAACACATGAAAGAAAGGAGGATAAACATGTTCGCTTTATTCAAAAATACTAAAGAAAATGAGATGTGGGTTAATCATAACTTTATTATACGGTTGCTTTTTTTAGCCGTCCTGATCCCAGCAGTGATGATTACAAATTCCAACAGTTCCTGGGCCGATGAGTGTGCGTCATGTTCAGTGCGAAGTGACTCCCTCATTGGAGGAGGTGGAATTGAATACTTTGTTCAGCAGCAAGAGGAGGATGTATCACCTTTTAATGCGGAACTAAGGGTTGGTGGACTCTATGATTCCCGTGTCGGCTCCTCATCCGGCAGTGATGATGAAGACGACGATACCGCCATAACCGCAAGACTCAACGCCGGTTGGCAGGGAGCCATCACACAGAATGCCGGCATAAGGATTGATTACCGCGGATATGCGGATTTCCATCAGGATTATGATCAATATGATGTCATTGACCAGAGCATTTCCGTGGAACCTCTTTACAAGGCCGGTTCATTTATTTTGAGTCTGCCTGTTTCGTTCAATATTGGTTTTGAGGACGGTGATCACGATTATAACCGATATGTGGTTACCCCTACCGTGACTTATTTAATTCCGAATACAAGACAGGCTCTGGCTCTGTATGGAATCGGCGCTAAGATTGACGATGAGGATGATGATAAATGGCTGGATGAAGATGGGAAAACGTTTGGTGGAGGCTTAGCTTATTTATATTTCTTTGAAAATAAGAGTCATATTCGCCTTTCCGTAGACTATCAGC